>NZ_BAABIG010000067.1:0-4571 GCF_039542605.1 Streptomyces ziwulingensis
CAGGGCGCGGGCGAAGACCGGATAGCGGTCGTACAGCTCCCGGCCCATCCCGAGCCGTTGCGAGCCCTGCCCGGGGAACACGAACACCGTCTTCCCCCCAGCGTCCGAACCGGTGACCACGCTCGGCGAGGACTCACCCGCGGCCAACGCCCCCAGCCCGGCCACCGCCTCCTCCCGCGACCCGGCGACCACCACGGCCCGCTCTGACAGCACCGCCCGCCGGGACACCAACGCTCCCGCGACGGTGGCCGGCGGCACGTCCGTGCGGCCGATGAACGACGCCAGCCGTCCCGCCTGCCCGGCCAGCGCACCGGCGCTCCGCGCCGAGACCACCACCGGCACCACCACCGGCACCACCACGGGCCTCACCACCGGCACCGGACCATCGCCCGGGGTCACCGGCTCGACGGCGGGCTCCTCCGGCGCCTGCTCCAAAATCACGTGCGCGTTGGTGCCGCTGACGCCGAAGCCGGAGACGCCCACCCGGCGCGGCCGGTCGACGTCCGGCCACTCGCGGGCCTCCGCCAGCAGTTCCACCGATCCGGCCGACCAGTCGACCTGTGATGTCGGGGTGTCGACGTGCAGCGTTGCCGGGAGGATGCCGTGCCGCATGGCCTGGACCATCTTGATCACGCCGGCCACGCCCGCGGCCATCTGAGTGTGCCCGATGTTCGACTTCAGCGAGCCGAGCCACAGGGGTTCTTCGCGGTCCTGGCCGTATGCGGCGAGCAGGGCCTGCGCCTCGATGGGGTCACCGAGGGTGGTGCCGGTGCCGTGACCCTCCACCGCGTCCACGTCGGCCGGGGACAGTCCGGCAGCGGCCAGGGCCTTGCGGATCACGCGTTGCTGCGACGGCCCGTTCGGAGCGGTCAGACCGTTCGACGCGCCGTCCTGGTTGACAGCGCTGCCCCGGACCACCGCCAGTATCTGGTGCCCGTTGCGCCGGGCCTCCGACAGCCGCTCCAGGACGACCACACCCGCGCCCTCGGCCCAGCCCGTGCCGTCGGCCGCGTCCGCGTACGACTTGCACCGTCCGTCCGAGGCCAGTCCCCGCTGCCGGGAGAACTCGACGAAGGTGCCCGGGGTGGCCATGACGGTCGCGCCGCCCGCCAGAGCCATCGTGCACTCGCCGCGGCGCAGTGCCTGCGCCGCGAGGTGCATGGCGACAAGGGAGGACGAGCAGGCCGTGTCCACCGTCACGGCCGGGCCCTCGAAGCCGAAGACGTAGGCGACGCGGCCGGAGGCCACGCTGCCCATGCCTCCGGTGCCGGTGAAGCCCTCCAGCTCGGGCGGCACCGGTCCCGAAGCGCCGTAGCCCTGGCCCATCAGGCCGGAGAACACGCCGACCTCCGTGCCCTTCAGGGAGAGGGGATCGATACCGGACCGCTCCAGCGCCTCCCAGGAGGTCTCCAGGAGGAGCCGCTGCTGCGGGTCCATCGCCAGCGCCTCACGCGGCGAGATCCCGAAGAAACCGGCGTCGAACAGAGGGGCGTCGTAGAGGAAACCGCCCTGGCTGACGTACGACGTACCGGTCTGGTCCGGGTCGTCACTGAAGAACCCGCCCAGGTCCCAGCCCCGGTCGTCGGGGAAGCCGGACATCGCGTCGCGGCCCTCGGACACCAGCCGCCACAGGTCCTCGGGGCTCTGGACGCCGCCGGGCAGCCGGCAGGCCATGCCGACGATCGCGATCGGCTCGTCCGGGTCGGCGAGCGTGCCCACGGTGGCCGTTGCCGGGGCGGTCGCCGTCGTCTCGCCCAGTTCGCCGTGCAGGTAGCGGGCCAGGGAGAGGGGGTTCGGGTGGTCGAAGACGACGGTGGCGGGCAGTTTGAGGGCGGTGGCCTCGCGGAGCCGGTTGCGCAGTTCGACCGAGGTGAGCGAGTCGAAGCCGGAGTCACGGAACGCCACGTCCTGTCGGACGCCCTCGGGGCCGGCGTGGCCGAGCACGGTCGCCGCGTGTGTCCGCACCAGCTCCAGCAGCAGCGCCTCCTGCTCCGCCGTGTTCAGCCCGGACAGCCGGTCCGCCAGGCCGCCGCCGCTGTCGCCGGTCGCCGCCCGCACGGTCTGCCGGCCGGTGCGCGCCAGGCCGCGCAGGAGAGTGGGAACGGCCCGGCCCGCGCCTGCGTCGGTGCGGAGCTGCCGCAGGTCCAGTTTGGCGGGGACGAGCAGCGCCTCTCCGGTGCGCAGGGCCGCGTCGAACAGGTTCATGCCCTCCTCGGGGGACATGGGGAGGACTCCGCCGCGTCGGTTCATCCGGCTGCGGGTGAGGTCGTCCATGCCGGCCGCCATACCGCCGGTGGCCTGGTCCCACAGGCCCCAGGCGAGCGAGGTGGCGGGCAGGCCGAGCGCCCGGCGCCGTTGCGCCACGGCGTCCAGGAAGGCGTTGGCCGCGGCGTAGCTGCCGGTTCCCGCGCCGAGGAAGACGGAGGAGACGGAGGAGAAGACGACGAACGCGGCGAGTTCCGGGGCGAGTTCGCGGGTCAGTTCGTCCAGGTGCCGTACCGCTGTCACCTTCGGCGCGAACACCTGGGCCACCTGCTCGGGCCGGATGGTGCCTATCACTCCCGCGTCGGCGATACCCGCGGTGTGCACGACGCCGGTCAGCGGACGGCCGCTCCGGCGGGCCTCGGTCAGCAGGGCGGCGACCGCGTCGCGGTCCGTGACATCGCAGGATGTCACCGTCACCTCGGTGGCGCCGAGGGCGGTGAGTTCGGCGACCAGCTCGGTCGCGCCCTCGGCGGCTCGGCCGCGTCGGCTGGCCAGCACGAGGTGGCGGATGCCGTGCCGGGTGACCAGGTGGCGGGCCAGCAGTCCGCCGAGCGAGCCGGTACCGCCGGTGATCAGGACGGTGCCCTCCGGGTCCAGCGCCACCGGTGCCTTGAGCGCCGCCGTGGCCTGGCCGGGGTCCGCCGTGACCCGGCCTGGGTCCGCCGTCGCCTGGCCGGGGTCCGCCATCGCCTGGCCGGGGTTCGCCGGGGTGGCGCGGATGAGCCGGGGCATGAGCAGCGTCCCGCCGCGCAGCGCGAGTTCCGGCTCGGTGTCGGCCGATACCCGGCCCAGGACGTGATCGAGGGTCCCGTCGGCGAACGGGTCCGGGGCGATGGCCGTGGACGGGTGACCCTGTTCGAGACCGGGGACGGCGCTGATGCCAGGAGAGGAGTCGAGGTCGAGCACCGGATCAAGGTCGAGCACCGGATCAAGGTCGAGGTCGAGGAGCATGATCCGGTCCGGGTTCTCGGACTGCGCGGCCCGGATCAGGCCCCACACCGCGCCACCCGCCGGGTCGCTCACCGCTCCGTCGGCGCCGGCCGGTACCGCGCCCCGGGTGGCCACGACCAGCCGGGTCTGCTCCAGGGCGGGTGCTGCCAGCCATGCCTGCACGGCCGCCAGTACCCGGTTGGTCAAGGCGAGCGCCGGGTCGTCCGCGTCCTGGTCATGGGTGACGACGGCCTCCAGCACGACGAGCGCGGGCAGCTCCGCTGCCGTGGCCTGGTCCTCCGCCAGGGCGGTGACGTCGGCGGCGGAGCGCACCGCGGCCCAGGTCGGCGGCTCGCCCGTCGGCGCGTCGGCTTCGGGCAGCGCGGTCCACTCGACCCGGAACAGCGAGTCGTCGCTCGCCGTACCTCCGGCGGGTTCCAACTGCCCGGCGGACAGCGGCCGAAGCTCCGCCGATTCCGCCCGCAGCACCAGCCCGCCGGCCAGGTCGACCGCCTCCAGCACCGGCAGGTCCCGGCCGTGCGGGGCGATCCGTACGCGCAGTGCCGTGGCGCCGACCGCGTGCAGCGCGAGGCCGCGCCAGTTCAGGTACTGCCACACCCCGGAGCCGCCGTCGGCAACGGCCGCGTCCAGCAGCGCCGGGTGCAGGGCCGCGTCCAGCAGGGCGGGGTGGAGCCCGAACCGCCCGGCCTCCGCACGCTCGTCCTCGGGTACGGCGACCTCGGCGAGCATCTCGTCACCGAGCCGCCAGAGCCCGCGTACGGCCCGGAAGAGGGGCCCGTGCTCGTAACCGCGCCGGGCCAGTCCGGCGTACAGCGCCTCGACGTCGACGCGCTGGGCACCGGCCGGCGGCCAGGCACCGAAGTCTCCCTGCGGGCTCTCGCCCGGTTTGGGCGTCGCCGTCAGCACACCGGTGGCGTGCCGGACCCATGCTTCCGCCCCGCTCACCTCGGTGGCGTCCTCGCGAGTCGAGTACACGGTGACCGTACGGCAGCCACTCTCGTCCACGCCGCCGACGGCGGCCTGGACGCGCACCCCGCCCCGCTCCGGCAGCACCAGCGGCACGGCGACCGTGAATTCGTCGACGGTCGCGCAGCCGACCTCGTCACCGGCCCGCACGGCCAGCTCGACCAGGGCCGCGGCGGGTACGAGGACCACTCCGCCGACGGTGTGGTCGGCCAGCCAGGGGTGCGTGTGCAAGGACAACCGGGAGGTGCACAGCACACCGCCGATCTCGGGCACTTCCACGACCGCGCCGATCAACGGGTGCTCCGTGGGCGCCTGCCCGAGGGCGGTGGCGTCGGTCGCTCCGTTCAACCGCAGCCAGTAGTGGCGGTGGTCGAAGGCGTACGTCGGCA
>NZ_BAABIG010000068.1:0-8422 GCF_039542605.1 Streptomyces ziwulingensis
CCGACCTGATCCGCCGGGCAGGGCGACATGCCTCGGCCGACAGCGCGATACCCCTGGGCGGCCACCAGGGCGATACACCCGGGGCGCCAGGACGACGCACCCAGGCCGACAGGCCGGTGCCGCCCGCGCTCTCCGACAGGCCGGTGCCGCCCGCGCTCTCCGACAGGCCGGTGCCGCCCGCGCTCTCCGACAGGCCGGTGCCGCCCGNCCCGACAGGCCGGCGCCGCCCGCGCTGCCCGAATACCCGCTACCGACCGCCGCCCGGGTGGCCGGTACCGGCTTTCGCGTGTCGTGGGGGCGCTCTTGACTCGATCAAGGAGTGTCATGAGCCTGGCAACCTGTTCGCCGCTGTGGCGGACCACCGCTAGGGGGGTTCATGAGACACAGAGCGAGATCGATCCTCGCTGTCGGCGCGCTCCTGATCGGCGGAGCGGGCTTCGCACCCATCGCCCAGGCACAGCCCGGGGGCGCCGCGGCCCCCGATCCGCAGGAAGTGAAGGTCTTCCGCGCCGAGGTCACCCAGCGGCAGGTCCCCCTGCTGCTGGCCGCCGGACAGGACGGCCACGAACTGACCGAGCGGGTCCCCGGCAAGGGCACGGCCACCGTCGAGGTCTACCTCACCGACCAGCAGGCGAGGGAACTGGAGGAACAGGGCGTCGGCCTCACCGAGCACACCCTCTCCGAGCGGGCCGAACGGCACGTCGAGGCGGCCGCCGACGGAGTGTTCCGCCCGTACAGCGGCGCCGGCGGGCTGCGGGAGGAGATCCTGCGGACCGCCCAGGAGCACCCCGGCCTCACCAAGGTCGTCTCCCTCGGCAGGACGGTGAACGGGCAGGACATCCTCGCCCTGAAGCTCACCAAGGGCGCCGAGAAGTCGAGGGACGGTGCCAAGCCCTCCGTCCTGTACGCGTCCAACCAGCACGCGCGCGAGTGGATCACCCCGGAGATGACCCGGCGGCTGATGCACCACTACCTGGACAACTACCGCACCGACCGGCGGATCAAGAGCATCGTCGACTCCACCGAGCTGTGGTTCGTCCTGTCGGCCAACCCCGACGGCTACGACCACACGTTCGAGAGCACCGACAACCGGCTGTGGCGCAAGAACCTGCGGGACGTCAACGGCGACGGTGTCCTCGGCACCGGTGACGGCGTCGACCTCAACCGCAACTTCGCCTACAAGTGGGGCTACGACGACGAGGGCTCCTCGCCCAACCCCACCAGCCAGACCTACCGAGGCGCCGGCCCGAACTCCGAGCCCGAGACCAAGGCACTGGACGCCCTGGAGAAGCGGATCGGCTTCACGTACGGCGTCAACTACCACTCCGCCGCCGAACTCCTCCTCTACGGCGTCGGCTGGCAGGTCGCCACCGACACCCCCGACGACGTCCTCTACCGGGCGCTCGCCGGCACCCCCGGGAACTCCGCGATCCCGGGCTACCGCCCGCAGGTCTCCTCCGAGCTGTACACCACCAACGGCGAGGCGGACGGCCACGCCGCCAACGTCAACGGCACGGCGATGTTCACCCCGGAGATGTCGACCTGCCAGACCGCCTCCGCCGTCGACCCCGACGACGAGTGGAACGCCGCCGACTGCCAGTCCGTCTTCAACTTCCCCGACGACGAGGGTCTGATCCAGCAGGAGTTCGAGAAGAACGTCCCCTTCGCGCTCTCCGTCGCCGAGAGCGCCGCCCACCCCGACCGGCCGTCCTCCTCGGTGGGCCTGAAGGCCGCGGACTTCACCCCGGCCCCCTTCACCACCTCCTACGCGCGCGGCGCCGACCAGGAGGTCTCGGTCGTCGCCCGCAAGTCCGTCCGCGACAAGGAACTGAAGTACCGCGTCAACGGCGGACGCACCCACGACCTCACGCTCCGCCCCTGGAAGGGCGGCGAGACCTACGGCGGTGCGGACGACCTCTACTTCGACGAGTACCGCGCCAGGGTCCGGGACGGCGACCGGGGTGACCGGGTCGAGGTCTGGTTCACCGGAAGGACCAGGCAGGGCAAGGCGGTCTCCAGTGAGCGCTTCACCTACACGGTCGCCGAACGGCCGCGTGCCGACGTCCTCGTCGTCGCCGAGGAAGGCACCACCGCGGCCCAGGCGCGGACCTACACGGACGCCCTCCGGGCCAACGGCCGCAGGACGCTCGTGTGGGACGTCGCCGCGCAGGGCGCCCCCGACGCGCTCGGCGTCCTGTCCCACTTCGGCACCGTCGTCCACTACACCGGCGCGGCGACCCCCGGCAACGCCACCCAGCTCCAGCTCCGCGCCTTCCTCAACGAGGGCGGCAAGCTGATCGAGGCGGGCGAGCAGGCCGGCGGCAGCGTCGACCTCGGCGGCGGCAACCTGTCGAACGACTTCAGCCAGTACTACCTGGGCGCCTACACCCGCACCTCCACCGCCGGGGCCACCGGCTTCACCGGTTCCGGCCCGCTGGCCGGCGCCTCCGGCCCGCTCGGCGCCGCGCCCGGCAACCCGCTGGACCGGGCCGGCACCTACAGCGTCACCTCGGACGAGCTGCCCGTCGAGACCCACCCGGAGTTCGCGAGCGAGGGCGCGGGCCAGTTCGCCGGGACGGTCAACCCGTACGGGCCGTACGCGGGCGACTTCATGGCCGCCGCCGTCCATACCGACGACGCCTACAAGCGCCTCACCCGCACCGTGGACCTCACCGGCACCCCGGCCGCGGACGCGCCCGCGCTGAGCACCCGGCTGCTGTGGGACACCGAGGCCGGCTACGACCACGTGCTGATCGAGGCCCGCACCGCCGGCGGCGACGACTGGACGACGCTCCCCGAGGCGGGCGGCGCCTCCTCCAGCGCCGTCCCGGAGGAGTGCGCGGCCGGCTTCTACGTCGGCGAGCACCCCTGGCTGAGCCACTACCTCACCCTCTCCGACGACGGCTGCGCCGCCACCGGCTCCACCGGGGCGTGGCACAGCCTCACCGGGTCCTCCGGCGGCTGGCAGCAGGTCTCCTTCGACCTGAGCGCCTACGCCGGGAAGACCGTCGAGGTGTCGATCGGCTACGTCACCGACCCGGGCACCGGCGGGCGCGGTGTGCTGGCCGACGAGGCGTCCCTCGTCACGGGCGGCACGGTGCGCGGGACCGAGGGCTTCGAGACCTCGCTCGGCGCCTGGCGGGCCGCCGGACCGCCCCCGGGCAGCCCGGCCGTCCTGCGCGACTGGACCCGGACCGGAACGCTGTTCCGGACCTTCGCGGCGGTCACCACCGACGACACCGTGCTGCTGGGCTTCGGCCTGGAGCACCTGACCGCGCCGGCCGACCGGGCGGCCCTGCTCGGCAGAGCCCTGGACGCCCTGAAGGGGTGACACCGCCCGTCGCCGGAGGGCGGACCCTCTGTAACTCGATCGGGTGATCGGTCCCACCGGACCCAGGCGGCCCGTACCCCTACCGACGGGTACGGGCCGCCGTGCCGGGTACGGGCCCTCTCAATGTCACCCCCGGGGCCTCGGAGAGGTAGGGTCGGAGGCGGTCGGGGACATCCCATACAGCTCGTCGGCGTCGAGCCGCCGACGTACCAACGAGGAGATCGGTTCGTGACGATCCGCGTAGGCATCAACGGCTTTGGCCGCATCGGTCGTAACTACTTCCGCGCGCTGCTGGAGCAGGGTGCTGACATCGAGATCGTGGCTGTCAACGACCTGGGCGACACCGCGACCACCGCGCACCTGCTGAAGTACGACACCATCCTGGGCCGTCTCAAGGCCGAGGTGACGCACACCGCCGACACCATCACGGTGGACGGCCACACCATCAAGGTGCTCTCCGAGCGCAACCCCGCCGACATCCCGTGGGGCGAGCTGGGCGTCGACATCGTCATCGAGTCGACCGGCATCTTCACCAAGAAGGCCGACGCCGAGAAGCACCTCACCGGTGGCGCCAAGAAGGTCCTCATCTCGGCTCCGGCCAAGGACGAGGACATCACCATCGTGATGGGCGTCAACCAGGACAAGTACGACGCGGCCAACCACCACGTCATCTCCAACGCCTCCTGTACCACCAACTGCGTGGCGCCGATGGCCAAGGTTCTCGACGAGAACTTCGGCATCGTCCGGGGCCTGATGACGACGGTGCACGCGTACACCAACGACCAGCGCATCCTTGACTTCCCGCACAAGGACCTGCGTCGGGCCCGCGCCGCCGCCGAGAACATCATCCCGACCACCACCGGTGCCGCCAAGGCCACCGCCCTGGTCCTGCCGCAGCTCAAGGGCAAGCTGGACGGCATCGCCATGCGCGTCCCGGTCCCGACCGGCTCGGCCACCGACCTGGTCGTGACGCTCCAGCGCGAGGTCACCAAGGACGAGGTCAACGCCGCGTTCAAGAAGGCGTCCGAGGACGGGGACCTCAAGGGCTACCTGACCTACACCGAGGACGAGATCGTCTCCTCGGACATCGTCAGCGACCCGTCCTCCTGCACCTTCGACTCCTCCCTGACCATGGTCCAGGAGGGCAACACGGTGAAGATCCTCGGCTGGTACGACAACGAGTGGGGCTACTCCAACCGCCTCGTCGACCTCACGGTCTTCGTCGGCAACCAGCTCTGATCGTCGCAGCAGGCACCTTGATGCGCTAGCAGGGCTCGGACGGTTCACGCGTGATGCCGTCCGAGCCCTGACGCGCGTCCGGTACGACCAGCCCTCGTAGGATCACGAGCGATCAACAGCCCCAGGAGCTGCCGCATGAAGACGATCGACGAACTGCTCTCCGAAGGCGTCGCGGGCAAGCGCGTCTTCGTCCGCGCCGACCTCAACGTCCCGCTGGACGGCACCACCATCACCGACGACGGCCGCATCCGCGCCGTGCTGCCCACCGTCAAGGCCCTGGCCGCGGCGGGTGCACGCGTGATCGTCGCCTCGCACCTGGGCCGCCCCAAGGGCGCCCCGGACCCGGCGTTCTCGCTCGGGCCCGCCGCCGCGCGCCTCGGCGAGCTGCTCGGCGCCGACGTCGCCTTCGCCGAGGACACGGTCGGCGACTCGGCCGAGGCCACCGTCACCGGCCTCGCCGACGGACAGGTCGCGGTCCTGGAGAACCTGCGCTTCAACGCCGGGGAGACCGCCAAGGACGACGCCGAGCGCGCCGCCTTCGCCGACAAGCTGGCCGGCCTCGCCGACGTCTACGTCGGTGACGGCTTCGGCGCCGTGCACCGCAAGCACGCCTCCGTCTTCGACCTGCCGAAGCGGCTGCCGCACTACGCCGGCTACCTCATCGCCACCGAGGTCGGCGTCCTGAAGAAGCTCACCGACGACGTGGAGCGGCCGTACGTGGTCGCCCTCGGCGGCGCCAAGGTCTCCGACAAGCTCGCCGTCATCGACCAGCTTCTCGGCAAGGCCGACCGGCTCCTCATCGGCGGCGGCATGGCCTACACCTTCCTCAAGGCCCAGGGCCACGAGGTCGGCATCTCCCTGCTCCAGGAGGACCAGGTCCCGGCCGTCAAGGAGTACATCGAGCGCGCGGAGAAGAACGGGGTGGAGCTGGTGCTCCCCGTCGACGTGCTGGTGTCGACCGAGTTCCCGGACCTGAAGACCAAGGCTCCGGCCAACCCCTCCACCGTCGCCGCGGACGCCATCCCCGCCGACCAGGAGGGCCTGGACATCGGCCCGGAAACCCGCAAGCTGTACGCCTCGAAGCTCGCCGACGCGGCCACCGTCTTCTGGAACGGTCCCATGGGCGTCTTCGAGCACCCCGACTATGCCGAGGGCACCAAGGCGGTAGCCCAGGCCCTCGTCGAGTCCCCGGGCTTCTCCGTGGTCGGTGGTGGCGACTCCGCCGCCGCCGTCCGCACGCTCGGCTTCGACGAAAAGGCATTCGGCCACATCTCGACCGGCGGCGGCGCCTCCCTCGAATACCTTGAGGGCAAGACGCTCCCCGGTCTCGCCGCACTGGAGGACTGACCCTCAATGGCCGTATCCGAAATCTCTGGGCGCACGCCGCTGATGGCGGGCAACTGGAAGATGAACCTCAACCACCTTGAGGCCATCGCCCACGTCCAGAAGCTCGCCTTCGCCCTCGCGGACAAGGACTACGAGACCGTCGAGGTCGCCGTCCTGCCGCCCTTCACCGACCTGCGTTCGGTGCAGACCCTGGTCGACGGCGACAAGCTGAAGATCAAGTACGGTGCCCAGGACATCTCCGCGCACGACGGCGGCGCCTACACCGGCGAGATCTCCGGCCCGATGCTGGCCAAGCTGAAGTGCACGTTCGTGGCGGTCGGCCACTCCGAGCGCCGCCAGTACCACGACGAGACCGACGAGCTGGTGAACGCCAAGGTCAAGGCCGCCTACAAGAACGGCCTGACCCCGATCCTGTGCGTCGGCGAGGAGCTGGACGTCCGCGAGGCGGGCAACCACGTCTCGCACACCCTCGCCCAGGTCGAGGGCGGTCTCCAGGACCTCCCGGCCGAGCAGGCCGAGACGGTCGTCATCGCCTACGAGCCGGTGTGGGCCATCGGAACCGGCAAGGTCTGCGGCGCCGACGACGCCCAGGAGGTCTGCGCGGCGATCCGCGGCAAGGTCGCCGAGCTGTACTCGCGGGAGCTGGCCGACAAGGTCCGCATCCAGTACGGCGGCTCGGTCAAGTCCGGCAACGTCGCCGAGATCATGGCCAAGCCCGACATCGACGGCGCCCTGGTCGGCGGTGCCTCGCTGGACGCCGACGAGTTCGTCAAGATCGTCCGTTTCCGCGACCAGTAGGCGGCCCGCCGGCCCGGTCACCGGGTCGACCGGCGAGTATGCGGCAGCGGCGATACGTCGTACCCTTGCGGGGGCATGGTGGCTGTACTGCCACCGTGCCCCCGTCGTCCGTCAGAATCCGAGGAAGTTGGTCCAGCCGTGGTTTTGGGGTTCTCGATCGCCCTGATCGTCTTCAGCCTGCTGCTGATGCTGCTCGTGCTGATGCACAAGGGGAAGGGCGGCGGTCTCTCCGACATGTTCGGTGGCGGCATGCAGTCGTCCGTCGGCGGCTCATCGGTCGCCGAGCGCAACCTGGACCGGATCACCGTGGTGGTCGGTCTCTTCTGGTTCGCCTGCATCATGGTGCTGGCGCTGCTGATGAAGACGAACAACTGACGCGGTCGGAAGACCGTTAAGTACGAACAACAGATCAGCGACGCACCCGCGGTACGCACTTCCCCACCTGAGGCCCCATGTTCGGTACGCGCCCCGGAGCGCGGCCTATCATGGGGCTCGCGTCTGCATGCGAGGCGAGTAACTCCTGTCACTGGACGGGCGTTGGGCCTTACGTAGACTGAGGCGCTCGCAGCGAAGCGAAACGCCGACTCGCTTCGCGGCACCATCACGCAGGGAGTTACGACCGTGGCAAGTGGCAACGCGATCCGAGGAAGCCGGGTCGGGGCGGGGCCGATGGGCGAGGCCGAGCGCGGCGAGTCCGCGCCACGTCTGCGCATCTCCTTCTGGTGCTCCAACGGGCATGAGACACAGCCGAGTTTCGCCAGCGACGCGCAGGTGCCCGACACGTGGGACTGCCCGCGCTGCGGTTTCCCGGCCGGACAGGACCGGGACAACCCGCCGGACCCACCGCGCACCGAGCCCTACAAGACGCACCTGGCGTACGTGCGCGAGCGCCGCAGTGACGCCGACGGCGAGGCGATTCTCGCCGAGGCACTCGCCAAACTGCGGGGCGAGATCTAGAAAATCGACACCGGCCGGGTTCCCGATCTCCAGGGGTGCCCGGCCGTCTTCGGCTGCACCCGAAACCTGTCACCGTCGGCCGGGGCGCGCGGCGCCACGACGACAGGCCGTCCCGCGCCCTGATCAATTAGGTTGGAACCGGCAGTGGCAAGGCACCCGGCAGGGACAGGCAGGAAGAAGGCGGAAGCCCGAATGAACGCAGACGGCCGTACCAGGCTCGACGAGAGGCCCGAGTGGATCGCGCTGGCCGAGCACCGCGAGGAACTCGGCGAGACACACCTGCGTGAGCTGTTCGGCGCAGACCCGGGGCGCGGCACCGGATACACGCTCCGCGTGGGTGATCTGTACATCGACTACTCCAAGCACCTCGTCACCGACGAGACGCTGGCCCTGCTCCAGGAGCTGGCTGCCGCGACGGACGTCTTCGGTCTGCGGGACGCGATGTTCCGGGGTGAGCGGATCAATGTCACCGAGGACCGGGCGGTGCTGCACACCGCGCTGCGCGCTCCGGCGGACGCGGTGGTGGAGGTCGACGGGGAGAACGTGGTGCCGGGTGTGCACGCGGTGCTGGACCGGATGGCGGACTTCGCGGGGCGGGTCCGTTCGGGTGAGTGGCGGGGCCACACCGGTGAGCGCATCCGCGCGGTCGTCAACATCGGTATCGGGGGTTCCGACCTGGGCCCGGCGATGGCCTATGAGGCGCTGCGCGCGTTCACCGACCGTGACCTGACGGTGCGGTTCGTCTCCAAC
>NZ_BAABIG010000069.1:0-110276 GCF_039542605.1 Streptomyces ziwulingensis
CGGGGGGTCCGGGGGGTCCGGGGGGTCCGGGGGGTCCGGTCGATCGGGTGAGTCGCGTGGGGGTCGCGCGGGTCACGCGGGTCGCGCGGCGAGGCTGAGGGGGGCGCCGGCGCGGCGGAGGTCCCCCGCCGCGAGCGCGGCCGGGCGTGGGGGACGTCGGCAACCGACGGCAACGCCGCGGGCCGGCGTGGCAGACCCCGCGTCTCCGTCTCCCTCTGACGTGATCGATCCGCCGGGCCGGCCCCCGACGCTCCGGGTCAGCCCGCGAGGTTGTCGGCGAGTTCCTCGGAGAGGTTCGCCTCCGTGCCCGGGAGGCCGAGGTCCGAGGCGCGCTTGTCGGCCATGGCCAGCAGGCGCCGGATGCGGCCGGCGACGGCGTCCTTGGTCAGCGGCGGGTCGGCCAGCGCGCCCAGTTCCTCCAGGGACGCCTGCTTGTGCTCCATGCGCAGCCGGCCGGCGGCGGCGAGGTGCTCGGGGACGTCGTCGGCGAGGATCTCCAGCGCGCGCTGGACCCGGGCGCCGGCGGCGACGGCCGCGCGCGCGGAGCGGCGCAGGTTGGCGTCGTCGAAGTTGGCGAGGCGGTTGGCGGTGGCGCGGACCTCGCGGCGCATCCGCCGCTCCTCCCAGGCCAGCACCGAGTCGTGAGCGCCGAGCCGGGTGAGCAGGGCGCCGATCGCGTCGCCGTCGCGGACCACGACCCGGTCCACCCCGCGCACCTCGCGGGCCTTGGCGGCGATCGACAGCCGGCGGGCGGCGCCGACGAGGGCGAGCGCGGCCTCCGGCCCGGGGCAGGTCACCTCCAGGGAGGAGGAACGGCCGGGCTCGGTGAGCGAGCCGTGCGCCAGGAAGGCGCCCCGCCATGCGGCCTCGGCGTCGCAGGTGGCCCCCGAGACCACCTGCGGGGGCAGTCCCCGGATCGGGCGCCCCCGGCCGTCGACCAGGCCGGTCTGGCGGGCCAACTGGTCGCCGCCCGCCACGACCCGCACCACGAAGCGCGAACCGCGGCGCAGGCCGCCGGGGGCCATCACGATCAGCTCCGAGCTGTGGCCGAAGATCTCCAGAATGTCCCGCTTGAGCCGCCGGGCCGCGATCGCGGTGTCCAGCTCCGCCTCGATCACGATGCGCCCGCTGACCAGGTGAAGGCCGCCGGCGAACCGCAGAATGGCGGAGACCTCCGCCTTTCTGCAGCAGGTACGGGTGACGGGGAGCCGGGCGATCTCATCCTTCACCGCTGCCGTCATCGCCATGGGCCGATCCTTCCATGCATCCGAAAAATACGGTCGTACGCGGCGGCCAGCAGCTCCGGGTCGTGCCTCGGGGTCCCGTCGGTCCGGGCCACCGGAGCCAGCTCGACAGCGGCACCGAACCGTTTGGCGGCGTCGGTCAGCAGGTCCCGGTCGGGCACGGCGGCCTCGTCGGCCAGCACCACGTCCAGGGCGAGTTTAGGGGCGTGTCGTCCCAAAACCTCCAAATGACGCTGCGGGGAGAAGCCCTCGGTTTCTCCGGGCTGCGGAGCGAGGTTCAGCGAGAGCACCCGGCGGGCCTTCGTCTGGGTGAGCGCGTCCAGCAGTTCGGGCACGAGCAGGTGCGGGATGACCGAGGAGAACCAGGAACCGGGGCCGAGCACCACCCAGTCGGCGTCGAGGACCGCGGCGACCGCCTCGGGAACGGCGGGCGGGTCGGCCGGAACCAGGTGCACCGACTGCACCTCACCGGGGGTGAGCGCCACGGTCGCCTGGCCGCGGACGGTGTCCACGTCCTCCGGTCGGGCCGGGTCATGGCCCCTGACCAGGGCCTGAAGCTCCAGCGGTACGGCGGACATGGGCAGCACCCGCCCGTGCGCCCCGAGCAGCTTGCCGACCAGGTCCAGGGCCAGGACATGGTCGCCGAGTTGCTCCCACAGGGCGACGATCAGCAGATTGCCGACCGCGTGCTCGTGCAGGTCGCCCTTGGACTGGAAACGGTGCTGGATGACGCGGGCCCAGGTCTGGCCCCAGTCGTCGTCCCCGCACAGCGCGGCCAGCGCCTTGCGCAGGTCACCGGGTGGCAGCACGCCCAGCTCGTCGCGCAGGCGCCCGCTGGAGCCGCCGTCGTCGGCCACCGTGACCACGGCGGTCAGCGCGCCGGTGATCCGGCGCAGCGCGGCGAGCGAGGCGGACAGGCCCATGCCGCCGCCCAGGGCGACCACCTTGGGCGGCGTGCCCCGGCGGCGCGGCTTGCCGCCGCGGGCCGGCACCGGCCGGCCGCCGCGCCCCTCGGGCACGGCCCGGCGCAACCTGCTCAGCCGCGGAGTACGTCCTGTCATTCCCGGCCCATGTCCCGGTGCACGACCACCGTCTCCACGCCCTCGGCGGCGAGCCGGGCGGCGAGCTTCTCCGACATGGCGACGGAGCGGTGCTTGCCCCCGGTGCAGCCGACGGCGATGGTCACATAGCGCTTGCCCTCACGGCGGTAGCCCGCGGCGATGAGCTGGAGCAGTTCGGCGTAGCGGTCGAGGAACTCCTTGGCCCCCGGCTGGTTCAGGACGTACGTCGACACCTCCTCGTTGAGGCCGGTGAACGGGCGCAGCTCCGGGACCCAGTGCGGGTTGGGCAGGAAGCGCATGTCCACCACCAGGTCGGCGTCGACCGGCAGGCCGTACTTGAAGCCGAACGACATGACGGTGGCCCGCAGCTCGGGTTCCTCCTCGCCCGCGAACTGGGCGTCCATCTTGGCGCGCAGCTCGTGCACGTTGAGGCTGGAGGTGTCGATCACCAGGTCCGCGTCGCCACGCAGCTCGCGCAGCAGCTCGCGCTCGGCGGCGATGCCGTCGACGATGCGGCCGTCGCCCTGGAGGGGGTGCGGGCGGCGCACCGACTCGAAGCGGCGCACGAGGGCCTCGTCCGAGGACTCCAGGAAGACGATCCGCCGGGTGACGCCCCGGGAATCCAGATCGGCCAGGGATTCGCGCAGGTTGTCGAAGAAACGCCGGCCGCGGACGTCGACGACGACCGCGATCCGGGCCACGTTGCCCTGCGAGCGGGCGCCCAGCTCCACCATGGTGGGGATCAGCGCGGGCGGGAGGTTGTCGACCACGAACCAGCCGAGGTCCTCCAGACACTTGGCGGCGGTGGAGCGGCCGGCCCCGGACATGCCGGAGATGATCACCAGCTCCGGGATGGGCGTGTCGGCCCCGGACTTGTCGGCGCCCGTGTTCTCGTCGCCCGAGCCCTCCATGTCTGTGCCCTCTGTGCCCTCTGCGCCCTCCGTGCCCGGGTCCGCCCGTACTCCGTCGTCGGCGCGGTCGGGGCGGGCCTCCTGACCGGCCGCGTCCTGCGCGGACCTCGGTGTCTGTTCCTGCCCGGCCGCGGCCTGCGCGTCGTGCTCGGTCATCTCTCCTGCCCCCGTCGTTCGTCCGGGGCGCCCGCGGGTACGGGCTCCCCCGGGGCGCCCGCCGTCGTCTCGGCCACCCCGTCCGTGTCTTCTGTCTCCGCTGTGCCTGTGGTGTCTGCTGTTTCTGCTGCGCCTGCGGCGTCTGCCGTTTCCAGTCCGTCCGGTGCGTCTGGCCCGTCTGGTGCGTCTGGTGCGTCTTCCATGATTTCTCCGGTCGCCGTGTTGACGGCGGGCGCGGCCGGAGCCGCCCGGGCGAAGGCCACGAGAATGGTCTCCGCCGTCTTGCGGCCTATGCCGGGGACCTCGCAGATCTGGTCGAGCGTCGCCGACCGCAGCCTCTTCACCGAACCGAAGTGCTTGATCAGCGCCTGCTTGCGGGTCTCCCCGAGGCCCGGCACGTCGTCCAGGGGGCTGGCGCGGAAACGCTTGGCGCGCTTGGCGCGCTGGTAGGTGATCGCGAAGCGGTGGGCCTCGTCACGGACCCGCTGGAGCAGGTACAGGCCCTCGCTGGTGCGGGGCAGGACGACCGGGTCGCTCTCACCGGGCAGCCAGACCTCCTCCAGCCGCTTGGCGAGACCGCACACGGCGATGTCGTCGATGCCCAGCTCGTCCAGGGCCCGTTGGGCCGCGGCCACCTGCGGCTGTCCGCCGTCGACGACGACGAGCTGCGGCGGGTAGGCGAACCGCCTGGGGCGGCCGTCCTCGTCCTTGAGCGTGTCGCCGCCCGCGTCGAAGTCATCGGCGACGTCGGCGGCCCCGGCGGTGACGGCCCGGCTGGGGGCGGGGTCGGTGGTGACGGCCGGGGCGGCGTCCGTGACGTCGGCCGGGGTGGGGGCCGTGACGTCGGCCGGGGTGACGGCGTCCCGGTCGCCGTCCGCCCACTCCCCCGTCCGCTCCTTCTCCGCGAGGTAGCGGCGGAAGCGGCGGGTGATCACCTCATGCATGGAACGGACGTCGTCCTGTCCCCGGAATCCCTTGATCTGGAAGCGGCGGTATTCGCTCTTGCGGGCGAGCCCGTCCTCGAAGACGACCATGGAGGCCACCACGTCGTCGCCCTGGAGGTGCGAGATGTCGTAGCACTCGATGCGCAGCGGGGCGCTCTCCAGGCCGAGGGCGTCGGCGACCTCCTCCAGCGCGCGCGAGCGGGTGGTCAGGTCGGAGGCGCGCTTGGTCTTGTGCAGGACGAGCGACTGCTGGGCGTTGCGCTGCACGGTCTCCATGAGGGCCTTCTTGTCGCCGCGCTGCGGAATGCGCAGCGAGACGCCCGACCCACGGCGCTCCGCGAGCCACTCCTGCACCGGCTCCACCGGCTCGGGCAGGGCCGGGACCAGTACTTCCTTGGGGACGGCGTCGCCGGTCTCCTCACCGTAGAGCTGCTGCAGAGCGTGCTCCACCAGGGCGCCGGTGGTGATGTCCTCGACCTTGTCCGTGACCCAGCCGCGCTGGCCGCGCACACGTCCTCCGCGCACGTGGAAGATCTGGACGGCCGCCTCCAGCTCGTCCTCGGCGACCGCGATCAGGTCGGCGTCGGTGGCGTCGGTGAGCACGACCGCGCTCTTCTCCATGGCCTTGCGCAGGGCCCCGATGTCGTCGCGCAGGCGGGCCGCCCGCTCGTACTCCATGTCCTCGGCCGCCTCGGCCATCTGCCGCTCCAGGCGGCGCAGGTAGGTGCCCGTGCGGCCGGTCATGAAGTCGCAGAACTCGTCCGCCAGGTCCCAGTGGTCGTCGGTGGAGATCCGGCCGACGCAGGGCGCGGAGCACTTGCCGATGTATCCCAGCAGGCAGGGGCGGCCACTGCGGGCGGCGTTCTTGAACACTCCCGCCGAACAGGTCCGCACCGGGAAGACGCGCAGCAGCAGGTCGACCGTGTCACGGATGGCCCAGGCGTGCGTGTACGGCCCGAAGTAGCGCACGCCCTTCCTCTTGTGCCCGCGCATCACCTGCACGCGCGGGAACTCCTCGTTCATGGTCACCGCGAGGTAGGGGTAGCTCTTGTCGTCGCGGTACTTGACGTTGAACCGGGGGTCGTACTCCTTGATCCAGGAGTACTCGAGCTGCAGCGCCTCGACCTCCGTGGACACCACCGTCCACTCCACCGACGCGGCGGTGGTGACCATGGAGCGGGTCCGGGGGTGCAGGTTCGCCAAGTCCTGGAAGTAGTTCGCCAGCCGCTGGCGAAGGCTCTTCGCCTTCCCGACGTAGATCACCCGGCGGTGCTCGTCACGGAACCTGTACACCCCGGGCGAGTCCGGGATCTGTCCCGGACTGGGGCGGTAGCTGGAGGGGTCGGCCATGACTCACACCCTACTGGCGCGGACCGACACTCCGGCGGGCCTGTGGACGACGTGGCCGGCGGCCGGCCGATCACGCCGGGACGCCCTGAACGTGGGGAACCCGGGCCCGGCGGCGGCGCACGGTCTCGGCCAGGAGCGGACGGCCGTACGGCCCGAAGTGTTGTCGGGACTTGGTCAACACGCTTCAATGCGGGGGAACTCGGGGCCTGAAGCGCGGCGTACGGATGTGCACCCTCCGCACCGCTTCGGGGGGCGGGCCCCGCCGGTCCGTGCCGACCGGCCCGACCGGCCGTGGTGACCCCTCACAGGAAGGCCCCGCATGTCGCACGCCACACCGCAAACGGACGGCGCCGGCACGGAACTCGACTCCGCCCTGCGCGGAGGCCCGTTCCATGTCGCGCTGCGAGCCGCGATCGCCGCGCGGGGGCTGCCGTTGCAGCGCGTGCAGCATCACCTGACGCGCCACGGGGTGAAGGTGGGCGTCACCAGCCTGAGCTACTGGCAGCAGGGCGCCCGGCGTCCGCAGCGCCCGGAGTCGCTGCGTGCGGTGCGGGCGCTGGAGGAGATACTCCAGTTACCCCAGGAATCACTGCTCAGGCTGCTCACCGAGGCCGGCGGCCATCTGTCGGACCGTGCGGCGGGCCGCTCCCGCCGCGGCTGCGGGGCGGCGCCGGGGGTCGTGGAGCGGCTGCTGGCCGAGCTGGAGCATCCGCGGGACGCGGGGGTGCACGTCCTCGGGCTCCATGAGCGGGTGCGGATCGGGCCGCGCCGCGAGCTGGCGGGCCGCGAGGCGCACCACATCGTCCGCGCCCACCGGGACGGCGTCGACCGCTTCGCCGCCGTCCACCAGGGCGATCCGGGGTGCGCGCCGGAGCGGATGACGGTCCACGCCCTGGAGAACTGCCGCGCCGGCCGGGTCCGCCGGCACCCCGAGTCCGGTGTGCTGGTGGCCGAGCTGCTCTTCGACACCCGGCTGGCCGCCGGTGACACGCACCTCTTCCGCTACGCGGTGGAGGACGGCACGGCGGGCGTGTCCCACGAGTACGTCCGGGGGTTCGACGCGGCGGCCGGGCAGTACGCGCTGGAGGTGCGGTTCGACGCGGCGGCCCTGCCGGCGGGCTGCCACCGGTACACGCGGCCCTCGTTCGCGGCCCCGCGCGAGGGCCGGCAGGAGCTGTCGCTCAGCCGGCGGCACCACTCGGTGCACGTCGTGGAACCGCGCGTGCGAACGGGCATCGTGGGGATCGGCTGGGACTGGGACTGAACACTGTGCGCGTCACACTGCGCGCGTCGAGGCAAGGGGCGTAAACGCTTGCGCAAGCGTTTACGCCCCTCCCCGAGATGGGATACGGTCCAGCCCACGAAACCTACGAAACCTACGAAACCCACAAACCCACACACCCGCGCACCCACGAAGCCCGGCAAGCCTGTCGAGCCCGGGGCTGCCCCGGGACCGTCTCGAAGGGAGACGTCGATGGCGACGATGGCCGATGTGGCACGGCGCGCCGGCGTCTCCGTGGCGACGGTGTCGCACGTCCTCAACGACACCCGGCCCGTGCTGCCGCACACCCGGCAGGCCGTCCTGGACGCGATCGAGGAACTGGGCTATTCCCGGAACGCCCTCGCCCGCTCCCTGGTGACCTCCCGGACCCGCACGCTCGGGCTCGCCGTCTCGGCGATCAGCAACCCGTACTTCACCGAGATCCTCCAGGGCGTCGAGGCCGCCGCCGTGAAACGCGGCTACGGCCTGCTCATCGCCGACCCGCACGACGACCCCGAGCACGAACGCGCGGTGGTCCAGCTCCTGCACGAGCGCCGGGTGGACGGAGTGATCGTCGCCCCGTCCGCCGCGCCGCACGCGCTCCTCGCCTATCTGCGGCGGCACCGGGTACCGACCGTGTTCCTCGACCGGGTCGTCGACGTGCCCCCGGACGCCGCTTGGCTCTTCGACCAGGTGAGTGCCGACAGCACCGGACCGACGAGCCGGCTGGTGGCTCACCTCGCCGAACTCGGTCACCGGCGGATCGGCCTGGTGGCCGGCCGGGCCGGGTTCAGCACCACGCGTGAGCGGGTCGCCGGGTATCGCGACGGACTCACCGCGGCCGGCCTGCCGTACGACGCGCGGCTCCTCGCGCACGGCGACTCCGAGTCGGCGGGCGCCGCGCGCGCCACCGCCGGGCTGCTGTCCCTCGCGGAGCCGCCCACCGCGCTGGTCACCGCCAACAACGCGATGACCATCGGTGCGCTGCGCGCCCTGCGGGACCGGGGGCTGTCGGTACCCGGTGACCTGGCGCTGTGCTGCTTCGACGACTTCGACTGGGCGGACCTCTTCACGCCCCGGCTGACCGCCGTGGCGCAGCCCGGCAGGGAATTGGGCGGCCACGCCGTCCGGGTGCTGCTGGAACGTCTGGCCGACCCGGGCCTGCCCGCCCGGAACGTACGGCTGCACTGCACCTTCGCGCACCGCACCTCCTGCGGCTGCCCCGACCCGTCCCGTACCCCCGAGGCACCCGAGGCACCCGAGGCCATGGAAAGGACCACGCCGTGATCGTCGTAGCCGGTGAGGCACTGATCGACCTGGTACCGCGAGCCCCGGGCGCCCTGGCGGCGCTGACGCCGGCGCTCGGCGGCGGGCCGTACAACACGGCCGTGGCGCTGGGCCGCCTCGGCTCCCCCGCCGCCTTCTGCTCGCGCGTCTCCCAGGACGCCTTCGGCGAGGCACTGCTGGAATGCCTCCGCGAGACCGGCGTGGACGTCGGCGCGGTGCAGCGCGGAACCGAGCCGACGACGCTCGCCGTGGCCTCGCTCGGTGCCGACGGGTCGGCGGCGTACACCTTCTACGTGGAGGGCACCGCCGACCGGCTGTTCACCGCGCCGGAAGCGTTGCCGTCCGGTACCCGGGCGGTCTCCTTCGGCACCTGTTCGCTGGTGCTGGAACCGGGGGCGAGCGCGTACGAGGAACTGATGCGGGACGCGGCGGCGCGGGGTCTGTTCACCGCGCTGGACCCGAACATCCGGGCGGGTCTCATCGCCGACCCGGACGCGTACCGGGCCCGGTTCCGGGGCTGGCTGCCCTCGGTGTCGCTGCTGAAGCTGTCCGAGGAGGACGCCGAGTGGCTGGGCGGCACGCCGCGCGAGTGGCTGGCGGCCGGACCGGCGGCCGTCGTGGTCACCAGGGGCGGTGCGGGGCTGAGCGTCTTCACCCGTGACGGGGGTGAGTACGCGGTGCCCGGTGAGCGGGTCGACGTCGTCGACACCATCGGTGCGGGCGACACGGTGAACGCGGCGCTGCTGCACGGGCTCGCGGCCCGTGACGCGCTCGACGAGAAGGCGGTGACGGCGCTCGGCCGCGAGGGCTGGACGGAGCTGCTCCGTTTCGCGGCCCGCGCGGCGGCGGTCACCTGCTCACGCGCGGGCGCCGAGCCGCCCTGGGCCGATGAGGTGGCCCTGTGAGGGCGGGGCCTGCGGGGCGGGCCTGTTGTGGGGGGAGCGGCGCACCAGTCCGCGTGTGACTCCTTACGGCGCCGCGGTACGAGGCGGTGAGGTCCAGCTCGGCCTGGAGTCCGCGGAGCCGGCGGTCGCCTGAGCGGTGGGGAAGTGGGAGTACACGGACGCGCCGTGTCCCACGGTGGTACGTGGGACACGGCGCGTCCGTGTGTTCTCGTGCGCCCGCCGCCGGTGCGGCCTCACGGGCGTCCGGCCGGTCAGGTGGTGCCGGGCCCCGTCGTCTTGCGCGCGGCGGACTTCGTGGCCTTGGCGGTCTTGGCCGTCCTGGTCGCGGTCTTCTTCGCGGCGGTACCGGCTTCCTTGACGGCGGCCGGCTTCCTGGCCGCGGTCTTCCTCGCCGCGGTGGCCTTCGCGGGAGCGCCCTTGGCCGTGAGGGCCTTGGCCGCCGCCTTGCGTGGGGCCCGCACCGGCGCGGCGTCGCTGATCCGGTCCGCACCGAGGGTGTCCCGCAGGAACTTGCCGGTGTGGCTGGTGGGGACGGCGGCGATCTCCTCGGGGGTGCCCTCGGCGACGACCGCGCCGCCACCGGCGCCACCCTCGGGGCCCATGTCGACGACCCAGTCCGCGGTCTTGATCACGTCGAGGTTGTGCTCGATGACGATGACCGTGTTGCCCTTGTCGACCAGCCCGGACAGGACCGTCAGCAGCTTGCTGATGTCCTCGAAGTGCAGACCGGTGGTCGGCTCGTCCAGGACGTAGACGGTGCGTCCGGCGGAGCGGCGCTGCAGCTCGCTGGCGAGCTTGACGCGCTGTGCCTCGCCGCCGGAGAGCGTGGTCGCGGACTGGCCGAGCCGGACGTAGCCGAGACCGACGTCCGTCAGTGTCTTCATGTGCCGGGAGATGGCGGGGACCGCCTCGAAGAAGTCGGTCGCCTCCTCGATCGGCATGTTCAGGACGTCTGCGATGGACTTGCCCTTGTAGTGGACCTCCAGGGTCTCCCGGTTGTACCGGGCGCCGTGGCAGACCTCGCACGGGACGTAGACGTCCGGGAGGAAGTTCATCTCGATCTTGATCGTGCCGTCGCCCGAACAGTTCTCGCAGCGACCGCCCTTGACGTTGAAGGAGAACCGGCCCGGCAGGTAACCGCGGACCTTCGCCTCGGTCGTCTCCGCGAACAGCTTGCGGACATGGTCGAAGACGCCGGTGTACGTCGCCGGGTTCGACCGCGGGGTGCGGCCGATGGGCGACTGGTCGACGTGCACGACCTTGTCCACCTGGTCGTCGCCGTCCACCCGCGTGTGGCGGCCGGGGACGCTCCGGGCGCCGTTCAGCTCACGGGCCAGGTGTGTGTACAGGATGTCGTTGACCAGCGTCGACTTGCCGGAGCCGGAGACTCCGGTGACGGCCGTGAAGACACCCAGCGGGAAGGACACGTCGATGTCCTTCAGGTTGTTCTCGCGGGCGCCGTGCACGGTGAGCTGCCGGGAGGGATCGCGCGGGCGCCGGACCTCGGGCAGCGGGATGGCCTTCTTGCCGGCCAGGTACAGGCCGGTCTGCGACTCGTCGTTGGCGAGCAGTTCCTTCAGGGAGCCGCTGTGCACCACGTGGCCGCCGTGCTCACCGGCACCGGGGCCGATGTCGACGATCCAGTCGGCGACCTTGATGGTGTCCTCGTCGTGCTCGACGACGATGAGCGTGTTGCCCATGTCGCGCAGGCGGACGAGGGTCTCGATCAGCCGGTGGTTGTCGCGCTGGTGCAGACCGATGGAGGGCTCGTCCAGGACGTACAGGACGCCGACGAGACCGGAGCCGATCTGGGTGGCCAGGCGGATGCGCTGGGCCTCGCCACCGGAGAGGGTGCCCGCCGCGCGGTTCAGCGAGAGGTAGTCCAGGCCGACGTCGACCAGGAACCGCAGCCGCTCGTTGACCTCCTTCAGCACCCGCTCGGCGATCTTCTTGTCCCGGGCGTTGAGTGTCAGCTCGCCCAGGAAGTCCGCGCAGTCGCTGATGGACATCGCGGAGACCTCGGCGATGGACTTGCCCATGACCGTGACGGCGAGTATCAGCGGCTTGAGGCGGGTGCCCTCACAGGTGGGGCAGGGCACCTCGCGCATGTAGCCCTCGAAGCGCTCGCGGCTGGAGTCGCTCTCGGCCTCGCTGTGCCGGCGCTTGACGAAGGGGACGACGCCCTCGAAGGCGGTGGTGTAGCGGCGCTCCCTGCCGTACCGGTTGCGGTACCGGACCTCGACCTGGGTCTTGTGCCCGTAGAGCAGGGCCTTCTTGGCGCGCTGCGGCAGGCCCGCGAAGGGGATGTCCGTCCGGAAGCCCAGCGCGTCCGCGAGGGCGCCGATCAGGCGGCCGAAGTACTCCTTGGCGTGTCCGCCCGACCAGGGGTGGAGGGCGCCCTCGTCGAGGGACTTGTCCGGGTCCGGGACGATCAGCTCGGGGTCGACCTCCATACGGGTGCCGATGCCGGAGCAGTCGGGACAGGCGCCGAAGGGCGAGTTGAAGGAGAAGGAGCGGGGCTCCAGCTCCTCGAAGGAGAGGTCGTCGTACGTGCAGTACAGGTGCTCCGAGAACATGCGCTCGCGTTCGGGGTCGTCCTCGGGGAGGTCGACGAAGTCGAGCACGACCATGCCGCCGGAGAGGCCGAGCGCGGTCTCGACGGAGTCGGTGAGCCGGCGCTTGGCGGACTCCTTCACCGTGAGGCGGTCGACGACCACCTCGATGGTGTGCTTCTCCTGCTTCTTCAGCGTGGGCGGGGTGGCGAGCTGGATCGTCTCGCCGTCCACCCGGGCCCGGGAGAAACCCTTGGTCTGGAGGTCGGCGAAGAGGTCGACGAACTCGCCCTTGCGCTCGCGCACCAGCGGCGACAGCACCTGGAAGCGGCTGCCCTCGGGCAGCTCCAGCACCCGGTCCACGATGGCCTGCGGCGACTGGCGCGAGATCGGCCGGCCGCACTCGGGGCAGTGCGGCTTGCCGATGCGCGCGAAGAGCAGGCGCAGGTAGTCGTACACCTCGGTGATCGTGCCGACCGTGGAGCGCGGGTTGCGCGAGGTCGACTTCTGGTCGATGGAGACCGCCGGGGAGAGGCCCTCGATGAAGTCGACGTCCGGCTTGTCCATCTGGCCGAGGAACTGCCGGGCATAGGAGGAGAGCGACTCCACATAGCGCCGCTGGCCCTCGGCGAAGATCGTGTCGAAGGCCAGGGAGGACTTGCCCGACCCGGACAGACCCGTGAAGACGATGAGCGAGTCACGCGGCAGGTCGAGCGAGACGTTCTTCAGATTGTGCTCGCGCGCGCCACGGACGATGAGACGGTCGGCCACGCCGGTCCGCACCTTTCTTGAGAGAAGTGACAGGGGCGGGGCCCCCGTCTTTCTCAGACTAGGGGGAGCCACTGACAACGCCGGTCGGATTCACGGATGTCAACAAACCCCGGCTCTCCAGCATGCCCGCCACCACGAGCGACCTTATAGCACGCACATTCGAATAACGGGCCTCGGTCGCCACCTTCACCCGAAGGTGTGGCGCGGTCTAGGGTCGGCGCCATGATGGATCACGCACGTGACCTGGCATCCCTACGTGAAGCCACCGACCGGCTGCTCAGCGCGGTCGGCGAGTTGCACAACGGACATGTGACGCAGGAGTCACGGCTGCCGGGCTGGAGCCGCGGCCACGTCCTCGCCCACCTCTCCCGCAACGCGGACGCCCTGGTGAACGTCCTGGAGGGGCGGCCCATGTACGTGACCGCCCAGGCGCGGGACGCCGACATCGAGCGCGACGCCCCGCGCCCCCTGGAGGCACACCTCGCCGACCTGCGGCAGAGCGCGGAAGCCTTCCAGCGCGCCGGCGCGGTCCCCGCGGACTGGTCACGCACCGTGACACTGCGCAACGGCGTCACCGACTCGGTCTCCCGGGTGCCGTTCCGGCGCTGGGTGGAGGTCGAGCTGCACCATGTGGACCTCGGCATCGGGTACGAGCTGGAGGACCTTCCGGACGAGTTCGTCGAACGGGAGACCGAGTTCCTCGCCGAGCGGTTCACGGGTCATCCCGATGTCCCGTCCGCCGGCCTGAGCGACGGCACCCGCGCGTGGCGCACGGGACGGGAGGCGGCCCACCCCGCGATCACCGTCTCGGGCGGCCCGGCCGACCTGCTCGGCTGGCTCGCCGGGCGGCGCGACGGTTCGGGGCTGGCGGTGACCGGCGGTCCGCTCCCGGCGCTCCCGGCGCTGTAGACGGATCCCGTGGACGAGTCCTCCGGGCGGGAGTGCCTCCCGGCCCGGCCGGCGCGCCCACTAGGCTGACGGGCATGACGTACAGCGGAGAGGTGAGGGTCGGCGGTCCCGCCGACGTGCACGAGCTCAAGGACCTGATGATCACCAAGATCGCGGTCGGCCCGATGGACAACAACGCCTATCTGCTGCGTTGCAGGGCCACGGACGAGCAGTTGCTGATCGACGCCGCCGCCGACGCGCATGCCCTGCTCGGCACGGTCGGTGACGACGGCATCGCGTCCGTCGTCACCACCCACCGGCACCCCGACCACTGGCAGGCGCTGGCCGAGGTGGTCGCCGCCACCGGCGCCCGGACGTACGCCGGGCGGGAGGACGCCGAGGGCATCCCGGTGGCCACGGACGTCGCGGTCGACGACGGCGACACGGTCCGGGTGGGACAGGTACGGCTCACCGCGCGTCATCTCGTCGGGCACACCCCGGGGTCGATCGCCCTGGTCTACGACGACCCCCACGGCCACCCGCACGTCTTCACGGGCGACTGCCTCTTCCCGGGCGGCGTGGGCAACACCAGGAAGGACCCGGAGGCGTTCGCGACCCTGATCCGCGACGTCGAGACCAAGATCTTCGCCCCGCTGCCGGACGAGACCTGGGTCTACCCGGGACACGGCAACGACACGACGCTCGGCGCGGAACGGCCCCATCTGCCGGAGTGGCACGCGCGCGGCTGGTGAGGCGGGACCGGCGCCGGTCCGCCCGGCGCCGGGTTCAGGCCGGGGCCTGTCCCGGCCCGGCCAGCGCGGCGATCCGCTCCACGCCGAAGACGTACCCCTGCACGCCGCAGCCCGCGATCACGCCGTCGGCACGCTGCGAGACGTAGGAGTGGTGCCGGAACGACTCCCGCTGATGGATGTTGGAGAGGTGGACCTCCACCACCGGAAGCCCGTCACAGGTGTTGAGCGCGTCCAGGATCGCGACGGACGTGTGCGAGTAGGCGGCCGGATTGATCACGATGCCGCAGTGGTTCAGCCGGGCCTCGTGGATCCAGTCGACCAGTTCGCCCTCGTGGTTGGACTGCCGGAAGTCCACCGTGGAGCCGTGCGCGGCAGCCGCCTTGACGCAGCGGGCCTCGACGTCGGCCAGGGTGTCGGATCCGTAGATCTCCGGCTGGCGCTGACCCAGCAGGTTCAGGTTGGGGCCGTTGAGGATCATGATCGGGGCGTTGGCCAGACTGCGGGGCACGGTTCCTCCGGTCCTTCGACATGGGGCGGTCCGCCGGGACCGCTGCTCGGACCCGGTCTATCACGGTGCGCGGACCACCCGTACGGCCTACCCCTCGCACCATCCCCGCCGGCCGCGGCGGAGGTGCTCCGCACGCCGCGGGGCGCGGGCGGCGCAGACCGGCCCGCCCGGCGCATCGCCGACAGGTACTGCCCCCCACACCCCTTCGTGCGCCCCCGTAACCGGCGATCACTGAGGGTAGTTGTCGCGACATGCACGATGTACGCGCCGTGAAGGCGCCTTCCATGCCGCGGCTCGCCGCCGCCGCGCTCGCCGGCACCGCGATCGAGTTCTACGACTTCTTCGTCTACGGCACGGCGGCGGCGCTGGTCCTGGGCCCGCTGTTCTTCCCCTCGTTCTCGCCGCTGGCGGGCACGCTGGCCGCCTTCGGCACGTTCGGTGTCGGTTTCCTGGCCCGCCCCCTGGGGTCGGTGCTCTTCGGGCACATCGGGGACCGCCACGGGCGGCGGCCGGTCCTGGTCGCCTCGCTGCTGCTGACCGGGGCGTCGACGGTGGCGGTCGGGTGCGTACCGACGTACGACACGATCGGGGCGGCCGCTCCCCTGCTGCTCATCGCGTTGCGCTTCCTGCAAGGGCTGGGGCTCGGCGGGGAGTGGGGCGGTGCCGTGCTGCTGACCGCGGAGCACGCGCCGCCCGAACGGCGCGGCCTGTGGTCGAGTTTTCCGCAGATCGGCCCGGCGGTCGGCTTTCTGCTCGCCAACGGGGTGGTGCTGGCGCTCTCCTCGACGCTGACCGACGCGCAGTTCACCCAGTGGGGGTGGCGGGTGCCGTTCTGGGCGGCGGGCGTGCTGGCACTGGTCGGGCTGTGGCTGCGGGCGTCCCTGACCGAGAGTCCCCGCTTCCTGGAGATCGGCGAACCGGTGCGGGTGCCGCTCGTGGAGGTCGTGCGCGACCACTGGCGGCTGGTCCTGCTGACCGCCGGGGCGCTGGCGGTCGGTTACGCGATCTTCTACACCGTGTCGACCTGGTCCCTGTCCTACGCGACGGAACGGCTCGGGGTGGACCGGGGCGTCATGCTGACCTGCATCATGGCCGCGGTGGTGGTCAAGGGGGCGCTCACGCCACTGTTCGCGCTGCTGGGTGACCGTTACGGGCGCCGTCCGCTGTGCCTGGCCGGGTCCGCGGCGGCCGCCGTGTGGATGTTCCCGATGGTCGCGCTCCTGGCGACGGGTGAGCCGCTGCTGATGTTCCTGGGCTTCCTGGTGGCGATGCTCGCGTTCATCACGATGTTCGCGGTGATCGCGGCCTATCTGCCGGAGCTGTACGAGCCCCAGGTGCGTTGCACGGGCGCCGCCGTGGGCTACAACCTCGGCGGGGTCGTCGGCGGCGCCCTCACCCCGATCGTGGCGACGACACTTGCCGAGCAGGGGGGCAGGGTGCCGTGGGCGGTGGGCGCCTATCTCACGGCGATCGCGCTGCTCAGCCTCGGATGCTTCGCGCTGCTGCCGGAGACCCGCCCGGTGCCCGCGGCGAAGGCGGTGGAACCGGCCTCGGCGTGATCACGCCGCGCCAGGCCACGGACGTGTTCGTCACGGAGGGCCGGGCCGGGAGCCGTGCTCTTGACCGCCCGCCCCGGATGACCGCCCGCCCCGGAAACGCGCGCCGGGAGCGGTGCGCGGCGGGTGCCGTGCACCCTTCCCGTGTGCACCCCTCCCGGTGTCGGTCGGTCCCTGTCACCGGACCGGTCCCCTCTGCCGACGGGGCCGGCGCGGTGGCGACGGGGTCAGACGTCGATGCTGTTCTTCGAGGCGCCGTCGTCCTTCGACCCGGCCGCTTCGGCCGCCGCCTGCTTCTTGTTGGCCCTCAGGCTGGTGATCGTGGTGACGATCAGAACCGCGCAGATCACGCCGAGGGAGACGGGGATGCTGATCTCCGGGACGTGGACACCGGACTCGTGGAGCGCGTGCAGCACGAGTTTGACACCGATGAAGCCCAGGATGATCGACAGGCCGTAGGAGAGGTGGACCAGCTTCTTCAGCAGGCCGCCGATGAGGAAGTAGAGCTGCCTCAGTCCCATCAGGGCGAACGCGTTCGCCGTGAACACGATGTACGGGTCCTGGGTCAGGCCGAAGATCGCGGGGATCGAGTCGAGGGCGAAGAGCACGTCGGTGGTGCCGATCGCCAGCATCACGACCAGCATCGGGGTCATGACCCGCTTGCCGTTCTGCTGGATCCACAGCTTGGTGCCGTGGTAGCGGTCGGCGACACCGAAGCGGCGCTCGACGGCCTTGAGCAGCTTGTTCTCCTCGTACTCCTCGTCCTCCTCGTCGGCCCTGGCCTCCTGGATGAGCTTCCAGGCGGTGTAGATCAGGAAGGCGCCGAAGAGGTAGAAGACCCACGAGAAGCTGGCCAGGATCGCGGCGCCCGCCGCGATGAAGATCGCTCTGAGGACCAGAGCGATGAGGACACCGACGAGGAGCACCCGCTGCTGGTACTGCGAGGGCACCGCGAACTTCGCCATGATCAGGACGAAGACGAACAGGTTGTCGACGCTCAGGGACTTCTCGGTGATGAAGCCGGCGAAGAACTCACCGCCGGCCTGGCCGCCGCCGAAGAGCAGCAGGCCCAGTCCGAAGAGTCCGGCCAGGGCGATCCAGACACCCGTCCAGATGCCGGCTTCCTTGATGGACACGTCGTGGGGTTTGCGGCCGATGAAGAAATCGGCTCCGATCAGGACGGCAAGGCCCAGAACGGTCAGCACCCACAGGGTCGTTGAAACTTCCACTGCGCCTCCGGCAGTACGTAACGGCAGATGTCAGCGTCGTCGCTGCCGGAGGTCTCTTCCACCCGTGGTGTCCGGCGCGCAGAACGCGTTCGGAAGCCGCGGGCCGACGCCCCGGGATCTGGCCTGATCCGTATTGACGGGTACGCCGCAGCAGACAGGGAGTACTCCCCTCCGTACGAAAAACAGTACCTCAATCCCCAAGGGTTGGTAAAGGGAGTGGCAAAGAAAGGCCAAAGCGCCTGGTCAGGGATGCCAGCTTCGGCGGGCGGCGGCGACCTGGGTGAGCACCCGGCGAAGCACCTGGCTGCCCTCGGGCAGGAGGGAGGGCTCGTAGGTCCAGGCATGGCCGACCCAGGGGTCGGCGAGGTGGTCGTCGGCCACCGGGGTCAGGCGCAGCAGTGCGCGCCACAGGGGGTCGAGCAGCGGGCCGTAGCCGGCGGAGTCCTCACGGTCGGCGACCATCATCAGGTGGACGCCGACGGCCTGCCCCTCGTCCGCGAGGTAACGGAGCTGGTTGACGGCACGGTCGTCGAAGCCGTGCGGGAAGTCGTTGACGATCAGGAGTTGCTGCGCGGTGTCGAGGCCGGGCGGCAGCGCGTCGGCGGCTCCGCCGCGTACCGCCATCTGCACCAGGTCGACGCGCTGGGTGAGCTTGGCGAGGACGTCGGCGACGCCCGCGGCCCCGGCGGCGGGGGGCGCCTCCAGTACGCCGGTCTGCACGAGCGGCGCCAGCGCCCGGGCTCCGGATCCGGCCGGGTCGACGATGTGCACGGTGAACTCGCCCGCCGGATAGACGGCGAGCAGCCGGGCCGCGTGTGCCACGGCCGTCTCCATCGCCAGGTGCCGCAGCTCGTGGGAGTCGGCGAGGGTCCCGTCGAGGGAGGGGGTGCGTCCGCTGTCGATCCACAGGCCGCGTTCCAGCGGCAGCCGGACCAGCATCGGGATGCGCAGCCGGTCGGCCTCGGGCAGGTGGAGGTCGCCCAGGCGCAGGGCCATGGGGATCTCCATCGGCACCCGGTACCCCTGCCAGGCGGGGTTGTCCCAGCGGGCGTAGGCGGGCGGCAGGGCGGGCTCGACGACCTCGGCCTCGGCGACGAGCTGGGCGAGGTCCCGGTCGAGGACCTCGCGGGCCTGTGCGACGAGCTGTCCGTGCCGGTCGCGGGCCGCCTCGCGGGCGGCGTCACCCCGGCCGCCGATACGGCTGCGGGGATCGGAGAGGACCTGGTCGAGTTCCTTCTCCTGGCGCGAGTCGGCGAAGTCGACGGCGCTGCGGTACGCGGCCGTGCTGCGGGCCAGGTCCTCGAACATGCCCCACACCTGGTTGTAGAGCCGCTCCTCCATGGACCAGCCGGTCGCGTCACCCGCGACCGGCCGCGGGGGCTCCCCGGGGGCGGTCGGCGGAGCGGCCGGCGCGGGAGGCGGCGGAGCGGCGTTCCGCCGGCGCGGGTGGCTGTAGTCGATCGGGCCGCCCCCGCTGGGCGCGGACGGCTGGGCGACCGTCGGCTCCGCACCCGGCCCGCCGGGATACGGCGGTTGTTGCGGGGCGCTCCGGCCGGGGCCGTCGGAGGCGGAGGAGTGCGGTTCGTAGGCCGGCGCGGGTGGCGTGGGCGGTACGGGGGGTACGGGGCTCTGGGCGCCCTGGGGCGTGCTGCCGTGGGACGCGGTGCCGTGGTCGGAGCCGAGCGCCGGGGCCGCGGTCTGCCGGGAGCGGTCGGCGTCCGCCGTTCGCGGCGAGGGCGCGGGCGCGGGAACCGAGCGGGCATGGCCCCGGGCCACCGCCTCCTGGATGCGGGCGGCGAGGGGCTGGGCCCCGGCCAGCCCCTGGTCGGCGAGGAGTTCGGCGAGGCCGCCGGCGTACCCCTGGCCGATGGCGCGGACCTTCCAGGCACCCTGCCTGCGGTACAGCTCCAGGGCGATGACGGCGGTCTCGGAGTCCAGACCGGTGAGGGTGTAGCTGGCGATCTCGTCGCCGCTCAGACCGGTGACGGCGACGAAGGGAGCGGCGACCGTGCCGAAGCGGAGCGGGCCGCTGCCGTCGCGAGCGGGCAGGGCGAGCAGCACGTCCAGGCGGTGCGCGGCGTCCGGAACGGCGTCCAGGTCCACCGCGAGACGGTGGTCGGCGGCGGCCTGCCGGGAGACTTCCAGGCCGGGCAGGGTGGGCGCGCCCGGATGGGCCACCCACTCCACGCCGCGGACACGGCCGTCGGCGTCACCGAGTGAGGCCACTGCCACGACCGGTGTGCCGGCCGAGACCCGGATCTCCAGGCGGGCCTGGGGAAGCGGGTGGTTCTGCCCCCGCACCAGCTCGGCCGTCATCGCCTTCTCCCCCTGTGTCACGTGTGGTGTGTGCGTGTCACGCGTGGTGTGTGCGCCGCTCGCCCGTCCTACAGCACGGGGAGGATCGCCGGCATCAGGTCCTGGAAGGTGCGGCCGTTGGCCGGGGTGCCGATGGCGGTCATCGCCCAGCCGGCACCCGCCCGGTGCACCTTCGCCATGATCTGCGCCGTGTACGCGCCACCGCCGGCGAGCGTGTAGCGGGCGAGTTCCTGGCCGTTGGTCTCGTCGACCAGGCGGCAGAACGCGTTCTGCACCTCCTGGAAGGTCTGGCCCGTGAAGGAGTTCACGGTGAAGACGATCTGGTCGATGTGGACCGGGATCCGCTGGAGGTCGACGAGGACCGCCTCGTCGTCGCCGCCCTGGCCGACACCGCCGACGAGGTTGTCACCGGTGTGGCGCACGGAGCCGTCGTCGCTCACCAGATGGCGGAAGAAGACGACGTCGACCGGCTGCTTGTCGGCGAAGAGCACGGCGGAGGCGTCCAGGTCGATCTCCCGGGTGCGCGAGCCGAACAGGCCGCGCCGGGGGGCCGCCTGCCAGCCGAGGCCCATGCGTACCGACGTCAGGCTGCCGCCGTCGTTCTTCTGCAGACTGATGGCCTGGCCCTTGGTCATGTTGACGGTCACGCGCAGATTCCCCTCTCGGACTTCCCCTGTTGCCGCGGCACCCGCGGTTGACAAGAACCCTACGCAGGGGGACTGACAGCGCCGCGCGCCGGCCGCACTTTGTGTCGGTCTTGCAACACTGCGCGTGGCCGGGCACGCCGTCAGGCCAGACCGCCCTCCTTCATCTGGCGCAGCTCCCTCTTCATCTCGTGGACCTCGTCGCGCAGCCGGGCGGCGATCTCGAACTGCAGATCCGCCGCGGCGGCCCGCATCCGGGTGGTCATCTCCTCGATCTGCTCCGTCAGCTCGGCCGCCGGCCGGTCGGTGAGCACCGTCTCCTTGGCCTTGCCCCGGCCCTTGGCCGCCTTGCCGCCGAGAGCGGGGACGGGGGCCTTGGCGCCCTTGCCGTCCTTGGACTGGCCGCGGTACCCCGAGCCGAGAAGCTGCTCGGTGTCGACGTCCTCGCGGGCGATCTGCGCGACGATGTCGTTGATCTTCTTGCGCAGCGGCTGCGGGTCGACGCCATGCGCCTTGTTGTAGGCGACCTGCTTCTCCCGGCGGCGGTTGGTCTCGTCGATGGCCTTCGCCATCGCCGGGGTGATCTTGTCGGCGTACATGTGGACCTGGCCGGAGACGTTACGGGCCGCGCGGCCGATGGTCTGGATCAGGGAGGTCCCGGAGCGCAGGAAGCCCTCCTTGTCGGCGTCGAGGATCGCCACCAGGGAGACCTCGGGCAGGTCGAGCCCCTCCCGCAGGAGGTTGATGCCGACCAGAACGTCGTACTCACCGGCGCGCAGCTCGCGCAGCAGTTCGACGCGGCGCAGGGTGTCGACGTCGCTGTGCAGATAGCGCACCTGGATGCCGAGTTCCAGGAAGTAGTCGGTGAGGTCCTCGGCCATCTTCTTGGTGAGCGTGGTGACCAGGACGCGTTCGTCCTTCTCGGTGCGCGCGCGGATCTCGTGCACCAGGTCGTCGATCTGGCCCTCGGTGGGCTTGACTACGACCTCGGGGTCGACCAGGCCCGTGGGGCGGATGATCTGCTCCACGACGCCGTCGGAGCGGGACAGCTCGTACTGCCCCGGGGTGGCCGACAGATAGACGGCCTGCCCGATGCGCTCCTGGAACTCCTCCCACTTCAGCGGACGGTTGTCGAGCGCGGACGGCAGCCGGAAGCCGTGGTCGACGAGGGTGCGCTTGCGGGAGGCGTCGCCCTCGTACATGGCTCCGATCTGCGGCACGGTGACGTGCGACTCGTCGATGACGAGGAGGAAGTCGTCCGGGAAGTAGTCGAGCAGCGTGTTCGGCGGGGAGCCGGGTGCGCGGCCGTCGAAGTGCATCGAGTAGTTCTCGATGCCGGAGCAGGTGCCGATCTGGCGGAGCATCTCCAGGTCGTACGTCGTGCGCATCCGCAGACGCTGCGCCTCCAGGAGCTTGCCCTGCTGCTCCAGCTCGGTCAGGCGCTCCCCCAGCTCCTTCTCGATGTCGGTGACGGCCCGCTCCATGCGCTCGGGTCCGGCGACGTAGTGGGAGGCCGGGAAGACGTAGAGATGCTGGTCGTCGCTGATGATCTCGCCGGTGACGGGGTGGAGGGTGGAGAGTGCCTCGATCTCGTCGCCGAACATCTCGATGCGGACGGCCAGCTCCTCGTAGACCGGGAAGATCTCGATGGTGTCGCCGCGGACGCGGAAGGTGCCGCGGGTGAAGGCCAGGTCGTTGCGGGTGTACTGGATGTCGACGAAGCGGCGCAGCAGCTCGTCGCGGTCGAACTCCTCGCCGACGCGGAGCGGGACCATGCGGTCCACGTACTCCTGCGGGGTGCCGAGGCCGTAGATGCAGGAGACCGAGGCGACCACGACGACGTCGCGGCGGGTGAGCAGCGAGTTGGTCGCGGAGTGGCGCAGCCGCTCGACCTCCTCGTTGATCGAGGAGTCCTTCTCGATGTAGGTGTCCGACTGCGGGACGTACGCCTCGGGCTGGTAGTAGTCGTAGTACGAGACGAAGTACTCGACGGCGTTGTTCGGCAGCAGCTCCCGGAACTCGTTGGCCAACTGGGCGGCCAAAGTCTTGTTCGGCGCCATCACGAGCGTGGGGCGCTGGAGCTTCTCGATCATCCACGCGGTGGTCGCGGACTTGCCGGTGCCGGTGGCGCCGAGCAGGACGACGTCCCGCTCGCCCGCCTCGACGCGCCGGGCGAGATCGAGGATGGCCGCCGGCTGGTCGCCGCTCGGCTGGTAGGGGCTGACGACCTCGATGGGCGCCACCGTGCGTTCGATGTGAGAAACGGGCCGCATGGGATCCACCGTACGACCCCGCACTGACAAAGGGCTCGGATCAGCGGTTCTGCGGGGCGCGGGAGCGCTTGCGGTCCGAGGGGCGGCGGGCCCGCGGCGGGCGGGACCGGGCCGGGGGACGGGCCGGGTCCGGCTGGGGAGCCGCGGGGTGGGCGGGGATTCCCGGCTTCTGCTCGACCGCGCTCCAGGGAGGCCCGCCCGTCACCATGTGCGGGTCGAAGATCACGACGACGCCCGCGAGGACGAGGAAGGCGAGCGGGCCGACCAGCATGGGCGCGAGGAGGCCGGCGGGCGACTCGCCCGGGACCGGTCCGGCCGTGGTGTGGAGGTGGACGTCGAGCGCGGCCATACCCGTGTAGTGCATGCCGGCGACCGCGAGCCCCATGATCAGGCTGGCGCCCACGCTCCACAGGAACCCGCGGATCTGTCCGGCCGCCCACAGGGCGGCGGTGGCCGCGGCCATGGCGATGACGACGGACGCGGTGACGGTGAGGGTGTTGTACTCCAGCATCCCGTCCATGCGCATGCTGGCCATGCCCAGGTAGTGCATCGAGGCGATGCCCAGTCCGGTGATGGTGCCGCCGGTGAACAGGGCCGTCCCCCGGGCACCCCGGTAGCCGACGATGAAGATCCCGATCCCCACCATCACGATGGCGACGGCCAGGCTCGCGAAGGTCATCAGCCCGTCGTAGCGCACCGGTGTGCCCTCGACCCTGAAGCCCATCATCGCGACGAAGTGCATCGTCCATATGCCGGAGCCGATCGCCGCCGACCCGAGGGCCAGCCAGCCGGGCCGCCAGGATCGTGCGACCAGCATCGATCTGGTGGTGCAGCGCAGACCGAGCGCGCCGCCCAGACAGGCCATGAGGTAGGCCACCAGCGGTGTGACGAGTCCGTAGCTGAATCCATGGACCGTGCCTTGCATGCGTGGCTGCCCTTCCGCCCTCGTGCGTCGTGGAATGCCCTGATGTTCCCCCTTCCCAGAACCGCACGGGCGGTCAGGGTCCAGGCAGAGAGTATGACCCCCACCGGAATGGTCGAACGATTCTCCGGCAAAGAATCACGGCCTTGCCGCAGTTGTGCGGTCCCGGTGAGCGGAGTTGAGTCACCCCGTTCCGCATGTGGCTGTTCCCTGCCGCCCTGCCGTTCACCCCGTGCTGTCACAGTGGTGCTGTCCGTGATCGCTCGACGTGAGGAGTACGCATGCACACGCGTGCAGTTGCCGTCACGACCACCGCGCTCCTGGGGGCCGCTCTGCTCGCCCCGGTCTCCGCGGCCCGGGCCGCGCACGACGGGGACGGCCCGGTGGTCGTCGCCCACCGGGGCGCTTGCGCGTACGCGCCGGAGAACACGCTGGCCGCCGTCGACAAGGCGGCCGAACTGGGCGTCGACTGGGTGGAGAACGACGTCCAGCGCACGAAGGACGGTGCGCTCGTCGTCCTGCACGACGACAGCCTGCGGCGCACCACCGACGTCGAGGAGGTCTTCCCCGGCCGGGCTCCCTGGAAGGTGAGGGACTTCACGGCCGCCGAGATCGCCCGCCTGGACGCCGGAAGCTGGTTCGGCGCGGCGCACGCGGGCGCGCGGGTGCCGACACTGGAGCAGTACGTCGCCCGCGTCGAGCTGCACCACCAGAAGCTGCTGCTGGAGATCAAGAACCCCGAGCTGTACCCCGGCATCGAACGGCAGACCCTCGACGTGCTCGCCAACCAGGGCTGGCTGGACCGGCGGCATGTCTCCGGCCGGCTGGTGGTGCAGAGCTTCAGCGCGGACAGTGTGCGGACCGTCCACAGGACGCGGCCGTCCGTCAGGACGGGGCTCCTGGGGGCACCGGCCGTGTCGGAGCTGCCCGCGTACGCGGAGTTCACGGACCAGATCAATCCGTCGTACACCGCGCTCTCCCTGGGGTACGTCTCCGCCGTGCAGGCGTTCACCGGTCCGCACGGCAGGCCGTTGGAGGTCTTCGCCTGGACGGTCGACGACCCCGCGGAAGCCCGCAGGACGGCCGGGTACGGGGTCGACGGGATCATCACCAACAGGCCGGACACGGTCCGGGAGGCGACGCGGACCGAGCGGGCCGCCTCTCGCTGACGGCGACGGCGGCCGTCGGGCCGTCCGCCTCCCGGGGCGTTGTCAGTGGCGGGCCGTACGGTGGGGCGCATGGACAGCCGAGGGCAGGACGGGCAGCGGGCCGGGGACCGGCGGGTGGTGTGGACCGTGGTCGGTACCGGCATCGGTCCGCTGCTGCTCGCCGCGACCCGCGAGGGACTGGTCAACGTGGTCTTCCACGCCACCGGCCCGGTCCTGGACCGGGCCCTGGAGCGGCTCGCGTCCCGGCTGGGCACCGAGCCCGAGCGGGCGCCCGGCTCCCCGTTGCTGGCGGAGGCGGTGACGCAGGTCCGGACGTACTTCGAGGGTGCCCGGCACGACTTCGACCTGCCGCTGGACTGGTCCCTGATATCCGGGTTCAACCGGCGGGTCCTGCGGGAACTGGCCTCCTCCGTCCCGTACGGATCGGTCGTCGGCTACGGCGATCTCGCCGGGCGAGTGGGGCAGCGCGGGGCCGCTCAGGCGGTGGGGGCGGCGATGGGCGCCAATCCGCTGCCGGTCGTCGTGCCCTGTCACCGGGTCGTGGAGAGCGACGGCGGCATCGGGGGGTTCGGGGGCGGCCTGGACGCCAAGCGGACGCTGCTGGCCCTGGAGGGGGTGCTGCCCGAGCCGCTGTTCTGACGGCGGCCCGGACTCCCCTGCGCGCTTGCCGGGTGAGCGAGCCACCCCGGAGGGCGCGCCCTCCGGTCGGGCGGTCAGGCGTAGTGCCGCGCCTCCAGGATGTTGCCGTCGGGGTCGGTGAAGTAGAAACTGCGCCTGGCCATCCCCCGGGCGCCGAAATTGTCGTGGGACAGCCCGGAGACGGGGACCGCCTGTTCCTCCAGGCGGCTGCGCAGCGCGTCGAAGTCGTGCTCGGGCAGTGCCAGGCAGACGTGGTTGACGGGGTGTCCGGCGCTGCCGGCGGCGTCGGGCAGCATCGTCATGCACTCGGCGAGAGCGAGCGGGGCGAGGTCGAAGATGGTCTCCTCGTTGAGGCGCACGGAGGGGAAGGACACCGTGCCGGCGGCGAACTCGGTGGTCCGCAGGGGCTCCATCGCCAGGGCTTTCTCGTAGAAGCGGGCCGCGGCGAGCGGGTCGCGCACCCAGAGGACGACGTGGTCGAGGCGTGCCGTGTTCTCCGTCATGGCGCGAGGCTCGTGCCCGGCCCGGCGCGGCGCAAGGGTTTGGCCCGGCGCGGCGCAAGGGTTTGGCCCGGCGCGGCGCCCGCCAGAGATGAGGGAGGACCGGCGGACAGGAGGCGTACCCGTGGTGCTCGTGGTGTCGCAAGAGGTGCGGGAGGCGCTCGGCTCGGGCCGGCCGGTGGTGGCCCTGGAGTCGACGATCATCGCGCACGGCCTGCCCCGCCCCCGCAATCTCCAGGTGGCGCGGGAGCTGGAACGGGCGGTGCGCCAGGAGGGGGCCGTTCCGGCCACGGTCGCGGTGCTGGACGGCCGGCCGCGTGTGGGGCTCGACCAGGAGGAGCTGGAACGGGTCGCCGGCGAGGACGGTATCCGCAAACTCGGCCACCGCGACCTGCCGCTCGCGCTCGCCATCGGGGCGAGCGGGGCCACCACGGTGTCGGCGACCGCGCTGCTGGCGGCCGGGGCGGGCATCCGGGTGTTCGCGACGGGCGGGCTCGGCGGGGTGCACCGGGAGTGGACGGCCACTCAGGACGAGTCCGCGGACCTGGGGCTGCTCGCGCGTACCCGGATCACCGTGGTCTGTGCCGGGGTGAAGTCGGTCTTGGACGTACCGGCCACGTTGCAGCGCCTGGAGACCCTGGGCGTCGCGGTGGCCGGGTACGGCACGGACCGGTTCCCCGGCTTCTACCTGTCGGACTCGGGCCATCCGGTGGACTGGACACTGCGGACACCGGAGCAGGTGGCGCGGGTCATGCGGGCGCAGGACGCGCTGGGGGCGCCCGGGTCGGCACTGATCGTCGCCAACCCCGTACCCGAGGAGGAGCAGCTCGATCCCGAGCTGCACGCGCGTGTGCTCGCCGACGCGCTCCACGCGTGCGAGCGGGAGGGCGTCACGGGACAGGCTGTCACCCCCTTCCTGCTCGGTCACCTGGTCCGGCACACCGACGGGGCCTCGCTGGACGCCAACCTGGCGGCGGTGCGCGGCAACGTACGGCTGGCGGCGCGGGTGGCGGCGGCCTGGGTCCGGGCGTGACCCGGGTGCCGGGTACGGCCGGGGGCCGGGTGTGACGGTCCGGCCGGGCACCCTGACGGAGCCGGGGGGAGCGCTGCTGGTGATCGGGGACGTCGTCACCGACATCGTCGCCCGGCACAGCGGGCCGCTGGCCGCCGGCACGGACACGGCCGCCTCGATCCGGCGGCTCCCCGGCGGGGCGGGCGCCAATGTCGCCTGCTGGGCCGCGCACCGGGGGTGCGCGGACGTGCGGCTCCTCGGCCGGGTGGGCACGGACGCGGCTGCCTGGCACGAGCGTGAGCTGGTGGCGTCCGGGGTACGGCCCCTGCTGGTGGTGGACGAGGAGGCGCCGACGGGCACGGTGATCTGCCTGGTCGATTCCGGCGCCTCGGCCGAGCGCACCTTCCTGACGGACAGCGGGGCGTCGCTTCGGCTGGCGCCCGCCGACTGGTCGGACGCACTGCTCGACGGCGTCGGGCGCCTGCACCTGTCGGGCTATCTCCTGTTCTCCGCGTCGAGCCGGGCGCTGGCGCTGACGGCCCTTCGGTCGGCACGCGCGCGTGGGGTGCCGGTGAGTCTGGATCCCGCGTCGGCCGGGTTCCTCACCGAGTGGGGCACCGACCGGTTCCTCGATCTCGTCGCCGGGGTGGAGGTCCTGCTGCCCAGCCGTGCCGAGGCGTGTCTGCTGACGGGGCGGCCGGACGCGGGCGACGCCGCGGCCGAACTGAGCCGGCGGGTACCGCTGGTGGTCGCCAAGCTGGGAGCGGACGGCGCGGTGGTGGCGCGCGGTGGCACCGTACGCGCACGGATCCCCGCCGTGCCGACCGCGCCCCGGGACACCACGGGCGCCGGTGACGCCTTCACCGGCGCGTTCCTCACCGCCCTGCTGGCGGGCGCGGGAGCGCGGGAGGCGGCGGAGGAAGGGTGCCGGGCGGGTGCCCTGGCGGTCGGACGGGTGGGTGCGAGGCCCTCCGGAGGCGCCCGGTGACTGCGCCACGGGCGGACGGCTCGGGCGGACGGCTCGGGCGGCGGCCGGCCGGCCCGCGGGCGTTCCCGCCTCCGTCCGGCGGGCTCGACCGGCCGGGGTGCGGCCGCCGCGGCGCGGGTCCCGCGGGGTGCGGTTACGGCTTGCGTCCCCACGCCGAGATCATCGGGGCCGTGGCCAGGTCCATCGAGCCGGAGGCGACGTTCGCGAGGTGCCGGTCGATGTCCTGGTCCGAGGCGAGCCCGGCGGTGACCAGTTGGTCGCGGACCTGACGGACCGTGGCGGACTCCAGGGCGGCCGACGCGGGTGAGGTCACCGGGAAGTGGGCGTCGGCCTCCACCCGGTGCAGGCCGGCCTCCCTCAGCAGGCGCGGGAGCCGGCGGCCGTACGACAGGTCGACGCCGCGGCGGCTGAGCAACTGGCGGAAGGCGTGGCGAAGCCGGTTCGCCAACTGCTGCTCGGGGCCGTGCTCGTCGGGGCAGAGCAGCGGCTGCAGCGCGGGGTCGGCGTCCTCGACGAGGAGGCGTCCGCCGGGACGGAGCGACTGGACCATCGCCCGCAACGCCCGTTCCCGCTCGGACACGTGGACGAGGACGAGCCGGGCGTGCACGAGGTCGAAGCCCTCCCCCGGCGGTTCCTGGGCGCCCACGTCGTGCACCCGCACCTCCACCGGGGTGCGGGCGGCCGGGGCCAGCAGGGAGGTGTCGATGTCCGTCGCGACGACCCGTCCGGTGGGCCCCACCTTTTTGGCCAGCCACGACACCACGGACGTACCGCCGGCGCCGACCTCCCAGCAGCGCCAGCCGGGCCCGACGCCGAGGGCTGCCAGGTGCCGGAACGTCGCGGGGTCGAAGAGGGTGGCGAAGGCGTCGAAACGCTCCGCCGCCTCGGTCTGCCGATTGTCGAGGAGATACCCGTCGGTTCGCGTCATGCCGCGATCATTCCAGTTGCCCGTCTTGTCGGAAGTGGTCGACGCTCCGGCACCGCACCGGTACCTCGGTCCGAATTCCGGTTGTCCACAGCCGGGAACAAAGCGGAATCTCCCCTTTCCACAGGCTCGCACACGGCTCGCACCGGGCTGGCAGACTGGCGCGGCAGAGCGCGGGAGACACCGCGCGGCGTGATCCACACGGGAGAGATCCGGATGTCCATGGCAGGGAATCTGCGGAAGGTCACGAGCCTCGGCGGGGTCGGCGGGCTGCGCCGGGTCGCACGGCTCGCCCGGCGGCGTCCGCGCGTCGACCTGAGTCACCCCGCGCGCTCTCCGCTGGGTTCCTCGGTGGTCAACTGCGTGACGTACCGGGAAGGCGTCCGCACGCCGGAGGGGGCCGACCTGGTCGATGCCGTGAAGCGGGTGCGGCGTCGTGGGGACGGTTTCGTCTGGCTCGGGCTGCACGAGCCGACGGACCAGGAGTTCGCGGGCATCGCCGACCTCTTCGACCTGCATCCGCTGGCGGTGGAGGACGCCATCGAGGCGCATCAGCGCCCGAAGGTCGAGCGGTACGGGGACACGCTCTTCGCCGTGTTCAAGACCGTCTGCTACGTCGAGCACGAGGAGTTGACGGCGACGAGCGAGGTGGTGAGCACCGGCGAGATCATGGTCTTCGTCGGCGAGGACTTCGTGGTGACCGTGCGGCACGGACGGCACGGTTCCCTCGGCCCGCTGCGGGAGGGGCTGGAGTCCGATCCGGAGCAGCTCGCCAAGGGGCCGTCGGCGGTGCTGCACGCGATCGCGGACCATGTCGTCGACGACTTCCTGACCGTCATCGACGCGGTGCAGGTGGACGTGGACAACGTCGAGACGGCCGTGTTCGCGGAGGACGGCGCGCGGGTCGATCCGGGGCGCATCTACCAGCTCAAGCGTGAACTCCTGGAGCTGAAGCGCGCGGTGGTGCCGCTGGACCGGCCGCTGGAGGAGCTGGCCACCCGGCCGATCAGGGTGGTCGGCCCGGAGATACGGGCGTACTTCCGCGATGTCTCGGACCACCTGCTGCGGGCCACCGAACAGATCGCCGCCTTCGACGAACTGCTCAACTCCATCCTCCAGGCGCACCTCGCGCAGGTCACGGTCGCGCAGAACGCGGACATGCGGAAGATCACGGCGTGGGCGGCGATCGTCGCGGTGCCGACCATGGTCTGCGGGGTGTACGGCATGAACTTCCGCCACATGCCGGAGCTGGGCTGGCGGTACGGCTACGGCCTGGTGATGGGCGTGATAACCGTCGCCTGCCTGGCGCTGTACCGGGGCTTCCGGCGCAACGGCTGGCTCTGAGGACCGCCGGCGGACGGGCCCGGCCTGCGCGGCACGGATCAGCAGGTCGGTCGGGTGAGCAGGGTCGGTCGGGTCAGCCGCTCCAGGCGGGGTGCCGCGGGTCGTCGGCGCGTACCCGGACGTCCGCGACGCCGGCCGGGTCGCTCTCCCGCTGGTAGCGGTCGAAGGCGGGCAGCGTCCACCGCTCGGCCTCGGGCGTACGGCGCCGCAGGGCACCCGGGGAGAGGAGGAGGTGGACGCTCAGATCGAGGGGGAACCAATGGCGCAGCAGGAAAGGGCCGTGCAGGAGGAGGAAGCCACCGGGCGGGAGCCGGACGTAGGGGCTGCGGGTGGCGCGATCGGTGGCCGGGTCCCACAGGTCGGGAAGAACGCGCCCGTCACCGCCCGGATCGAGGGGGCCGAACAGCTCGCGCCACAGCGCCCCGGTGTCGTACCAGCCGTCGTAGTAGGAGTCGGCGTCCTGACGGCCGTGTTCCAGGCGGAGAGAAGCGGGGCGGAGGAACCCGGACGTGCCGACCACCAGCGAGGGTCTGCCGAGGACGCGGAGCGCCTCACCGACGTGCTCGGCGAGGTCGCCGGGGCGGGCCGCCGGGGCTCCGTCGAAGGCGATCCGCGGCCAGGTGCCGCCGTCGGCCGGCTTCAGGTCGAGCAGCCGCTCGGCGAGCTGGTCGCCGAGCCGGTCCCAGGTGATCGCTTCCCATCGCACAGAGCCCATGATGCGGCAGGCTCCGCCGGGGAGGCGCAGGGCGGGTCGGACACCGCCGGACGGGTGGACGGGGGCAGGCCGGCTGACTCGGGGAGGGGGCGAGGATGAGGAACCGATGCGGGCGGGAGCCGAAGCGAGGTGATCGACGGGCCGTACTTCGTGCTGACGGTGCCGGGTGTACCGGGTGTACCGGGTGTACCGGGTGTACCGGGTGTACCGGGAACGGGTCTGGTGGCCGGTGTCTTCTGCGGCTTCCCGGCCCTGGTCTTCGTGAGGCGGGGGCTGACCCCGTTGCCGCCGGCGCGGGGCGTGGCCGCGATGAACTCGATCACCGGGCCTGCGCCAAGGCGGTGTCCGCCGCCCTGCGCGCCTGGCCGGCCGGACGTACCGTGGGGCCAGGGAGTGCCGTCGCCGAGACACGGCCCGGCGCCCGCGCACGCAAGGAAGACGGCCATGGCCGACCCCAAGGGATTCATGACCACGCCCCGCGAGGACTGGCCCCGCCGGCCGGTACGGGAGCGGGTCCACGACTGGAACGAGGTCTACGTCCCGGGGGCCCTGCTGCCGATCATCAGCGAGCAGGCGGACCGCTGCATGGACTGCGGTATCCCCTTCTGTCACGAGGCGTGTCCGCTCGGCAACCTGATCCCCGAGTGGAACGACCTGGTCTCCCGGGAGGACTGGCGGGCGGCGAGCGACCGGCTGCACGCCACGAACAACTTCCCCGAATTCACCGGCCGGCTCTGCCCCGCGCCCTGCGAGGCGGGCTGCGTACTGGCGATCAACCAGCCGGCCGTCACCATCAAGAACGTCGAGTGCGCCATCGCCGACCGGGCCTGGGAGGAGGGTTTCACTCCCCCGCGTCCACCGGACCGGCTGTCCGCCCGGACGGTGGCGGTGATCGGGTCGGGGCCCACCGGACTGGCCGCGGCACAGCAGTTGACCAGGGCGGGGCACACGGTCGTCGTGTACGAGAAGGACGACCGGATCGGGGGGCTGATGCGGTACGGGATCCCCGAGTTCAAGATGGAGCGGCGGCATCTGGAGCGGCGGATCGACCAGATGCGGGCCGAGGGGACCCGGTTCCGGACCTCGACGGCGGCCGGGCGGGACATCGCCGCGGACGAGTTGCGGGCCCGGTACGACGCGGTCGTGCTCGCCACGGGGGCGACGGCGTGGCGGGACCTCGCGGTGCCGGGGCGCGAGTTGACCGGCGTGCATCAGGCGATGGAGTACCTGCCGCAGGCCAACCGGGTCCGCGAGGGCGACCTGGAGGTGTCCCCGCTGTCCGCCGCCGGGAAGCACGTCATCATCGTCGGTGGCGGCGACACGGGGGCGGACTGCCTGGGTACGGCGGTGCGGGAGGATGCCGCGTCGGTGACCCAGTTGGACATCTACGGACAGCCGGGTCCCGAACGCGACGAGGGTGCGGAGCCCTGGCCGACGTATCCGCGGCTGTACCGCCTGTCAGCGGCGCACGAGGAGGCGGGCGAGCTGCGGTCCGCACCGGCGGCGGACGCGGACGCACGGCTGTTCGCGGCGTCCACGCTCCGGTTCACCGGCGACGCGGACGGGCGGGTACGGGAGTTGCATCTGACCGGCGTGGACGCCGGGCGCCGCCCGCTTCCCGGCACCGAGCGGATCCTCCCCGCCGACCTGGTGCTGCTCGCGCTCGGCTTCTCGGGGCCGGACCGCGAGGACGGGCTGGTGGACCAGTTGGGCCTGGAGCTGGAGCCGCGGGGCACCATCGCGCGGGACGCGCGGTTCGCGACCAACGTCCCCGGCGTGTTCGCCGCGGGGGACGCCGCGCGGGGGCAGTCGCTCATCGTGTGGGCGATCGCGGAGGGCCGGGCGGTGGCGGCGGCCGTCGACCACCATCTGACCGGCGCCCCCTCACCTATGCCGGCACCGATCGGACCGTACGACCGGCCGATGACGGCCTGAGTCCAGGACAGGGTTCAGGGCCGGGGGGGCAGGGCTGCGGTCAGGGTCAGGGCCGGGTTCAGGACCGGGTTCAGGGCTGGGTTCAGGGCTGGGTCCAGTGCGTCAGGGAGCGGGCCGTGTGTTCTTGGCGGCCGGGCGGCGCTCATCCGTGCCCGCCACCTTCCGTGTCGCGAGGGCCACCCGGTTCCAGGTGTTGATCGCGCAGATCAGGGCGAGGAGCTGGGCCAGTTCCGGCTCGTCGAAGTGGGCGGCGGCGCGGGCGTAGACGTCGTCCGGGACTCCCGCGTCGGCCACAGAGGTGACCGCCTCGGTGAGGGCGAGCGCCGCCTGCTCCTTCGCGGTGAAGAAGTGCGGGGCCTCGCGCCACACGGCGACCATGTGCAGCCGGTCCTCGCTCTCACCGGCCTTGCGGGCGTCGTTGGTGTGCAGGTGGAGGCAGTACGCGCAGTGGTTGAGGTGCGAGGCGCGGATCTGGACCAGCTCGACGAGGGCCGGGGCGATTCCTTCGCGGGCTGCGGCGTCGAAGCCGATGAGCGCGCGGAAGACCTTGGGCGCGGACCGCGCGAAGTCCACGCGCTCCCGCCCGGCGCGGACGGCGAGAGGACCGGAGGGAGTGGGAGAGGCGGGAGAGGCGGGAGAGGTGGAAGAGGTGAGCGGAGCACGAGAAGTGGGAGGGGCGGGAGGAGCGATCGTCGCGTTGCTGTGGGTCGTCATGTCGTTCAATCTACGAGCCGGAAAGACCGGCTGTAGGGTGCATTTCCGTGACGAGATCGTGGGTCAATTCCGCGGAGCGGATCGGTGTCGACCTGCACCTGGAGCTGTCCGGGCCCGGGGGCCGACGGGCCGCGCTGATCCAGGCGCTCCGGGACGCCGTACGTGGTGGCCGGCTCGCTCCCGGGACGCGGCTGCCCCCGTACCGCTCGCTCGCCGCCGATCTGGGTGTGGCCCGCAACACGGTGGCCGACGCCTACGCGGAACTGGTCGCGGAGGGCTGGCTGACGGCACGTCAGGGTTCGGGCACCCGGGTCGCGGAGCGGACCGAGCCGGTGCCGCGCACCGCCCGCGTGCCCAGGAAGGCGCCGCTGAGCGCGCGCGGGCCGCGGCACGACCTGCGACAGGGCACGCCGGACGTGTCGTCGTTCCCGCGCGCGGACTGGCTCGCCGCCTACCGGCGCGGCACCCAGCAGGCACCCAACGAGGTGTTCGGCCCCGGCGATCCGGCCGGCCGGATCGAGCTGCGGAAGGCGCTGGCGGAGTACCTGGCACGCGCGCGTGGTGTACGGACCCGTCCGGAACGGATCGTGATCTGCTCGGGGTTCGCGCACGCCCTGCGGCTGCTCTTCGGTGCCGGGGCCGTGGGTGCGGCCGGAGGCGGGGTGCTGCGCGGCCCGCTGGCGGTGGAGGGGTACGGACTGCCGTACCACCGGCATCTGCTGTCGGCGGCCGGTGTGCGGACCGTGCCGCTGCCGCTCGACGAGCACGGGGCGCTGGTGGACCGGCTGGGGCGGGAGCGGGCGGTGCTGCTCACTCCGGCGCACCAGTTCCCGACGGGCGGCCCGCTGCACCCCGCGCGCCGGGCGGCCGTGGTCGACTGGGCACGCGCGCGGGCCGGGCTGGTCCTGGAGGACGACTACGACGGCGAGTTCCGCTACGACCGCAAGCCCGTCGGGGCGCTGCAGGGCCTCGATCCCGAGCGGGTGATCCACCTCGGGTCCGTCAGCAAGAGCCTGTCACCCGCGCTGCGGCTGGGCTGGATGGTGCTGCCGGAGCGGTATGTCGACCCGGTCCTCGCGGTCAAGGGCGACCGCGAGGCATGGGTGAGCGTCCTCGACCAGCTCAGCCTGGCCGACTTCATCGTCTCGGGGGCGTACGACCGTCATGTCCGGCGGATGCGGCAGCGCTATCGCGGGCGCCGGGACCGTCTCGTCCGGGCGCTGGCCGCGCAGGCGCCGCACGTCGTGGTCACCGGCGTGGCGGCCGGGCTGCACGCGGTGCTGCGCCTGCCGCCCGGCACCGAGCCCTCCAGCCTCAAGGCCGCCGCCTGGCAGGGCATCGCCCTGGACGGGCTCGCCGAGTTCCGGCACCCGGAGACGGACATGGCGCCGCGCGACGGGCTCGTGGTGGGGTACGCGGCTCCCTCGGAGCACGCCTACGGCGCCGCACTCGACGCGCTGCTCGGCATACTGCCGCCCGGGTGAGCGGCCCCGCTGCCGGGCCGCCCGGGTGAGCGGCCCCGCTGCCGCCACCCGCGCCGCGCACACGCCCCCAGCGCGCCGCGCACTCCCCCACGTCCCGTCCGACTCCCCCACGTCCCGTCCGACTCCCCTGCGTCCCGTCGGCACTCCCCTGCGTCCCGTCGGCACTCCCCCACGCCCGTCGGCGCACGGTCACGTCACGGCTTGCGGGCCACCGCTCCGTAGCCGGGGATGGGACCGTCGTCCTGGCCGGGAACCGGTTCGCCCAGTTCCGGGTGCCACAGGTGGGGTACCTGGATGCCGGGGTCGACGAGTTCGAGGCCGGCGAAGAAGCGGGTGAATTCCTCGCGGGAGCGCAGGGCCAGAGTGACTCCGCCGGCCTTCAGCTTGTCGGTGGCCGCCTTCGACTCCTCGGGCGTGAAGTCGGAGGTCGCGTGGGTGACCACCAGGTGGCTGCCGGAGGGCAGTTCGGCCAGCAGCCGCCGGACCAGCTCGTGCGCGCCGTCCTCGTCGGAGATGAAGTGCAGCAGGGCGATCAGCGACAGCGCCACGGGCCGGCCGAGGTCCAGGATCTTGCCGGCGCCCTCCAGGATGGCGTCCGGGTCGCGGACGTCGGCCTGGAGGTACTCGGTGGCCCCTTCGTCGGCGCCGCGCAGCAGGGCCGCCGCGTGGGCCAGCACGATGGGGTCGTTGTCGCAGTAGACGACGCGTGCGCCCGGGGCAACTGCCTGGGCGACCTGGTGGAGGTTGGGCTCGGTCGGTATGCCGGTGCCGATGTCCAGGAACTGCCGCACACCCTGGCCGGCCAGCCAGCGCGTGGTCCGCTGCATGAACGCGCGGTTGACGCGCGCCATCACCGGCACCCTCGGGTCGAGGGTGAGCATCTGGCGGCCCATCTCCTCGTCCACCGGGTAGTTGTCCTTGCCGCCGAGGTACCAGTCGTACATCCGCGCGGGGTGCGGTCTCGTCGTGTCGATCTCGACGGGCTGCTGACCGGTCATGACGGGCTCCAGAGGGTTGCGTCCATGCTGCGGTGATCAGTCAAGGCGAAGTTCGGTTCAAGGGTCGGGGGATCAGAGGTCAGGTCAGGTCAGGTCTGATCGGTCAGTACTGGTCGGTTTCGGTCCAGTTCGGTCTGGTCCAGTTCGGTCTGGTCCGGTTCGGTCTGGTCCGGCCTGCGGGTCAAGTGCTCAAAAACAAACGGGTGTACGTGTCAGGACAGCAGGAAGTCCGCCTTTCCCGCCTTGGCCCCCTGGATGAAGGCCGTCATCTCGTCGGTCGTGTAGATCAGCGCGGGACCGTCGGGGTCGGTGGACTGGCGTACGGCGATCCGGCCGTCGGCGAGTTTCATCGCCTCCAGGCAGTTGCCGCCGTTGCCACCGCTCCACGGCTTGTGCCAGCCCTCGCTGCCCAGCTCGCGCGCGGGCATGCCGTTGTAGATCCGCTCACCGCGGATCCGGGGTTTGGGCTGGGACGTGATGCGATCCATTACAGCTCCTTGCGGAAATCCCTGAGGATCTCTTTGGTGCGATGTGCAGTAGCGGCCTGCGCCGCCATGCGGTCCATGACCTCGAGGTGGGTCGCCACCTCGGCGCGCGCGTCGAGGTAGACGGCGCCGGTCAGGTACTCGCTGTAGACCATGTCCGGGAGTTCCGGCATGGCGAATCGGAACAGCACGAAGGGCCCGTAGGTGCCGGGGTGCGGCCCGTTCGCGAACGGGACCACCTGAAGGGTCACATGGGACAGCTCCGTGGCCTCCATCAGCTTGTCGATCTGCTCGCGCATCACCTCCGGGCCGCCGACCGGGCGGCGCAGCACGGTCTCGTCCATCACGACCCAGATCCTGGGCGCGTCCTCGCGGGTGAGCAGTTCCTGGCGTTGCATCCGCAGATCGACGTGGCGCTCTATGTCGTCGGGGCGGGTCTGGCCGATGGCGCCGGACTTCAGCACACCACGCGCGTACGCCTCGGTCTGGAGCAGGCCGGGGACGAAGTGCGGCTCGTACGAGCGGATCAGCGCCGCGGCGCCCTCCAGGCTGACGTACATGGAGAACCAGCCCGGCAGGATGTCGTGGAACCGCTGCCACCAGCCCGGCTTGTTGGCGTCCTCGGCGAGCAGGACGAAGGCGTCGGCCTCCGCGTCGGAGACGCCGTACGCCTTCAGCAGGAGCTGGAGGTACGGGATCTTCAGCGAGACCTCGGCCATCTCCATGCGGCGGACCGTGGCGGGGGCGACGCGCAGGATGCGGGCCGCTTCCTCGCGCTTCATCCCGGCGCGTTCCCGCAGGTCGAGCAGGCGTCGGCCGAGGACGACCTGGCCGACCGTCGGCGCGGACCGCGGTTCACTCACCGCTCCACCTCCACGAAGAGTCGCGTAGTCACGAGAAGTCTGTTGTCCGGACCAGCCCTGTTGTCACGTGCCAGCGCACCGGACCACCGGCCCAGGCGCGCGCGGACAGCCCGGCGGCGCCATCCGGGGCCCCGCGAGATCCGGTGAGACCTTCGCGCGGTCCGAAGTGGCGCCGCTCGTCGTGCTGTTGCGAGCAGTCTGCCACGCCTGTCCAGAGAGTCACACAGCACTCTGCAATTTTCAGAGTGACACTTGCCAAGTGTTCACGGCGGGGCGATAGTGGCAAGCGTGATTCCGTCCGCGCCTTTAGGAACAGAGGCCGCCGCGGGCCCCCACGGCCTGGGCGCCGCCGCCACGGGAGCCGGCCCCTCCGGGCCGGCCGCCGAGCGCCGGTTCCGCTTCGAGCTGGCCGCCCATCCGGGTTCCCCCGCCCGGGCCAGACGGCTGACGCGCGCCCGGCTGACCGGCTGGTCGGTGTGTGAGGACACCTGCGACACTGCGGCCCTGGTCGTCTCCGAGCTGGTCACCAACGCCATCGTGCACACCGCGAGCAGACACGTCGTGTGCGAGCTGCGCGACGGCGCCGATCTGGTGCGCATAGCCGTGCGGGACGAGGGGTGCGCCCCTGGCCAGTCCCACCCGTCCTCCCGCGAGCAGCCCGAGGAGGAGCACGGCAGAGGACTGCTCCTCGTCGACGCCCTGTGTCACGCCTGGGGCGCCCAGGAGCACGGCCCCGGACTGCTGGTCTGGGCCGAACTCCCGCGCCGGGCCGACGGACCGCACGACACCGCCGGACCTGACGCCGACGGACCGCACGGCACAGTCAGCCTCGACGCCGACGTGTCGCACGACTCCGCCGGCCCGGACGCCGTCCGACCGCGCGACACCGCCGAGCCGGACGACGCGTCCGTGCCGCACGACGACCTGGGCTGGGGCGCACGCCCCAAGCCCGGACCGCCCGGCGACGACGACCGCACCGGCGACGAGGGCGAGAGACACACGCGTGCGGACGAGAGCACCGCGCGTGCGGACGCGAGCCACGCGCGTACGGACGGGACCCACCCGCACCCGCAGGACGGTTCGCACAGGCGGGACGACTCCCCCAGCCGGGACGACTCCCCCAGCGAGGATGACTCCCCCAGCCGGGACGGCTCCTCCAGCGGGGACGGCTCTCCCGCCCACACCGGCGAGGCACCGGCCCCGGCGGACGCAAGAGCAGACGTACCAGCAGACACGCACGCACCGGCAGAAGCACAGGCACACGACGTGACGGGGAGCGAATGGCTGTGAGGGCGGCAACCGGCACCCGGGTACTCGGTATGGACACACTGGCCCGTCTGCAGCGCGCACGGCTCACCGGCGGCAGACCGGCCGATCCGCTCCACCGGCTCCCCGTGCCGGACGGCATGAGCGCGCCGCTCGGTTGCGACGCGGTGGCGATGCCCTCCGTTCTCGGACAGCAGGTACTGCCCCGGCTGCCACGCGTGGGATGCATCTACGCCGACGCGACGCACTGGTGGTACATGGTTCCCGCCGACTCCGACTACGCCATGGAATGGCCCGCGCCCTCGCGGTACGCCACCGGCGCGGTCGTACCGGACGCACTGGACGCCCCGGGCGCACCCGGCCTGATCCACCGCCCGGACGACACCGTTCCGTACACCCCGCCGATCCCGCTCTACCTCGCGCTGTGCCGCCTGACGGGGACAACGCCGAGCTGGTCGCGTCCGGTCAGCGCCTGAGCCCCGGCCGCGCCCCCCGGCCCCGCCGACCCGTGTGACGGGGCCCTGTCAGGCCGGGTGTGCGCCCGCGTGCCCCGTGCTGCCCCGCTCACGCCCTGCCCCGCCGGGGCGGCTCCCGCCATAGTGGCCGTCGGTCCACGACCTGGGGAGGCCGACGGTGCGGAAGAAGGGCGACGCGGAGCCTACGGGCGTGTCGGAGTCGGAACGGCTGCTGTTCGGCGGGCCGCTCCGTTACGACATGGGCTGGAGCCAGCACTCCGAAGCGTTCCTGGAGCTGAACTTCCGGGCCATGGTACGGCGGCTGCCTTCCCTGCTGACCGCCAGTCTCCGGCTCGCCCGGCAGGCCGACCCGCGGGCCGCCCGGATCGTACTGGCCTCCGAGGCCGGCCGGGGGGTGGCACAGGCGGTGAGTCTGCTCGCGGTCAACAGCGTGCTCGGCGGGCTGATGGCGGCCGGCCCGATCGAGGAACGGCTGCGCGGCGTCCTGCCGGCGCTGATCACGGTGGCCGCGGTGATGATGGTGGCGGCCCTGCTGCGCGCGGCCACGGTCTACGCCACCGGGCGGCTGGAGCCCAAGGTGGAGCGGGTGGCGACCGAGCGGTACCTGGAGCGGGCGGCGGAGGTGGAACTGGCCGCCATCGAGGACCACGCCTTCCACAAACTGCTGGACACCGCGCAGTACGGGGCCTCCTCGGCCCGCCGCATGATCTCGTACGGCACCCGCGTGATCAACGCGATGATCTCGCTGGTGGCGGCGGCCGGTGTGCTGACCGTGCTGCACCCGGCACTGCTGCCGCTGCTGGTGACCATGACGCTGCCGAGCGCCTGGAGCGCGCTGACCGTCGCGCGCCGCCGGTACGAGTCCTTCCACGTCTGGGTGCAGCACGCGCGCGCGGGGCATCTGATCGGCAATCTGCTCATCGAGCCGGAGGCGGCCCCGGAGATCCGGGTGCACGGCGTGGGCGGGTTCCTGCTGCGCCACTTCCGCGCGATGTCGGAGACGGCCGAGGCCGAGCAGGCCCGGCTGGCCCGGCTCGCGGCCCGGACCGGCCTGTTCGCGGCGGCCTGGACGGGGCTGGCGACGGCGGCGACGTACGCGACGCTCGGCGGGCTGCTGCTGGGCGGCGCGATGGCCCTGTCGGTGGCGGCCACCGCGGTGATCGCGATCCGCACCGGCTCGCAGAGCCTGGAGACCCTCGTGGTGGAGGTGAACTCCCTGCACGAGGAAGCGCTGTTCGTCGGTGACCTGGAGCGGCTGTACGTCGAGGCGGCCCGGCGGGCGATCCCGGCGGGCGGCGCCGACCTGCCGGCCGAGCCGAAGGAGATCCGCTTCGAGAACGTCACGTTCCGCTACCCGGGCGACGCGGCGCGGCCCGCGCTCGACGACGTGTCGCTCTCCTTGCCGATGGGCCGGATCATCGCGCTCGTCGGCGAGAACGGCTCGGGCAAGACCACCCTGGTCAAGCTGCTCGCCGGGCTCTACGCCCCGGACAAGGGGCAGATCCGCTGGGACGGGGTCGACGCCGCCGCGGCGGACCGGCGGGCGCTGGCCGAGCGCATCGCGATGGTGGCGCAGGACTTCAAGAGGTGGCCCTTCACCGCCCGGGTGAACATCGCCGTGGGGCGCTCGTCGGCCCCCTTGAGCGAGGAGCGGGTGGCCGACGCGGTCGCCGAGGCCGGGGCCGGGGAGGTGGTCGCGGACCTGCCGCGCGGCCTGGACACGCTGCTGGCCCGCAACTTCAGCGGCGGCCACGAGCTGTCCGGCGGGCAGTGGCAGCGGCTCGGCATCGCACGCGCGGCGTACCGGCAGGGCCGCATACTCGTGGTGGACGAACCGACGGCGGCCCTGGACGCGCGGGCCGAGCTGGAGGTCTTCGAGAAGATCAGGGCGCTGGCCGGCAGTGGCCAGACGGTCGTCCTCATCACCCACCGGCTGGCGTCCGTGCGCCACGCCGACCTCGTGCACGTCCTGGACCAGGGCCGGCTGGTGGAGTCCGGAACCCCCGACGAACTGCTCGCCTGCGGCGGCGTCTACGCCGAGTTGTACTCACTCCAGGCGGAGCAGTTCACGAAGGTGCCGGTGCCGGTGCCCGCGTCCGCGCCGAAGGCGGGGTAGCCGAGCCCACCGGCCGGAAGGACGGCGGGACGGCAGGACTCCGGGACTCCGGGACGGCAGGACTCCGGGACGGCAGGATTCCGGGACGGACTCAGGCCGTGACACCGCTCATGGCGCCGCCGGCCCGCACGATCACCAGGAACATGTCCGTCGCGAGGTCCATGACGACCTCGGCCGGCAGCCCCTCCTGGCGCCGCGCGTGTGCGAACTCCTCGGCGGGCCACGACCCGCGGGGATTTCCGGCGGAAAAGCGTTCGAGCACTGTTCGCCCGTTCACCCTGCACCTCCATGTAGCGCTGTACTCGTAGAGAGTTAAACGCCAACCATGGGGTGAACGGCTCGCGAAGTGACGGTTCTGAGACGTAGTTGTCACTCGTTCACCTCAAAGAGTGATCTCGGCCGCCGCCCCTCACGTCTCGGCCGCCGCCCTCGCGTCTCAGTCGTCGTACTCGTCGTGGTAGCGGACGCGCTCGCTCCCCGCGGGCACCCCGAGCACCGAAGCGCGGCCCGCGGGTTCCTCCCAGGCTTCCTGCCGTCCCAGCGCGGTCAGGTCCAGGAGGCTGCTGGTGGAGCCGAGGCAGTCGAGTCCGCGCTCGTACGTCGAGTAGGTGTGGAAGACGCGGTCGTGGTCGCGCAGGAAACAGCTCAGCCCCGGCCGCTCGAACAGCTCACCCTCGTGTTCGACGCTCACCTCGAAGTCCGTGTTGAAGTCGCTGACGTAGGACGAGTACCAGGGCAGCGTCCAGCCCATCCGCGCCTTGAACGGCAGGATCTTCTGGTACGGCGCCCGGGACACGGCCGCGAACGAGGTGCCGCGGGCTCTCAGGTGGGCCAGGTGCCCGATCTGGTCCAGGAACGCCGAGCAACTGCGGCAGCCGGACGCCCACTCGGGGGCGAACATGAAGTGGTGGACGACGAGTTGCCGGCGCCCCTCGAACAGGTCGAGCAGCGCCGCCTTGCCGTCGCCGCCCTCGAACACGTACTCCTTGGTCACCTCCACCATGGGCAGCCCGCGCCGCTCGGCGTTGAGGGCGTCACGCGCGCGGGTGGCCGTCTTCTCCTTGGCCAGCAGCGCCGCGCGCGCCGCGCGCCACTCCTCGCGCGAGACGATCTCGGGAAGCGACATGGGCTCCTCCTGTGCAACGGGTCCGTCGGTGTGGTGACCGACGGGAGCACCGGAACTCATCGCGGCTCGCGAAGTTTTTTTCCGGCGCGCCGCTCACCGCTCACCGCTCACCGCTCACCGCTCACCGCTCACCGCGAGAATCTGTCCGCGCAGGGGTTTGTCGGTCGCCGTACCTCTGAAGGCGCCGGCTCGTGCCTCCGAAGCCGCCGCCCGTGCCGCTCGCCCGTCATCCGGCGAGCGGCAGCTCCGGCAGGCGCAGGCCCACGCGGTCGCGGCGCTCGGCGAGTTCGCCCCGCAGCGCGGTGAGCCGCTCGACGTGGTGCGGGGTGAGCAGACCGGTGTCGTCCAGGTGCACCGCGCAGGCCGTGGTGGTGTCGGCGAGCCGTTCGAGGGTGGCGGCGACCTCGTCGGCGCCCTCGGCGTGGCGGGCGAGGGCGGGAAGCTCCGCGGCGGTCAGGGCGATCGCCGCGCGTGCCTCCGCGAGCGTGCGGTACGCCTCCCGGCGCAGCGTCCAGCGCGTCGCGCGGTCGTCGGACCCGCTCAGTACGTGGGTCAGGTAGGCGTGCCCGGCCCCGCCCGCCGCGGTCAGCCGGGCGCGGACCCCGCCGGCGCGCTGCCCCGGCATCGGCAGGTGCCCGACCACGAGCACGATCACGCAGGCCAGCAGCGTCTCGCCGAGGCGCCCCGCGGATGCCTGCGGTTCGCCGCCGATCATGACCAGGGCGAGCACGAGCACGGTGACGACGGCGGTCTGCGCCGCGAAGTGCCGGGTCGCCACGGGAATCAGCGCGCCGGCGACGGCGACGAGCGCGACGAGCCCCTCCGGCCGGGGCAGGACGACGGCGAGGCCCGCGAAGACCAGCGCGCCGAGGACCGTGCCCGCGGCCCGGCACAGCACTCGGGAGACGAGCGGCCCGAGGTCGGGCTTGACGAGGAAGACGGCGGTGGCGGGCAGCCAGTACCAGTGCGGGTGCTGCCCGTACCAGTGGGCGTGGTGCAGGGCCTGGGCGACCGCCGCGCCGGCCCCGAAACAGAGCCCGACCCGCAGCCCGTACTCCCGCCCGGCGGCACCGAACACCGTGCGGAGCACGGAACCGGGCGAGCGCCTGCGGGTGTGCAGGTCGCCACTGCGTCCGTGGTCGAAGGCGTCGGCCGCGTACAGCAGGGCGTCGTCGAGGGCGCGCAGGCCGGGCGCCGACCGGGAGGGCGCGGGCAGCGGTCCGGTGTGGGTGGCGCCGCGGACGGCCGCGGCGAGCCGCCGGGGCCCCTCGCCCGTCCGCCGCGGCACGGCCTCCCCCGTCCAGGCGAGGGCGGTCGCCGCCTCGGCGAGCGGCAGCGCGGCGGCGTACTGCGCGTGCAGCCGGCGCTCGGCCGAGGAGGAGGCGTACCGGCGCAGCCGGGGCCCGGCGAGGGCGTCCTGCGCCCGGTCCAGGGCGGCGGTGAGCGCGGCGCGGCGGGCGACGGCGTGCTCGGTGCCGGCCGCGTCGAGGAGGGCGGCGACGGCGTCGTAGACCTCGGCGACGGCCGCCCGCTCCCCGTCGAAGCGGAAGTCGCCGCTCAGGGCGCCGGGGGTGGGCAGGGCCAGGCGCAGGACGAGCAGCCAGCCGGCCCCGGCGAGGAAGGCGAGCGCCCGCTGCCATCCGGCGTCGGGCAGCGGCATTCCGGCGCCGATGGCGGCGGCGACCAGCAGTTGCGTACCGGCCCCGGACGCCACCGGCCCGACGGCGCTGACGCCTCCGGCCAGCAGACCGAGCCCGGTCAGTACGAGGGTCAGCGCGACGGCCCCGAGGTGGTCCCCGGCGTACGTCCCCGCGAACAGTCCGGCGGCACCGGCGAGCGCGGGTGCGCCGACCCGCCGCACGGAGGCCCGCCGGCTGCCGGGCCGGTCGTTGATCCCGGCCAGCATGGCGGCGATGGCGGCGACCACCCCGAGGGAGACCCGTCCGGCCGCCGTGGCGGCGAGCAGCAGGGGGCCGCCGGCGAGCGCCCCGCGTACGACCGCGCTCCACGGCACGGGCCCGCGCTGGGCACGCAGGGCGTGGGCGAGCCAGGGTGGAAGTACGAGGGCGGGGATACGGCGGACATCTCGGGACAAGTGCCTCGGCCTCCGGTCGTCTCGTCGAGGGCGGAAGTAAGCCTTCGGGCGACGGTGGCCGGGCTGGTGTGACGTAGGTCCAGGGTACGTGGTGCCATGCCGGAGAGGGGTACGGCGGTGTTGCGCGGGCGTGACATCCCCGGGCACCCTCCCCTTCCGCACGCCTCTTCTTCCGCCCGCCCCTCCGGGTCTTCTTCTGCCCGCCTCTTCTTCCGCCCGCCCCTCCGGGTCTTCTTCTGCCCGCCTCTTCTTCCGCACGCCTTCTCGGGTTCGCGCGCGGGCGGCGCTGCTCGGCTCAGCGGCCGGTGCGCGCGTACCCGTCCGTCGCCGCCACCAGCGCCTCGGCCATGTCCGGTGCCCCCGCGTTGTGGCCGACGTCGTCCACGAGCACGAGTTCGCTGCCGGGCCAGGCGTGGTGCAGGCGCCAGACCGTGCCCAGGAGGTTGCCCGGGTCGAGGGCGCCCTGGACGAGGGTGCCGGGGACGCCGGCCAGCGCAGGGGCGTCGCGCAGCACCGCGCCCTCGTCGTTGTCCGCGCCGAGGAAGTGGTCGTTGCCCCAGTAGTGCGTCACCGTGCGGGCGAAGCCCTGACGGAATACCGGGTCCTCGTACCGTTCCACCGAGCGCGGCGGGGCCGCTGCGATCGCCGTCTCCCAGTCGGTCCAGGCGCGTGCCGCCCGCTCCCGTGCCTTCGGGTCGGGCGACTCCAGCAGCCGGTTGTAGGCGGCCGCGAGGTTGCCGCCCCGCGCGTCCTCGGGAATCGGGGCGAGGAACTCCTCGAAGGCCGCCGGAAAGAGTCTGCCCAGCCCCCGGGTGAGGAGCGTGACCTCGGGGTTCGAGCCGGTACCGACCGCGGTGAGCACCAGTTCCGTCACGGCGTCGCGATGGGTCTGGGTGTAGCGCAGTGCGAGCACGGAGCCCCAGGACACCCCCCACACCAGCCATCGCGCGATGCCCAGGTGCCGTCGCAGCAGTTCCAGATCGGCGATGAGGTGGGTGGTCGTGTTGACGCTCATGTCGGTGCCGTGGGCACTCGCGTGCGGTGTCGAACGCCCGCAGCCGCGCTGGTCGAACAGGACGATCCGGTAGCGGGCCGGGTCGAAGTACCGCCGCATGCCCGGGCTCGCCCCGGACCCCGGTCCGCCGTGCAGCACCACGGCGGGTTTGCCGTGCGGGTTGCCGCAGCTCTCCCAGTGGATCAGGTTGCCGTCACCGACATCGAGCCTGCCGTGCTCGTACGGTTCGCACTCCGGATACAGGCCCATCCGGACACGCTAACCGCCGTGCGGCCCCCGCGGCACCACGTTTTCGGCGGGCAGGCCGGCGGTACGCGCCGCCGTGGTGAGCACCTCCCGCAGCATCGCGGGGGTGAGCCGGCCGGTGAAAGTGTTGCGCTGGCTGACGTGGTAGCAGCCGAAGACGGTGAGCCCGTCCAGCCCGTCCAGCCCGTCCAGCCCGTCCTGCGCGTCCTGTCCGCCCTGCCCTTCCCGTCCGTCCTGTCCGTCCCGTCCGCCCTGTCCGTCCGTGGCGTCGAGGGTGACCCGGGCGCCGTGCGTGAAGGCGGGCCGGGGCCGGGGTACCCGCCAGCCCGCCTCCGAGAACGCGGGCAGCGCGGCCTGCCAGCCGAAGGCGCCCAGGACGACGACGGCGCGCAGGGTGGGCCGCAGCAGTCCCAGTTCCCGGACCAGCCAGGGCCGGCAGGTGTTCCGTTCCTCGGGCGTGGGCTTGTTGGCGGGCGGCGCGCAGTGCACCGGCGAGGTGATCCGCACCCCGGACAGCTCCAGTCCGTCGTCGGCGGAGACCGCGGTGGGCTGCGAAGCGAGCCCGACGTCGTACAGGGCCTGGTACAGCACGTCGCCGGAGCGGTCGCCGGTGAACATCCGCCCGGTGCGGTTGCCTCCGTGGGCCGCCGGGGCGAGCCCGACGATCAGCAGCCGGGCGTCCGGCGGCCCGAAGCCGGGCACCGGGCGCCCCCAGTACGTCCAGTCGGCGAAGGCCGCCCGCTTGGTCCGGGCCACCTCCTCCCGCCAGGTGACCAGTCGCGGACAGGCCCGGCACTCCGCGATCCGCTGGTCGAGCCCGGTGAGGGCGCTGGTGTCCATGGCCCCACCGTAGGTCCCGCCCTCGCGGCAACCCCGCGGAACCCCTCGCTCCGGCCCCACACCGCAGCCGTACGGCTAAGGTCGGGACATGGCTGGCGAGCATGACGAGGACTACGAGGACAACGAGGGCTACGAGGGCGCTGCGGGCGACGCGGGCAGGGAAGCCGCCGACCCTCCGGTACCGCGCACCGGCCCGGCTGCCGATGTCAGTGCGGGTACGGGTACGAGTACGGACCGTGACGGTGATGCCGAGCCTGCCGCCACTGCCACTGCTGCCACTGCCACCGGCGGCCCGGACGATTCCGCGCCCGTCGACCCCAAGGTGGCCGCCGCGATCGCCGCCGCCGAGGCGGCCGGACCGCAGCACGGCGAGACCGTCCGCGTGGACAGTTGGATCTGGGCCGTCCGTCTCATCAAGACCCGCTCCGCCGGCGCCACCGCCTGCCGGGGCGGCCATGTGCGGGTGAACGGCGACCGGGTCAAGCCCGCCCACACCCTCCGGGTCGGCGACGAGGTGCGGCTGCGCCAAGAGGGCTGGGAACGCGTCGTCATCGTCAAGCGGCTGATCCGCAAGCGCGTCGGCGCGCCGGTCGCGGTGCAGTGCTACGTCGACAACTCCCCGCCGCCACCGCCGCGCCAGGCCCCGGCCCCGACCGGCATCCGCGACCGCGGCACCGGCCGGCCGACGAAGCGCGACCGGCGCGAGACGGAACGCCTGCGCGCGCTCAACGGCCTGAAAAGCCGCCCCGGCGGACGCTGACGCGTCGGAGACGGCGGCGTCGGACAGCGGCCATATCGCCACACCGCTCACATCAGCCGCACCTGATACAGATGTCATATCTGTCACGTCTGTCACTCCCTCGCGCACCCTCGACGTGCCTTCGACGTGCCCTCGACGCACTGGCGGAGCCACACCGGTAACCCACCGGACACGCCTCCGCGACACGACCGTCCGAAGATCAGCACGCGGTCCCGCACGAGGGCTCCGGCCCTCACCGATGCCGGAGCCGAGGTCCCGGCCGTCCAACTCCCCCGCATCGCAACGGTCATGACGGACGCCCCATCGACGCCGGCCCCCTCTCACTGCTAGACCTGCACACCGCACCACACGCACCACACGCACCCACCACCCCAGGAGGAGCATGTGAGAGCACGTCGCGCGGCCGTCCGGGCCGCCTCGGCACTGGTCGGCGCGCTCGCGCTGGCCGGTGCGCTCGCCGGGCCCGTCACCGCGGCCCCCGGCGAGGAAGCCGGTCCGGCCACCGCAGCGCAGGCCCTGACCGCGCCGGCCGTCACCGCGACCGACCCGGTCACGCACGAGGAGAACGACCGCGTCCCCGAGGGCTCGGTCTGGACCCAGCACTACTTCCCGTCCGCGGACGACTCCGGCACCGAACTCCACGCCGACGTCCTGCTGCCGGAGTCCCTGCCCCGGCACAAGAAGGTGCCGGTCATCCTGTCGATCGGCCCCTACTTCGCGCACTCGGGGCAGACCGGCCCGGAGGGCTTCACCCACACCGGGCCCTCCGCCCGCTTCCAGGACTTCGTCGAGGGCGCCGACCTCTTCGACAACGGCTACGCCTTCGTCATGGTCGACCTGCGCGGCTTCGGCGGCTCCACCGGCTGCCTGGACTGGGGCGGTCCCGGCGAACAGGCCGACGTGGCGGCGGCGGTGGAGTGGGCCGCCGAACAGCCCTGGTCCACCGGCGCGGTGGGCATGTACGGCAAGTCGTACGACGCCGTGACCGGTCTCATCGGCAACAACCTGGACCAGCGCGCGCTCAAGGCCGTCGTCGCCCAGGAGCCGGTCTGGGACATGTACCAGTACATCTACTCCAACGGCGTGCCCCGCCCCAACGTGACCGGCACCGCGGCTGCCTACAACGACATCGCCACGATGGAGCCGATGGCGGACGACGACGCCTCTTACCAGGCCAACGCCCGTTATGAGGACACCCATCCGGAGTGCCTCACCGAGAACTCGGCCGGCTACCGAATAGCCGACCAGCGGGACGAACACTGGACCTCCCGTGATCTGGCGAAAATGGCCAAGGGCAGCGACACCCCGCTCTTCGTCACCCAGGGCTTCATCGAGAACAACACCAAGCCCGAGGAGATGGAGGAGTACCTCGACAACCACCGGGGCGTCGAGCGCGGCTGGCTCGGCCAGTGGGACCACGTCCGCGGTGGCGACCGGGTCGGTGACGGCCGCCTGGCCATGGGCCGCGAGGGCTGGTACGACGAGACCCTCTCCTTCTACGACCAGTACCTCAAGGGCATCAGGCCGGCCACCCGCTACCCCGCCTACTCCGTCGAGGACTCCACCGGCGCCTGGCGTGCCCAGCGCACCTGGCCGGTCGTGGAACGGTCCGTCACCCTCCCGCTCGGCGGCGGCGCCTATGTCGACGACGGCGGCGCCTCGGCGAACGCCGCGCTGACCGCTTCCGGCGGCCCGGCGCCCAAGAGGTCCGCGCAGCCGTCCGGCAGGTGGGACATGGAGAACGCGCCGGTGACGGACCTGACGGCGCCGCGGGGCCGGGCGGAGGCGCAGACGCGGCGCCAGACTGCCGGTGAGGTCACCTCCAGCTTCTTCGTGTGGTCGAAGCCGGTCAAGAAGTCCGTGCGCGTCACCGGCACGCCGCAGGTCTCCCTGACCGCCAAGGGCGAGGGCAACATCATGCTCAAGCTCTACGATGTCGCCCCGGACGGCACCGCCGTCATGTTCGACGAGCAGGTGTCCCTGGTGGACTCGGGCCGGCTGACCGTCGATCTGAAGTCGACCGACTGGACCCTGACCGCCGGGCACGTCCTGGCCGTGGAGACCGGTTCCATCCAGACCGGCTCCTGGCGTGACACGCCCTCGGGCGAGACCGTCCAGGTCAGGGGCGCGCGGCTGAAACTGGCCCTGGACGACCCGTCCGACGACATCGCCACCCAGGGCGACCGCTCACCGTTCCTCGACACCTATCTGCGTCAGTACACGGTCGAGTTGCCCGCCGGGCCGGCCTCCTTCACCGTGGTTCCGGGCGGACGCCTCTGACCCACGGCCGACTCCGGCACACCCCGCTCCCCCGTGGCCCGGCGCCGACATGTCCGCACCCGTCGGCGCCGGCCCACGGTCCCCTCACCGGCACGGCACGGCACCTCACCGGCACGGCACCACGGCCTCACGCCGGTACGGCCCGCACCCATATCCGGTCCTCCGTCAGGTAGCGGTCCACCCGCAGGCCCGCCTCCGTGAGGGCCGCCTCGAACTGCTTCCTCGTCAGCGGCCGGGCGCGGAAGGTCTGCGTCCAGGCCGCGTCCGGGAACTCGTACTCCGCGCGTACCTCGTGGACCCCGTCTCCGATCGGTTCCGACGAGGCGATGCGGACGGTGAAGCCGCTCGGGTCCACCCGCTCGCGCGGTACCCGGTCGTGGTAGTCCTCACCCTCCCGCTGGACGAGTACGCAGCCGTCCTTCGCGACGTGCCGCGCGCAGGCGTCGAGCAGCCCGCGCCGCACCTCCAGGTCGGCGGTGTGCACCAGGAACGAGGCGAGCATCACCACGTCGAACTTCTCGCCCAGGTCGAGTTCCTCGATCGGGCCGCGTATCGTCCGCGCTCCGCGCACCCGCTCCAGCATCTCGGCCGACTCGTCCACCGCGGTGACCGTGAACCCGCGCTCCCGCAGCGGGTGGGTCATGCGCCCGACACCGCTGCCCAGTTCCAGGATGTGCGCGCCCGCGGGCACGGCGGAGGCGATGATGTCGGGCTCGGCCCCGGCCGGAAGCCGGGAGTAGAGCTCGACCGCGCAGCCGTCCGGGGTGATGACCCCGGGCCCCGTCCCTCGATGTCCCACTCGCATCTTCAGCTCCATGCCCGTCCAACGGACCGCTCCCGCACACCCGTTCCCGACCACCCCTCATTCACCCGTCCGAGTGAAGGCGAGGGCTTGCCTCCGCTCACAACGGGAACCAGCCGTGCCCGAGGTACCAGTGCCCGCCCGCCCGCAGGTGGTCACCGACGGCCCGTTCGAGGGAAGACCTCCGCGGCAGGCCGTCGACCGGCAGATCCGGGTCGCCGAAGACGAAGCGGACGGGGGTGGTGTCGCTGGGCCCCGTGTCGTCGACGGCCACCCGGAACCGTTCCTGGAAGCGGATGATGTTCGATCCGGCGGGCAGGTACCGCCGCAGTTGCGGGTCGAGCAGCCAGGAGCGGCAGACGCCGGCGGGATACGCCTCCTCGGGAAAGTGCGCGGCGAAGAACCGCCGGGCCAGTTCCAGGGAACGGTCGCAGGCGGTCGGCGTCAGCGGCCCGCGGAAGTCGGGGATGTGCAGATGCAGGCAGCGCGTGTCCGGATCGCAGGCCAGGCCGACCGTCCTCAGCAGCGGCGCCGTGCGCTCCCCGGCCCGGGCCCGTTCGAACTGCAGCCGCCCGAGCTGGTACAGCTCCCCGCGGAAATGACGGACCAGCCACTCCGGAGCGCGCACTCCCCCCGTGCCGTGCAGCCGGCGGTGGGACGCCATGTTCCGTCCCAGGTCGGCGAGGGTGCGCCGGGTGACCTCGGCGGGAACGCCCCGCTCCCGGTGGTACGCGCGGGTGTGCGGCAGCGCCGCGACGAACACGTACGCGGCGAAGTGGGCGCCCAGGGCGGGCGGGGTTCCGGTGAGGAGTTCACCGAGCCGCGACGTGCCTTGGAGCGCAGTGGCGCCGGGCGTGAGTTCCGCGACGCAGGCGTCCAGCAGCCGCATCGCACCCGCGTCCCCGGTCAGTGCCGACACGCCGGTGACCAGTGCGTTGATGTCCTCGTGGGGTACGGCGAGGTCCAGCAGGACGTCGGGCAGCTCGTCGGTGTCCGGCAGCACGGCTCGGTTCCCTCCTGCGGTCACGGGGCCGGCGGATCGCCGGAGCGCCAGGGGTGGACGTACCCCGTGGCGGGTACCCCGCATGTGGGAGCGCTGATCGGGATGCGTACAGGCAGTGAACCGGTGACCGCGCGCAGTGCGCTGCGGGCGCGCTTCTGGCTGAGCGTGTGGGGTCTGGTCTGGACGGTCTGCGGCACGGTGGCGTTCGCGCTGGCCGGGCGGCCCGGCTGGGCGGCGGCCTGCGGGGCGCTGTGGCTGATCGTCACGGTCGACCTGGCCGTGGTCCTGCGGCGGATCCGCCAGGGCCCGCACTACCAGCCCGGCCACGACATCCCGCCGTATCCGCCACCCGAGGACCGGCCCTAGGGGGTGTTTCGCCCTAGGCGTCCCGGCCCCCCTCGGCCGCGTGCTCAACGTGCTGCCCCCGCGTCAGCGGCCGGTACCGCCCGCGCTCAGTCGTCGAAGCGCGCGCATCTCAGGTACTGCGGGTTGGGGTCCAGCGCGGCGGCCAGGCGGAAGTGGCGTCTGGCCTGGTCGGGGCGGTTCTGACGCTCGTAGGTGCGGGCGAGCGCGAAGTGCGCGAAGGCGTTGTCCGGCTCGCGCTCCAGGACGACGGTGAACTCCAGCTCGGCGGGGCGCAGTTGCGCCGCGGCGAAGAAGGCCCGGGCGCGCAGCAGCCGGGCCGCCGTGTTCTCCGGGTGCGCGCCGATCACGCTGTCGAGCAGTTTCACCGCGCCCCGCGGGTCCCGCGCCGCGAGCAGTTGCTCGGCGGCACGGAAGTCGATCACGTCCGTCTCCGGTGTACGTCCGGTCGATCCACTGGTCTCGGGCACGGCAGAGTCCTTCCCTCACTGGAGGGGTTCAACGCCCGCGCACGCAGCGCTATTCCTGTGGTTCAGGGCGATCCGTGCGCCCTGCGGGCCAGCTCGGCCCAGACCTCCCGCACTCGGCGCCGCAGCTCCTCCAGCGGCACGTCGTTGTCGATGACGACGTCCGCGATCTCCCGGCGCTGCTCGCGGGTGGCCTGGGCGGCCATCCGGGCGCGGGCGTCCTCCTCGGTCATGCCGCGCAGCCGGACCAGCCGGTCGAGCTGGGTGGCGGGATCGGCGTCGACGACGACCACCAGGTCGTAGAGGGGGGCCAGGCCGTTCTCCGTCAGCAGCGGAACGTCGTGGACGACGACGGCGTCCGGGGCGGCGGCCTCCTCCAGTTCGCGGGAGCGGGCGCCCACCAGGGGGTGCACGAGGGAGTTCAGCACCCCGAGCCGTTCCTTGTCGGCGAAGACGATCGAGCCGAGCTTCGGCCGGTCGAGACCGCCGTCCCCGGCGAGCACCTCCGCGCCGAACGCCTCGACCACCGCGGCGAGCCCCGGCGTCCCCGGGGCGACCACCTCGCGCGCGATGCGGTCCGCGTCGATCAGTACGGCCCCGTACTCGACGAGCAGCCGGGACACCTCGCTCTTGCCGGCGCCGATCCCGCCGGTCAGGCCCACCTTCAGCATGACCGGAAGCTTAGGGCCTGCCCGGGACCCGGCCCGGACCGCCTCAGCCGTCGCCCTCCCGCTCGGCCAGGAACCGTTCGAACTCCAGGCCGATCTCGTCGGCCGAGGGGATCTCGACGGGCTCGGCGAGCATGTTGCCCCGGGACTCGGCGCCGGCCGCGGCGTCGTACTGGTGCTCAAGGCCCTGGACGAGCGCGGTCAGTTCCTCGTCGCCCTCGCGGACCTGCCGGTCGATCTCCGTCTGGATGCGGTGCGCCTCGGTGCGCAGGGAGTGCGCGATGCCGGGGAGGACCAGTCCGGTGGCGGCCGTGATGGCCTCCAGGACGGTCAGTGCCGCGTCGGGGTACGGGGAGCGGGCGATGTAGTGCGGCACGTGCGCGGCGACGCCCAGGACGTCGTGGCCGGCTTCCATGAGGCGGTACTCGACGAGCGCCTCGGCGCTGCCGGGCACCTGTGCCTCCTCGAAGGGACTGCGGTGGCCGGGGACCAGGTCGGAGCGGTTGCCGTGCGGGGTGAGGCCCACGGGGCGGGTGTGCGGGACGCCCATCGGGATGCCGTGGAAGTTGACCGCCAGGCGGACGCCGAGCCGCTCCACGATCTGCGCGACGGCCGCGGCGAACCGTTCCCATTCGACGTCGGGTTCGGGGCCGGACAGCAGCAGGAAGGGCGCCCCGGTGGTGTCCTGGACGAGCCGCACCTCCAGGGTGGGCTCCTCGTAGTCGGTCCAGCGGTCGCTCTTGAACGTCAGCAGCGGGCGGCGGGCCCGGTAGTCCACGAGCCGGTCGTGGTCGAAGCGGGCGACGACCTGATGGGGCAGTGAGTCGAGCACCTGGTCGACGATCTGGTCACCGGTCTCACCGGCGTCGATGTAGCCGTCGAAGTGGTAGAGCATGACAAGACCGGCCGACTCCTGGGCGAGCGCCGTGTCGACGACGGCCAGGCCCTTCGGCTCCCATGCGTACAAACCCTGCGGATCAAGCACTGTGGCGGTCCTCCCTCGTCTTCCCCCCTCTCGAACGTCCGCAAGGGCGCGGGCATTCCCGCCCGTACCCCGGCGCCGGGAAAAACCCTGGCCGGCGGCCGGGAGGAGACGCGGGAAGGCCCCGCTCCCCCAAGAGGGAGCGGGGCCTTCCGCGGTACTTCTTCAACTCCGTCCGAAGCGGGCCGGGGAGAGCGTCAGCTCTGGCCGCCGGCGAGCTTCTCGCGCAGCGCGGCCAGCGCCTCGTCCGACGCCAGGGCGCCGGAGTTGTCGGCACCCTCGGACGAGTACGACCCGCCACCGCCGCCGCCACCGCTGGAGGCGGCCGGAGCCGCACCGGCGACGTCGGTACCCTCGGCGGCGGCCTTCTCGTCCGCCTCGCGGGACTTGATGACCTGCGCCTGGTGCTGCTCGAAGCGCTGCTGCGCCTCGGCGTACTGGGTCTCCCACACCTCGCGCTGGGTCTCGTAGCCCTCGAGCCAGTCGTTGGTCTCGGGGTCGAAGCCCTCGGGGTAGATGTAGTTGCCCTGGTCGTCGTAGGACGCGGCCATGCCGTACAGGGTCGGGTCGAACTCGACCGTCGACGGGTCGGCACCGAAGGCCTCGTTGGCCTGCTTCAGCGAGAGGCTGATGCGGCGGCGCTCGAGGTCGATGTCGATGACCTTGACGAAGATCTCGTCGTTGACCTGGACGACCTGCTCCGGGATCTCCACGTGGCGCTCGGCCAGCTCGGAGATGTGGACCAGACCCTCGATGCCCTCGTCCACGCGGACGAACGCACCGAACGGAACCAGCTTCGTGACCTTTCCGGGCACGACCTGGCCGATCTGGTGGGTCCGGGCGAACTGCTGCCACGGGTCTTCCTGGGTCGCCTTCAGCGACAGGGAGACACGCTCGCGGTCCATGTCCACGTCGAGGACCTCGACGGTGACCTCCTGGCCGACCTCGACCACCTCGGACGGGTGGTCGATGTGCTTCCAGGACAGCTCGGAGACGTGCACCAGACCGTCGACGCCACCCAGGTCCACGAAGGCACCGAAGTTGACGATGGAGGACACGACGCCGGAGCGGACCTGACCCTTCTGGAGGGTCGTGAGGAACGTCTGGCGGACCTCGGACTGGGTCTGCTCGAGCCAGGCACGGCGGGACAGGACCACGTTGTTGCGGTTCTTGTCCAGCTCGATGATCTTCGCCTCGAGCTCCTTGCCCACGTAGGGCTGGAGGTCGCGGACACGGCGCATCTCGACGAGGGAGGCCGGCAGGAAGCCACGGAGGCCGATGTCGAGGATGAGTCCACCCTTGACGACCTCGATGACGGTACCGGTGACGATGCCGTCCTCTTCCTTGATCTTCTCGATGGTGCCCCAGGCACGTTCGTACTGGGCACGCTTCTTCGAGAGGATCAGGCGGCCTTCCTTGTCCTCCTTCTGGAGAACAAGGGCCTCGATCTCGTCGCCGACCTTGACGACCTCGTTCGGGTCGACGTCGTGCTTGATCGAGAGCTCGCGGCTCGGGATGACACCTTCGGTCTTGTAACCGATGTCGAGCAGGACCTCGTCCCGGTCGACCTTCACGATGACGCCGTCGACGATGTCGCCGTCGTTGAAGTACTTGATCGTCTCGTCGATCGCGGCGAGGAAAGCTTCCTCGTTACCGATGTCGTTGACCGCAACCTGCGGGGTGGTGGCGGTGGTCTCGGTGCTGCTCGTCATGTGGGAAAGGGCTCCGGTACGGACATTGAAGTCGTAGGTGCTGCTACGCCGGGAGCCCGTTTCGCTCTGCACAAGCCGGACAGCCAAGAAGCGTCACACAGAACCACTGGTGACACCTCGAGAACCGAGGGACATACATACAGATGCGAGCGCAACCTGCTACGTCTGAGGTGCGCAGGCTCGCAGCGCAACTTGTAGCATACGGGGGCAGCCGGGCAGGGTCAATGCGCGAAGCCGCACACCCGGGGCGGATCCCCGCATACCCGGCACAATTCGTGTCCCCCGAGGCCACGCGCGCCCTGTGGCGCCCCCTTGTGACACCCGTGGGACAGAGGCTGCGGCAGAGCCGCGGACCGAGCAGCACACCGAGCCGCAGACCAGTGACGAGGAGCCGATCATCCAAGAGCCCGAAGGTCACGAGCCCGAGGCCACCCGCCGGGTGGCGGACGTGACGGAGAGCGCCCGCGCCAACCGGGGCTGGTGGGACCGGAACGCGGACGAGTACCAGACCGAGCACGGCACGTTCCTCGGCGACGACCGCTTCGTGTGGGGCCCCGAGGGTCTGGACGAGGTGGAGGCCGAGCTGCTCGGTCCGCCCGAGGAGCTGAAGGGCAAGGACGTCCTGGAGATCGGCGCCGGCGCGGCCCAGTGCGCGCGCTGGCTGGCCGCCCAAGGCGCCCGCCCGGTGGCGCTGGACATCTCGCACCGGCAGTTGCAGCACGCGCTGCGCATCGGCGGGCCGTTCCCCCTGGTGTGCGCCGACGCGGGCGCGCTGCCCTTCGCGGACGCCTCCTTCGACCTGGCCTGCTCGGCGTACGGGGCGTTGCCCTTCGTCGCCGATCCGCGGCTCGTGCTGCGGGAGGTGCGCCGGGTGCTGCGCCCCGGCGGCCGGTTCGTGTTCTCGGTGACGCACCCGATCCGCTGGGCCTTCCCCGACGAGCCGGGCCCGGAGGGGCTGACCGTCTCCGCCTCCTACTTCGACCGCACGCCCTACGTCGAGCAGGACGAGGAGGGACGCGCGGTGTACGTCGAGCACCACCGCACGCTCGGCGACCGCGTCCGCGACGTGGTCGCCTCCGGCCTGACGCTGGTGGACCTGGTCGAGCCGGAGTGGCCCGCCTGGAACACCTCCGAGTGGGGCGGCTGGTCGCCGCTGCGCGGCAATCTGATCCCGGGTTCGGCGATCTTCGTCTGCGCACGGGACTGAGCGCGTGATCCGTCAGGACGCCCTGGACGCCCTGCCCGTACGCGCGGCGCTGCCGGGCCTGGCCGACGCCCTGGAGGGGCACGGCACCGCGGTGCTCGTCGCGCCGCCCGGCACCGGCAAGACGACCCTGGTGCCGCTGGTCCTGGCCGGGCTGGTGGGCGGCGGGCCGGCCCGGCGGGTGGTGGTGGCCGAGCCGCGGCGGATCGCCGCGCGTGCGGCGTCCCGGCGGATGGCGTGGCTGCTGGGCGAGCGCTCCGGCGAGAGCGTCGGCCACACCGTGCGCGGGGAGCGGGTCGTGGGGCGGCGCACACGCGTGGAGGTCGTCACCACCGGGGTGCTGCTCCAGCGGCTCCAGCGGGACCAGGAACTGGCCGGCGTGGACGTGGTGGTGCTCGACGAGTGCCACGAGCGGCACCTGGACGCGGACACGGCGGCGGCGTTCCTCCTGGACGTGCGCCAGACGCTGCGCCCGGAGCTGCGCCTGGTGGCCGCCTCGGCCACCACCGACGCCGAGGGCTGGGCGGCGCTGCTGGGCGGTGCGCCGGTGGTCGAGGCCCAGGGGGTGTCGTACCCGGTGGAGGTGGTGTGGGCCCCGCCGGCCCGTCCGGTACGGCCGCCGCACGGGATGCGGGTCGATCCGGCGCTGCTCGCGCATGTGGCGTCGGTGGTGCGGCGGGCGCTGGCGGAGCGCCCCGGGGACGTGCTGTGCTTCCTGCCCGGGGTCGGTGAGATCGCCCGGGTCGCGGGCACGCTCGGCGCGCTGGAGGGCGTCGACGTGCTCCAGGTGCACGGGCGGGCGCCGGCCGCCGTGCAGGACGCGGTGCTGGCGCCCGGCGGGCGGCGCCGGGTGGTGCTGGCGACGTCGGTGGCGGAGTCGTCCCTGACGGTCCCCGGGGTGCGGGCGGTGGTGGACGCGGGCCTGGCGCGCGAGCCGCGGGTCGATCACGCGCGGGGGCTGAGCGCGCTGGCCACGGTACGGGCCTCACGCGCGGCGGCACGCCAGCGGGCGGGCCGGGCCGGGCGGGAGGCACCGGGCGCGGTGTACCGGTGCTGGGCGGAGGCCGAGGACGCGCGTCTGCCGGGTTTTCCGGCGCCGGAGATCAAGGTGGCCGACCTGACGGCGTTCGCCCTTCAGGCGGCGGTCTGGGGCGATCCCGGGGCCACCGGGCTGGCGCTGCTCGACCCGCCTCCCGGCGGGGCGATGGCGGCGGCCCGGGAGGTGCTGACGGCGATCGGTGCGGTGGACCGCGCGGGGCGGGCCACCGGGCGCGGGACGCTGCTGGCCCGGCTGGGCCTCCATCCCCGGCTGGGCCGGGCGCTGCTGGACGCGGTCGCCTCCGGGGCGGGGAGCCCCGGCACGGCCGCCGAGGTGGTCGCCCTGCTCAGCGAGGAACCGCCCCGGGAGTACGGCGACGACCTGGGCTCGGCACTGCGTGCCGCCCGGCGCGGGGGCGACGCGTACGGGGCGCGGTGGCGGACGGAGACCCGCAGACTGCGGTCCGCCGCGGGGGAGGACGGACCGGCGGCGGGCGCGGCCGGAACGGCCGGCGACGGGCCGGCGACGGGAGCAGGCGGACCGGCCGGCGGCCTGCCTGCGGCGCGGAGGCACGGGCCGGCCGGTGGCGGAACGACTGCGGGAGTGCGCGGAGCGACCGGTGGCGGGTCGGCGGCGGGTGCGCGCGGAGCGACTGGCAGCGGGTCGGCGGCGGGTGCGGACGGGCCGGCCGGGATCGTGGCCGCGCTCGCCTTTCCGGAGCGGGTCGCCAGGAAGGACGGCGGTTCCTACCTCATGGCGTCGGGGACGCGCGCGGAGCTGTCCGAGGGGTCCGCGCTGCGCGGGGCGCCCTGGATCGCGGTCGCGGTGGCCGACCGGCCCGTGGGGCGTGGGCACGCGCGCGTGCTGCTCGGTGCGGCCATCGACGAGGGCGTCGCCCGGCGCACGGCGAGCGCGCTGTTGACGGAAGGGGAGGAGGTGCGCTGGGCCGGCGGGGACGTCGTGGCCCGGCGCGTCGAACGGCTCGGGGCGATCGAACTGGCGGCACACCCGCTCCGCGACCCCGACCGTGCCCTCGTACGGCGGGCCCTGCTGGAGGGGTTGCGGAAGGAGGGGTTCGGGCTGTTGCGCGGGGCGGAGGCGGCGGCCGGGCTGCGGCAGCGGCTCGCGTTCCTGCACCGGCACCTCGGCGCGCCGTGGCCGGACGTCCGCGACGAGGCGTTGCACGCGCGGGTGGACGAGTGGCTGGAACCGGAGCTGAGCCGGGCGCGGCGGCGGGCGGACCTGGCCCGGATCGACGCCGCCCAGGCACTGGGGCGGCTGCTGCCCTGGTCCACCGGCGAGGCGGCCCGCCTGGACGAGCTGGCCCCGGAGCGGATCACCGTGCCCAGCGGGTCCAGGGTCCGGATCGACTACGGCGACCCGGACCGGCCCGTGCTCGCGGTGAAGCTCCAGGAGATGTTCGGGCTCCAGCACTCGCCGGAGGTGGCCGGGGTACCGGTCCTCGTCCACCTGCTCTCCCCCGCGGGCCGTCCCGCAGCGGTCACCGCCGACCTGGCCTCGTTCTGGCGGGACGGCTACAAGGGCGTACGGGCGGAGCTGCGCGGCCGGTATCCGAAGCATCCGTGGCCCGAGGACCCGGCCGGCGCGGAGCCGACCCGGTACACCAAGGCCCGGCTCGGCCGCTGATCGCGGTGCGCGAACCGGGCCTCGGAGGAGAGCTGAGGACCGGGGGCTGGGGACCGGGGGCTAGGTGGTGGGACCGGCCGAAGGGTCGGGGGTGGCCGGCGGCTGCTCCGTCACGGTCAGCGGGACGTCGAGCACGGCGCCGCCCGCGGTGGTGATGCGCAGCAGGTACGTCCCGGCGGTGTCGTCGGCGTACAGCTCCGGGAGCCGCACCAGGCCCTCGGCGTCGGTCGTCAGGCCCGTCAGGGTGCGTACGGCCTTGCCGTCGGCGTCCTTGAAGTAGGGGCCCTTGTCGTTCTCGACGGGGTCGAGGGCCGTCTTCACCAGCGTGGCGGTGACGGCGACCTTGTCGGCGACCGCGCCCTTGCGGGTGGCCTTCACCTCCACGCGGTCGGCGAACTCGCCGCCCGCGACACAGGAGAGGGTCCCTTCGGTGGTGCGGGCGACGGCGTCGGCGACGCGCTCGGTGACGGCCGCCTGGAAGTCCAGGCCGGGCACCGTGCGGCCGACGACGGTGGCGCGGACCGTGAAGTCGCCGGTCTGCTCACCGGCGCGCAGGGCGGGCGCGACGGCCACACCGGAACTGTCGGTGACGACCCTGGCGACCTTCTCGCCGGTGGTGAACGCGGCGTCGCCGTCGCCGAGGACGGTGAAGCGGATGCTGACCTTGCCGACCGCCTGGCCGGCCTTGGTCTCCGCGCGGGCGCTGATCCGCTCGGCGAACGTCTCGCCCGCGACGGCGCTCAGCTTGCCGGTGCCGGCGTTCTCCAGGCGGGCCACGGTGTCGGTGGGCGTCGCGGGCGGGGTGGTCGGCGCACCGGTGCCGGGCGGCTCGGTGGAGCCGCCGCCGGAGGCCGGGGGCGTGGTCGCCGGAGGCGTGGTCCCCGGGGCCGAGGGCTTGCCGGAACCGCCGTTTGAGCCGCCCTGCGAACCGGTGTGGGAACCGCCGTCCGGGTCGGACGCGTGGGGCGACCGGCTCGGCGAGGTGGTGACCGTGTCGGTCCCGTCGCTGCGGCCCACCGGGAGCGTGCCGGTGCCGTCCGGGATCTCGTGGCTGCCCTTGCGGTAGTACTCCAGCCAGGACAGGACCGTGTTCAGGTACTCCTGCGAGTTGTTGTAGCTGAGGATCGCCCGGTCCAGATCGGTCTGTGTCGACAGGTCCCAGTCGAAGCGGCACAGGTAGTGGCCGGCGGCGAGGGCGGCGTCGTAGACGTTGTTGGGGTCGGCCTTGCCGTCGCCGTTGCCGTCGCGGCCGGCCCACTCCCAGGTGGACGGGATGAACTGCATGGGCCCGACGGCGTTGTCGTACTGGCTGTTGCCGTCGTACTCGCCGTTGTCGGTGTCCTGGATGAGCGCGAAGCCGTTGCCGTCGAGCTGCGGGCCGATGATCTGACCGATCGTGTTGCCGTCGGCGTCGACGCGGCCGCCGCGGGCCTGGCCGGACTCCACCTTGCCGATGGCGGCGAGGAGTTGCCAGGGCAGGTTGCAGCCGGGCTTGGCGTCGCGCAGCGCCGACTCGGCCTGCTGGTAGGCGTCGAGGACGGTCGCCGGGATGCCCGCCTCGGCGGTCCCCCGGGAGGCGGGAGTCCCGATGGTCGGTGAGGGGCTGGGGCTGTTCAGGGGCGGCAGGTCCGTGTAATAGGGCGAGTTGCCGGTGGCGCTGCCCTGGGTGCCGGTGCCGGAAGCGGCGGTGGAGTCGGCGGCGCTGTGCCCGCCGCCGGCGTCGGCAGTGACCTCCGGTGCCTGGGAAGCGGACAGGGCCGCGACCGCGAGTGCCGCCACGGTGGTGGTCACCGCGCCCTTGCGCAGCCTCCTGCCGATATGCGCCGACATAGAGTGAACCCCTCCCCTGGACGCCTCGGCGTCCCTCTCCGTACCGTCACGCTCGCCGTGCAGCGCTCGCCCTGTGGTGACCGCCGACCGCCGTCGTGGGTTGCCCCGTACCGTTGGCCGCGGGCCGCGCGTGCCTGTCCGGCCGGTACGGTGACGCAGGCGACCCTACGGCAACTTCCTTTGTGGGGGCACCCGTCCGTGCCCGGTCTTCACCAGTTGGCCATGTCCCGGCCGTCTCCCGCCCGGCCGAAGCCCGTGTCCCAGGAGCTCCGTTGCCGTTCACGCTCAGCCACGCCGCCGCCGTCCTGCCCGGTGTCCGCGCGGACGGGTCCGGCCGGGGGCGGCTGGTTCCGGCCGTGCTGGTGGCGGGGTCCTTCGCGCCCGACCTGACCTACTACGCGGCGAGCGTCCGGCCGTCGGCGATGGAGTTCGGGAAGGTCACGCACTCCGTCCCCGGTGTCCTCACCGTCGACGCGCTCGCCGCCTGGGCGCTGGTGGGGTTCTGGCTGATTCTGCGCGAACCGCTGGTGGCGCTGCTGCCGCGGGCCCGGCAGGGACGGCCGGCCGCACTGCTGCGGTGCGGGACGCCCCGCGCGCGCGTGCGGCCGGCCTCGGTGGCGTGGTGGTACGTCTCCGCGGCGCTGGGCGCGCTGACCCACGTCGGCTGGGACGCGTTCACGCACCACGACCGCTGGGGGACGCGGCTGTTCCCGCTCCTCGACCGGGAGATCGCGGGCTCGCCCCTGTGGTGGTACGTGCAGTACGGCGGTTCGGCGCTGGCCGCGGTGGTGCTGGTCGGGTTCGTGGTACGGGCCCTGCGCCGCGTGCCACCGGCCGCGCCGACGGGCCTGCCGGTCCTGTCGGGGCGGGACCGGTGGTGGGCGGTGGCGGCGGTCGGCGGCTGCGCGGTGGCCGGGGCGGTGCAGCGGGCGTCGCGGTGGTGGAGCCACTGGGGGGCGGTCGCGAAGCCGTTGGAGCTGATTCCGAGTGTGTGCTTCGGGGCGGGCGCCGCGCTGCTGCCGGGACTGCTGCTGTACGCGCTGGCGGTCAGGGTGTGGCGCCCCGCCCCGTCCCCCGGCGCCGTCGGCGACGACGGGACCGGCGTGGCGACGGACCGGCCGGCCGCGCGCTGACCGGGTCGGCGCCCACGACGCGGACGGTGGCCGGGCGCGCCGGACCGGGCCGTGGCAGCAGGGCGAGCGCCGGTGCGAGGCAGCCGCGGGCCAGGTCGGCCCACGGGCGCCGGGCGGACGCCCGCGGGGCGGCGTCCGCGGCGGAGGTCCTCCGGTGGAGTGCGTGCCGCAGACCGGCCCGGGCCCGGCGCCGGGCCGACGCGAGGGTGACGGGGATGCGGGCGGTGCTCGCGCTCAGCGAGACCGCGGGAACCGGCGGGAGCGGCACGCCGGCCGCCCCGCCGGTGCTTGCCCGCGCCGGTGCCGTCCGGCGGTGGCGCATACGTATACCCATGCCCGCATCCTCACGGCAGGCAGGGACGCGGGCGTGCTCGCGGGGTCCACCTGAGTGACGCCCCCGGCCCCCGCCCCGCACAGCGCCCGCCCCTCCACACCGGGCCGGCACTTTCGAAAAGCGCCCTAGTGCGCTGCCGACTCCCAGTCCCGGCCCGCGCCCACCGAGACGCCCAGGGGAACCCGGAGGGTCACCGCGCCCGCCATTTCGCGGCGGACGAGTTCCTCCGCCGCCGCCCGCTCACCGGGGGCGATCTCCAGGACGATTTCGTCGTGGACCTGGAGGAGCATGCGGGAGGAGAGACGGGCCTCGCGCAGCGCCTTGTCGACGTTGAGCATGGCGATCTTCACGATGTCCGCGGCGGTGCCCTGGATCGGCGCGTTCAGCGCCATGCGCTCCGCGGCCTCGCGGCGCTGCCGGTTGTCGCTGTTGAGGTCGGGCAGGTAGCGGCGGCGGCCGAAGATCGTCGCCGTGTAACCCGTCGCCCGCGCCTCGTCCACGACCCGGCGCAGGTAGTCCCGGACGCCGCCGAACCGCTCGAAGTAGGCGTCCATCAGGCCACGGGCCTCACCCGCGTCGATGTTGAGCTGCTGGGAGAGGCCGAAGGCCGACAGCCCGTAGGCCAGGCCGTACGACATGGCCTTGATCTTGCGGCGCATCTCCGCGTCGACCGCGCTCCGCTCGACGGAGAAGACCTGCGCGGCGGCGGTGGTGTGCAGGTCCTCACCGGAGGTGAACGCCTCGGTCAGGCCCGCGTCCTGCGACAGGTGGGCCATCACGCGCAGCTCGATCTGGCTGTAGTCGGCGGTCATCAGGGACTCGAATCCCTCGCCGACGACGAAGCCGCGGCGGATGGCCCGGCCCTCGTCGGTGCGTACCGGGATGTTCTGCAGGTTGGGGTCGGTGGAGGACAGGCGACCGGTCGCCGCGACCGTCTGGTTGAACGTGGTGTGGATACGGCCGTCCGCGGCGATCGTCTTGACCAGGCCCTCGACGGTGACGCGCAGCTTGGCCTGCTCCCGGTGCCGGAGCATGATCACCGGCAGTTCGTTCTCCGTCTGGCCGGCGAGCCAGGCGAGGGCGTCGGCGTCCGTGGTGTAGCCGGTCTTGGTCTTCTTCGTCTTGGGCAGGTTCAGCTCGCCGAAGAGGACTTCCTGGAGCTGCTTGGGCGAGCCCAGGTTGAAGTCGTGCCCGGCCGCCTCGTGCGCCTCCTTCACCGCCTGCTGCACGGCGCCCGCGAACATCTGCTCCATGGCCCCGAGGTGCTCCCGGTCGGCCGCGATGCCGTGCCGCTCCATGCGGGCCAGCAGCGCGGAGGTGGGCAGCTCCATGTCGCGCAGCAGGTCCGCGGCGCCGACCTCCTGGAGCCGGCCCTCGAACGCCTCGCCCAGGTCGAGGACGGCACGGGCCTGGATCATCAGCGCCTCGGCCTCGGCGCCCTCGTCCGCGCCGAAGGCGAGCTGGCCGTCGGCCGCCGCCGCGGGCGCCAGCTCGCGGTGCAGGTACTCCAGGGAGAGCGCGTCCAGGTCGAAGGAGCGGCGGCCCGGCTTGACCAGGTAGGCGGCGAGCGCGGTGTCCATGGCGACGCCGGCGACGCTCCAGTCGTGCTCGGCGAAGACCCGCATCACGCTCTTGGCGTTGTGCAGGACCTTGGGCCGGTCCGCGTCGGCCAGCCAGGACGTCCAGGCACTCTCGTCGGCCTCGTCCAGCTCCGTGGGGTCGAACCAGGCGGCCTTGCCGTCGGCCGCGGCGAGCGCCACCTCGGCGACCGAACCGGCGCCCAGCGCCCAGGTGCCGACCGTGGCCACCCCGAGCGCCTCGCCGTCGTGCCCGGCCAGCCAGCCGGCCAGTTCACCGGTGGCGAGCACCGTGCCGTCCAGCTCCACGCCGTCCGCCACCACCGGTGCGTCCTCGGCCTCCTCGCCACCCGGGTCGACCGCGAAGAGCCGCTCGCGCAGCGAGGGGTTACGGATCTCCAGGGTGTCGAGGATCATCGCGACGCCCTTGCGGTCGTACGCGGGCCGCTCCAGCTCGGTGACGGCCTTCCCCAGCTCCACCTGCCGCTCCAGCTCGGTCAGCCGGCGGTTCAGCTTGACCGACTCCAGGTGGTCGCGGAGGTTCTGCCCGGCCTTGCCCTTGACCTCCTCGACCCGCTCGACCAGTTCCGCGAACGACCCGAACTGGTTGATCCACTTCGCGGCGGTCTTCTCGCCGACGCCCGGGATGCCGGGCAGGTTGTCCGACGGGTCACCGCGCAGCGCCGCGAAGTCCGGGTACTGGGCGGGCGTCAGCCCGTACTTCTCGACGACCTTCTCCGGGGTGAACCGGGTCAGTTCGGAGACACCCTTGGTCGGATACAGCACCGTGGTGTGGTCGCTGACGAGCTGGAAGGAGTCCCGGTCACCGGTGACGATCAGCACGTCGAAGCCCTCGGCCTCGGCCTGCGTGGCGAGAGTGGCGATCACGTCGTCGGCCTCGAAGCCCTCGACGGCGAAGCGGGTGACGTGCATGGCGTCGAGCAGCTCACCGATCAGCTCGACCTGCCCCTTGAACTCGTCCGGGGTCTTCGAGCGGTTCGCCTTGTACTCGGTGAACTCCGCGGACCGCCACGTCTTGCGGGAGACGTCGAACGCCACCGCGAAGTGCGTGGGCGCCTCGTCCCGCAAGGTGTTGGCCAGCATCGAGGCGAAGCCGTAGATCGCGTTGGTCGGCTGGCCGGTCGCGGTGGTGAAGTTCTCCGCGGGCAACGCGAAGAACGCGCGGTACGCCAGCGAGTGCCCGTCCATGAGCATCAGGCGCGGACGGCTGCCACCGGTCGGGGTCTCGGTCTTCTTCGCTGCTTTCTCTGCCACGCCCCCGATCCTGCCACGAGCCACTGACAGCGGGCCCCGCCCCGGCCCCCGCCCCGCCGCGAACAGCCACGGAACGCCCCCGGCCCCCGGCCCGGGGCCGGCAGAACGCCGGACGCAACCATTGCCCACGGCCTCCGGTCCGCCCGGCGGCCGACACTGTCAGTGGGTCGTGGCAGGATCGGAGACGTATCTCACAGATGTACACGAAGGAGTGCGCGATGGCCTCCAAGCCGCCCGTCAGCGATCCCGTTCAGGACGCCCCGCAGATCACCGGGGTGAAGCACGCGGCGGCGGGCATCCCGGCCATCGGGCACACCCTGCGCATGGCCCAGCGGCAGATGGGCGTGAAGCGGACCGCCCTGACCCTGCTCAGCGTGAACCAGAAGGACGGCTTCGACTGCCCCGGCTGCGCCTGGCCGGAGCCGGCCCACCGGCACACCGCGGAGTTCTGCGAGAACGGCGCGAAAGCGGTCGCCGAGGAGGCCACCCTGCGCCGGGTCACCCCCGAGTTCTTCGCCGCGCACCCGGTCGCCGACCTCGCGCACCGCAGCGGCTACTGGCTGGGCCAGCAGGGCCGGCTCACCCACCCCGTGTACCTCCCGGAGGGCGGCACCCACTACGAGCCGGTCACCTGGGAACGCGCCTTCGACATCGTCGCCGAGGAGATCGCCGCCCTGGGCTCGCCCGACGAGGCCGTCTTCTACACCTCCGGGCGCACCAGCAACGAGGCCGCCTTCCTCTACCAGCTCTTCGCCCGCGAGCTGGGCACCAACAACCTGCCCGACTGCTCCAACATGTGCCACGAGTCCTCCGGCTCCGCGCTGACGGAGACGATCGGCGTCGGCAAGGGCAGTGTCCTGCTGGACGACCTCCACAAGGCCGACCTGATCATCGTGGCCGGACAGAACCCCGGCACCAACCACCCCCGCATGCTCTCCGCCCTGGAGCAGGCCAAAGCCGGCGGCGCGAAGATCATCAGCGTCAACCCGCTCCCCGAGGCGGGCCTCGAACGCTTCAAGAACCCGCAGACCCCCAAGGGGCTCACCGCCGGCGCCGCGCTCACCGACCTCTTCCTGCAGATCCGCATCGGCGGCGACCAGGCCCTCTTCCGCCTGCTCAACAAGCTGATCCTGCAGACCGAGGGCGCCGTCGACGAGGAGTTCGTCCGCGACCACACCCACGGCTACCAGGAGTTCGCCGCGGCCGCCCGGGCCGCCGACTGGGACGAGACCCTGACCGCCACCGGCCTGGACCGCACGGAGATCGAGCGGGCCCTGGAGATGGTCCTCGCCTCACGCCGCACCATCGTCTGCTGGGCGATGGGCCTCACCCAGCACAAACACTCGGTCCCCACCATCCGCGAGGTCGTCAACTTCCTGCTGCTGCGCGGCAACATCGGCCGCACCGGCGCCGGCGTCTGCCCGGTGCGCGGCCACTCCAATGTGCAGGGCGACCGCACCATGGGCATCTTCGAGCGGCCCGCGCCCGCCTTCCTGGACGCCCTGGAGAAGGAGTTCGGCTTCACCCCGCCGCGCGCCCACGGCTTCGACGTCGTACGGGCCATCCGCGCCCTGCGCGACGGCGAGGCGAAGGTGTTCTTCGCCATGGGCGGCAACTTCGTGGCGGCCTCCCCCGACACCGACGTCACCGAGGCGGCGATGCGCCGCGCCCGCCTCACCGTGCACGTGTCCACGAAGCTGAACCGCTCGCACGCGGTCACCGGCGCGCGCGCCCTGATCCTGCCGACCCTCGGCCGCACCGAACGCGACCTCCAGGGCGGCGGAGAGCAGTTCGTGACCGTCGAGGACTCCATGGGCATGGTGCACGCCTCCCGCGGACGCCTGGAACCCGCGAGCCGGCACCTGCTGTCGGAACCGGCCATCGTCAGCCGTCTCGCCCGCCGGGTGCTCGGCGAGCACAGCACCACCCCCTGGGAGGAGTTCGAGCGGGACTACGCGACGATCCGCGACCGCATCGCCCGCGTGATCCCCGGCTTCGAGGACTTCAACACGCGCGTGGCCCGGCCCGAAGGCTTCGCCCTCCCGCACGCCCCGCGCGACGAGCGCCGCTTCCCCACCACCACCGGCAAGGCCAACTTCACCGCCGCCCCGGTCGAGTTCCCCGAACTGCCCGCGGGACGGCTGCTGCTGCAGACGCTGCGCTCCCACGACCAGTACAACACCACCGTCTACGGCCTCGACGACCGCTACCGGGGCGTCAAGAACGGCCGCCGGGTGGTCTTCGTCAACCCGCAGGACGCCCGGGAACTGGACCTCCGCGACGGCTCCTACGTCGACCTGGTCGGCGAGTGGAAGGACGGCGTGGAGCGCCGGGCGCCCGGTTTCCGGGTGGTGCACTACCCGACCGCCCGGGGCTGCGCCGCGGCCTACTACCCGGAGACCAACGTGCTCGTGCCGCTCGATGCCACTGCGGACACCAGCAACACCCCGGCCAGCAAGTCCGTCGTCGTCCGTCTGGAACAATCGGCCACCGACTGAGCGTTTGCTCAGCCGACGCGGCGCCGCGCCGACCGGGCCCGGCGCCGCCCGATCACGGACGAGAACGGAGCCGGGCCCATGGGCGAGCAGCGACACGTGAAGTTCCCGCAGGAGGTCGTCGACGAGTACGCCGCGCTCGGCGTCGACCTGCCCGCCCTCTTCTCCGCCGGACACCTCGGCACCCGCATGGGCGTCCAGATCCTGGAGGCGTCCGCGGAACGGGTCGTCGCCACCATGCCGGTGGAGGGCAACACCCAGCCGTACGGGCTGCTGCACGGCGGCGCCTCGGCGGTGCTGGCCGAGACCCTCGGGTCGGTCGGATCGATGCTGCACGGCGGCAGCTCCAAGATCGCCGTCGGCGTCGACCTGAACTGCACCCACCACCGCGGAGCCCGCTCCGGCCTGGTCACCGGCGTGGCCACGCCCGTGCACCGGGGCCGGACGACAGCGACGTACGAGATCGTCATCAGCGACGAACAGGACCGGCGCGTGTGCACCGCCCGGCTGACCTGCCTGCTGCGCGACGCCGCCCCGGGCGCCGGCACCGAGCCCGGCACGGCGGCCTGAAAGCCCCGGCCCGCACCGCCCTTGCCCCCGGCCGGGGCCGCGACCACGCGCGCGCGGGAAGCGGCCCGGCGCCGGGCGCGCACGGAGCGTGCCGGGCGGTCCCGCGCCGGCGGTCCGGCCGCGGGCCGGTGGCCGGGCTGAGCGGCGCCGGACCCGTCGAGCCGGACGAGGGCACACACCCCTGGGAAGCCGTCCGCCCCCGCCAGGGGTTTCAGCTTCGCGGCGGCGCTGAGCGTGCGGGCCGGGCCGGGCCGGCCCGCACCGTCGCGCGGCTCACCCAGAGCAATGACGGGCTTTCGGTGACTTCGTCCCCCGCGCCACCTTTCCAGACAAAACCGCATTCCGTCCGCACGATCACCGTGCCACCACAGGTGACGGAATGCGAAAAAGCACCACGGAACCTCGGACTCCTTTTCCTCGACGTAACACTGCGTAATACGCGTGCAATACAGACACACGGCTTCATCCTCGGAACTCGCCATGCGCAGCACCTTCCCCACGCCGTACAGGTCGCTTGCAGCAACGATTCCGCGTCATGACCAAAACACCCCAGACGCCTGATCAACCCCCGGCAGTCCTGCGGGTTCTCACTATGCGGACCGGGCGAATCGGTCGGAATTCCGGCTTTCTTCCCAGCCAGTACCGCTCTGCATTACCCCGTGTCATAACAAGAGAGTCACAGCCTCGCTCAGACACTCCTCCACGTTCCCTGCACACGCTTAGAGTCACGCCCAGTCACCGCGCCATCCGATAGTCATTTCGGCCACGCGCTCGACTCAGCCGTCTCCACGGGGAAGCGGCCGTGCCAGGGAAAGGACTGACCGTGCGTCAACGTTCGCTCATCGCCATCACCGCCGCTCTGGCGGCGGGAACGCTCACCCTCACCGCCTGCGGCTCGCGCGACGACGACGGCGGCTCCGACTCCGGGGACAACGGCGCCACCACCGTCGTCATCGGCGTCGACGCCCCGATGACCGGCGACCTCTCCGCACTCGGCCTCGGCATCAAGAACGCGGTCGACCTGGCGGCCAAGACGGCCAACAAGGAGAAGGCCGTCGACGGCATCACCTTCGAGATCGAACCGCTCGACGACCAGGGCCAGCCCTCCGTCGGCCAGCAGAACGCCTCCAAGTTCGTCGCCGACAAGGCCGTCCTCGGCGTGGTCGGCCCGCTGAACTCCTCCGTCGGCGAGTCGATGCAGAAGGTCTTCGACACCGCCGCGCTCACCGTGGTCTCCCCCGCCAACACCGGCCCCTCCCTCACCCAGGGCCCGGACTGGCGCACCAAGAAGGAACGCCCCTACAAGTCGTACTTCCGCACCGCGACCACCGACGCCATCCAGGGCCCGTTCGCCGCGCAGTACGTCTACAACGACGCCAAGAAGAAGAAGGTCTTCGTCATCGACGACAAGAAGACCTACGGCGCCGGCCTCGCCGCCACCTTCACCGAGGAGTTCAAGAAGCTCGGCGGCAAGGTCGTCGGCACCGAACACATCAACCCCGACACCAAGGACTTCTCCTCGGTCGCCACCAAGGTCAAGAGCTCCGGCGCCGACGTCGTCTACTACGGCGGCGAGTACCCCCAGGCCGGACCGCTCAGCAAGCAGATCAAGGAAGCCGGCACCAAGATCCCGCTCGTCGGCGGCGACGGCATCAAGGACGACACCTTCATCAAGCTCGCCGGAGCCGGCAGCGAGGGCGACCTCGCCACTTCCGTCGGCGCCCCCGTCGAAACCCTGGACTCCGCCAAGAAGTTCGTCGCCGACTACGCGGCCGGCGGCTACAAGGAGGCCTACGCGGCCTACGGCGGCTACTCCTACGACTCCGCATGGGCGATCATCGAGGCCGTCAAGACGGTCGTCGAGGACAACGACGGAAAGCTCCCCGACGACGCCCGCGCCAAGGTCACCGAGGCCATGCAGAACGTCTCCTTCGACGGAGTGACCGGCAAGGTCTCCTTCGACGAGTTCGGTGACGCCACCAACAAGCAGCTCACCATGTACGCCGTCAAGGGCGGGGCCTACAAGGACGTCAAGTCCGGCACCTACACCGGCTGACCCACACCCGCAGCACCAAGAGCCGCGCGGGGCGCTGTTCCACTGGCGCCCCGCGCGCTCGCACATCCGGCCCACATCCGTCGAACGTCCGAAAGTCTCGGAGGACATGCGGTGAACGAACTGCCGCAGCAGCTGGTCAACGGCCTGCTACTGGGATCCATGTACGGGCTGGTCGCCATCGGCTACACAATGGTCTACGGCATCGTCCAGCTCATCAACTTCGCCCACGGCGAGATCTTCATGACCGGCGCCTTCGGCGCACTCACGGTCTACGTCTACATCCTGCCCGACGGCACCTCCATGTTCCTCGCCCTGCCACTGATGCTCATCGGCGCCATGATCGTCGCCGTGACCGTCGCCGTCGGAGCGGAACGCTTCGCCTACCGGCCCCTGCGCGGCGCCCCCCGCCTCGCCCCCCTCATCACCGCCATCGGCCTCTCCCTCGCCCTCCAGCAAGCGGTCTGGGCCTGGTACCCCGAAGCGAAATCCGCCCGGACCTTCCCGCAGATCGACGGCGGCCCCTTCCACCTCGGCGACGTCACCCTGCAGACCGGCGACATCTTCCTGTTCATCGCCGCCCCCCTCAGCATGGCCGTCCTCGCCTACTTCGTCATGAAGACCCGCACCGGCCGCGGCATGCAGGCCACCGCCCAGGACCCCGACACCGCCAAGCTCATGGGCGTCAACACCGACCGCATCATCGTGATCGCCTTCGCCCTCGGTGCCGTCTTCGCCGCCGTCGGAGCCGTCGCCTACGGCTTCAAGTACGGCCAGATCGACTTCCGCATGGGCTTCATCCTCGGCCTCAAGGCGTTCACCGCCGCCGTCCTCGGCGGCATCGGCAACATCTACGGCGCCATGATCGGCGGCATCGTCCTCGGCATCGCCGAAACCCTCGCCACCGCCTACATCGCCGACATACCCGGCCTCGACCAGTTCGGCAGCCAGTCCTGGGCCGACGTCTGGGCCTTCATCCTCCTCATCCTCGTGCTGCTGCTCAGACCACAAGGCCTGCTCGGCGAACGCGTTGCGGACAGGGCGTGACACCGATGACCACACAGACCACCGCTCCCAAGACCCCGAGCGCCCCCACCGCGGGCACCGCCAAGGGCCTCATCGGCATCCCCGCCCCCCTCGGCCGCGCCCTCGCCACCGGCGGCGGCGTCCTCACCATCGTCGCCACCTTCCTGGCCTGGACCTGGACCTCCGCCTTCCCCGGCGACCTCACCGTCTACGGCTACCCCGGCGGCCTCCAGATCCTGGTCCTCATCGGCGGCGCCCTGGTCACCCTCCTCGGCCTCGCCTCCTACGGCGTCACACCGCTGGCCTGGCTCGCACCCGCCGGCGCCGACGCCGCCCTGAAGTTCGCCACCCTCGCCACCTTCGCCACCACCTGGTACACGATCATCGCGATCAGCGCCCAGCTCGGCGGCGTCGTCAACCTCGAACCCGGCGCCTACCTCGCCGCCGCCGTCACCCTCGCGGCCTTCCTCGGCGCCCTCGCCCTGCCCTTCGAACGACCCGCACCCGACCCGTTCGACCCCGACGACACCGGCTGGGAACGGTTTGAGCACACCACCTCGCAGAAGTGGCAGACCGTCAAGGCCGCCTTCTCCGCCGACAGTCCCCGCCCGGTACGCACCCTGCCCGCCTGGGCCGACATCCTCATCATCGTCGCCGCCCTCGCCGTCGCCCTCACCGTCTTCACCTACGGCATCGGCACCGAGTACGACGAGCTCTTCGTCGGCTTCCTGATCATCGCCGGCTTCGGCTTCACCGCCCTGCACCGCTCCGGCCTGATCATCCAGATCTCCCAGATCACCGCCCGGCACCAGAGCGTCACCGTCTTCGGCGCCTTCCTCGCCGCGGCCCTCTTCCCCTTCACCCAGACCGACGACCAGTACGCCACCATCGGCGTCTACATCCTGATCTTCGCCACCGTCGCCCTCGGCCTGAACATCGTCGTCGGCCTGGCCGGCCTCCTCGACCTCGGCTACGTCGCCTTCCTCGGCGTCGGCGCCTACGCCGCCTCCCTCGTCTCCGGCTCCCCCAGCTCCCCCTTCGACGTCCACTTCCCCTTCTGGGCCGCCGTCCTCGTCGGCGCCGCCGCCTCCCTGGTCTTCGGCGTCCTCATCGGCGCCCCCACCCTGCGACTGCGCGGCGACTACCTCGCCATCGTCACCCTCGGCTTCGGCGAGATCTTCCGCATCACCGCCAACAACCTCGACGGCACCTCCGGACCCGACCTCACCAACGGCTCCAACGGCATCGCCGGCATCCCCGACCTCGAAATCCTCGGCTTCGACTTCGGCACCCAGCACGACATCGCCGGCTTCACCATCGGCCGGTTCGCCAACTACTTCTTCCTGATGCTCCTCATCACGGCCGTCGTCGTCCTCGTCTTCCGGCGCAGCGGCGACTCCCGCATCGGCCGGGCCTGGGTCGCCATCCGCGAAGACGAGACCGCCGCCCTCGCCATGGGCATCAACGGCTTCCGCGTCAAACTGATCGCCTTCGCCGTCGGCGCCTCCCTCGCCGGACTCGCCGGCACTGTCCAGGCCCACGTCACCTACACCGTCACCCCCGAGCAGTACCTCTTCGCCGGCACCACCCCGCCCAACTCCGCCTTCCTGCTCGCCGCGGTCGTCCTCGGCGGCATGGGCACCATCGGCGGGCCCCTCCTCGGCGCCGCACTGCTCTTCCTCATCCCGAACAAACTCCAGTTCCTCGGCGACTACCAACTCCTCGCCTTCGGACTCGCGCTCGTCCTGCTGATGCGCTTCCGCCCCGAGGGCCTCATCCCCAACCGCCGCCGCCAACTGGAATTCCACGAAGAGGCCGAAGCGCCCACGGTCCTCGGCAAGACAGGGGCCTGACCACCATGACCACCGACACCACCACCACGGACACCTTCCCGGGCACCCCCACCCCCGGCCGGACCGTCCTCGACGCCCGCGGCGTCACCATGCGCTTCGGCGGACTCACCGCCGTCAGCGGCGTCGACCTCACCGTCCGCAGCGGCGAGATCGTCGGACTCATCGGCCCCAACGGCGCCGGCAAGACCACCTTCTTCAACTGCCTCACCGGCCTCTACACCCCCACCGAGGGCGAAGTCCGCTACAAGGACAAGCTGCTGCCGCCGCAGTCCTTCAAAGTCACCGCCGCCGGCGTCGCCCGCACCTTCCAGAACATCCGGCTCTTCGCCAACATGACCGTCCTGGAGAACGTCCTCGTCGGCCGCCACACCCGCACCAAGGAAGGCTTCTGGTCAGCCGTCCTGCGCGGCCCCGGCTTCCACCGAGCCGAAGCCACCTCCCGGGCCCGCGCCACCGAACTCCTCCAGTTCGTCGGACTCTCCGAGAAGGCCGACCACCTCGCCCGCAACCTCCCCTACGGCGAACAACGCAAACTGGAGATCGCCCGCGCGCTCGCCAGCGAACCGGGCCTGCTGCTCCTCGACGAACCGACCGCCGGCATGAACCCGCAGGAGACCCGCGCCACCGAGGAACTCGTCTTCGCCATCCGGGACCAGGGCATCGCCGTCCTCGTCATCGAGCACGACATGCGGTTCATCTTCAACCTGTGCGACCGCGTCGCCGTCCTGGTCCAGGGCAAGAAACTCATCGAGGGCGACAGCGCCACCGTCCAGGGCGACGAACGAGTCATCGCCGCCTACCTCGGCGAACCCCTGGAGAACGACCCCGGCGCGGCCGAAGCCGCCGAGGTGGAAGCCGCCCAGGCCCAGGCCGCCGGCCACCCGAAGGACACCGCAGCCGGCAAGGAGACCGACCGATGACCGCCCTGCTAGAGGTCGAGGACCTCCGCGTCGCCTACGGCAAGATCGAAGCCGTCAAGGGCATCTCCTTCAGCGTCGACGCCGGCGAGGTCGTCACCCTCATCGGCACCAACGGCGCCGGCAAGACCACCACCCTGCGCACCCTGTCCGGCCTGCTCAAACCGGTCGGCGGCCAGATCAGGTTCAACGGCAGGTCGCTCAAGAAGGTCCCCGCCCACGAGATCGTCTCCCTCGGCCTCGCCCACTCCCCCGAGGGCCGGCACATCTTTCCCCGCATGACCATCGAGGACAACCTCCGCCTCGGCGCCTTCCTCCGCAACGACAGAGCCGGCATCGAGAAGGACATCCAGCGCGCCTACGACCTCTTCGCCATCCTCGGCGAACGCCGCAAGCAGGCCGCGGGCACCCTCTCCGGCGGCGAACAGCAGATGCTCGCCATGGGACGCGCCCTGATGTCCCAGCCCAAGCTCCTCATGCTCGACGAACCCTCCATGGGCCTCTCCCCGATCATGATGCAGAAGATCATGGCGACCATCGCCGAGCTGAAGTCCCAGGGCACCACCATCCTGCTCGTCGAGCAGAACGCCCAGGCCGCGCTCTCCCTGGCCGACCAGGGACACGTCATGGAGGTCGGCTCCATCGTCCTGTCCGGCTCCGGCCAGGACCTCCTGCACGACGAGTCCGTCCGCAAGGCCTACCTCGGCGAGGACTGACCGACCGCAGGACGGCACCCGGCATGGCGTGAGGCCCGCACCCCGATCGGGGTGCGGGCCTCACGCCATGCCCGCTCAGCCCTTCGCCGACTTCTTCTCGTCCGCGTCCTGGATGACCGCCTGCGCCACCTGCTGCATCGACATCCGCCGGTCCATCGACGTCTTCTGGATCCACCGGAAGGCGGCCGGCTCACTCAGCCCGTACTCCGTCTGCAGCACCGACTTCGCCCGGTCGACCAGCTTGCGCGTCTCCAGCCGCTGGGAGAGGTCCGCGACCTCCTCCTCCAGCTCCCTCAGCTCCGTGAACCGCGAGACGGCCATCTCGATCGCCGGAACGACATCGCTCTTGCTGAACGGCTTCACCAGGTACGCCATCGCACCCGCGTCCCGGGCCCGCTCCACGAGGTCGCGCTGCGAGAACGCGGTCAGCATGAGGACCGGGGCGATCCGCTCCTCGGCGATCTTCTCGGCCGCCGAGATGCCGTCGAGCTTCGGCATTTTCACGTCCAGGATCACCAGGTCCGGCCGGTGCTCCCGCGCCAGTTCCACGGCCTGCTCGCCGTCACCGGCCTCACCGACGACGGAGTACCCCTCCTCCTCCAGCATCTCCTTGAGATCGAGCCGGATGAGCGCCTCGTCCTCGGCGATGACGACTCGGGTCGTCAGCGGAGGCACGTGCGACTTGTCGTCTTCGGGCACGTCGGCGGGCTGGGGCGACTCGGGGGCGGTCACGTCGGGCTCCTCGTTCGGGGCAGGGGTACTGCTGACAAGAGCCTACCTAGCTGCGCCGGACTGAGGTGAACCGGTACACTCCAACGGGCTGGTCAGCCGGGTTGGCGGAATGGCAGACGCTGATGTCTCAAACACATCTGTCCGAAAGGACGTGCGGGTTCGAATCCCGCACCCGGCACCGCTGAAGCGGAGGATCACGTTCGCGTGGTCCTCCGCTTTCTGCTGCGCAAGGTCGCGTTTCCTCACGCACAGTGTCCGAATGGACCAGCACAGCCCTTCGATCCGCGCACACGCTGTCGCCCTCCTGCGTCAGGGTGTCCCCAACCGGACTGTCGCCGAGCGCATGAACGTCCCACGCGGGACTGTCGGCTGGTGGCGCAGCGAGGACCGCAGAGCACGCGGTGAGAGGTACGAGGCACCCACGGACTGCCCGCGGTGCACCGGCCGTCCCTATGACCGGCTCGCCTACGGCTACCTGCTCGGCCTGTACCTCGGCGACGGCCACATCGTCTCGAAGCCCAGGCAGCATCACCTCTCCATCTCCTGCAATGCGACGCAGACGGGTCTCGTCTCCGCGGCCGAGGACGCCATGCGCGCGGTGATGCCGCTGCCGGGCGTCAGTCGGCGCCATCGGACCGGCTGCGTGGAGGTGAAGTCGTACACGAAGCATTGGACCTGCATGTTTCCCCAGCATGGGCCGGGAAAGAAGCACGACCGTCGTATCGCCCTGGAACCCTGGCAGCAGGAGGTCGTCGACGTGCACCCCTGGGAGTTCGTCCGCGGGCTCATCCACTCCGACGGCTGTCGGGTCACCAACTGGACGACCCGTCTCGTAGGCGGGGAGCGCAAGCGCTACGAGTATCCGCGCTACTTCTTCTCCAACAAGTCGGACGACATCAGGAAGCTGTTCACGGACGCCCTCGACCGGGTCGGGGTCGGGTGGACGACGCTCGCGCGTGGCAGCGACCCCTTCAACATCTCCGTCGCCCGTAAAGCCTCCGTCGCTCTCATGGACATGTATGTGGGCCCCAAGTACTGAACCGGGGCCCGGGCGGGTCAGGCGGGGGTCAGGGTGAATTTCTCCCAGGGGCCGATGGCCGTGCGGTCGGCGATCAGGGGGGAGGCGCCGGCGGCCTCCGCGGTGACGTAGTGGCCGGTGGCGAGGGCGAGCAGGCTCACCGTGTCGTCGGCGTTGCGGACGAGCTGGAAGGTCTGGGCCCGGCCCGGTGTGCCGCTGTCGGCGATGAGCGGGTCGGCGCCGGCGGTGACGTACCGTCCGTTGGCCTGGGCGCGCAGGACGACGGAGTCGTCGCCGACCTCCACCATGTCGAACCGCTCCCAGGGGCCGACCGCCGTGCGGTTGGCGATGAGGGGTGCGGTGCCGGTGTTCTCGGCGGTCACGTAGTTGCCGTTGGCGTACGCCTTGAGGCTGGTGGCGGTGCCGGCGGTGGGGAGGGTGGGGCGGGTGGCGGTGAGGGCGATCTCGCCCTTGAGCATGCGGCCGCCGTCGCCGGTGAGGCGCAGGTAGTAGTCGGAGGAGCAGGCGGTGCCGTCCTGGTCGAGGGCGAGGAAGCCGGAGTCGGTGGGGACGGAGGCTTTGGTCTCGGCCGTCTTGGCGATCTGGTGGCCCTCGTTGTACTCGTCGAACATGGAGACGTAGATGCCCTGGGCGCCGGCCCGGACCATGTTGTAGAACTGCCGCCACATGAAGTCGCCGTCGGCGCGCTGGCCGGGGATGGAGAGGTCGCCGGGGAGGACGCAGGGCTGGTAGTCGATGCCGTGGGCGTCGCAGTCGGCCTGGTCGCCGAGGTTGACGTTCTCGTAGTAGTGGTCGGAGTCGCCGGCGTTGCCGATGGCGCCGATCATCCAGGGCGAGATCATGTCGAAGGCGTGGTAGGTGTCGGTGAAGCCGGTGCGGGTGCCCTGGCCGCCGGTGCGCCATTCCTTGGGGATGCCGCCGATGACGTAGCAGCCCTGGGACTGGAACCAGGTGATGACGTCGGTGCAGGCGGCGGCGGTGAAGGGGTGGTTGTCGTCGTTGAAGCCGAAGCCCCAGATCGCGACGACGGGTCTGCCGTTCTGCCGGGCGTAGGCGGGGCTGGCGGTGTGCGCCCGCATCTTCTGGGTCCAGTCCGTTTTGATCTCGGACTGCATGGAGGTCCAGCCGCCGACGTCGTACATGACGTAGAACTTCACGTCGTGTGCTTCGGCGGCGGTGCGTACCTTCTGGGCCATGGCGTCGCGGGTGGGGCCTTCGCCTCCGGTGGGGTTGAAGCGCTGGAGGGCGGCGGTGTCGATGCCGTACTGGGACATCCAGGCGAAGTGGGTGTCGACGGTCTGCTGGTCGTGGGAGGAGAAGAGGGTGGCGGGCCGGCCGTCACCGAGGGCGGCGTAGCCGGTGCTGTAGGTGTGTGTGTATTCCCGCATGTCGGGCCAGCACTTGATGTTGGTGTTGGTGGCGGAGGGGGTTTTGCTCCAGTCCTGGGACCAGTGCCACCAGCCGTCGATGGGGGCGCTGTCGCCCTTGGCGGCGAACCAGCCCTGGTAGCCGGTGGATATCTTGCCGACGACGTCGCCGGTGGCTGCGGCGGTGGGGGTGGGGGTGTCGTTGGTGGTGGTGTCGCCGGTCGGGGTGGCGGCCCGGGCGATGCCGAGGGCTCCGACGGCGGCGGCTGTGGTGCCTGCGGCGGCGGTGCCCAGGAGGCGGCGCCGGGTCCAGGTTTTCCTGCGGTGGGACTCTGGCACGTGGTGCTCCGTAGCGCGTGCCCCGCGTCGGTGGGAGGAGTGCGGGGCTTCAGTGGTGGGGGTGGCGGTGCGCGGGGCGGGTGCGCGGGTGGGTGCGGTGCCCGTCTCGTCTCGCCGTGGCTGCCCGTGATCCAACCGTTCGGTGGGTGGTCGGTCAAGGCGCTTTCACCACTGGCCATGGGGTGTGCGCGGAAGGTCAGTCTTCGCCGATGTGGTGGACGCGGACGAGGTTGGTCGTGCCGGAGACGCCGGGTGGGGAGCCGGCCGTGATGATCACGACGTCGCCTTTGCGGCAGCGGCCGTGTGCGAGGAGGAGTTCGTCGACCTGGGCGACCATCGCGTCGGTGGAGTCGACGTGGGGGCCGAGGAAGGTTTCGACGCCCCAGGTGAGGTTGAGCTGGGAGCGGGTGGCGGGTTCGGGGGTGAAGGCGAGGAGGGGGATGGGTGAGCGGGAGCGGGCGAGGCGGCGGGCGGTGTCGCCGGACTGGGTGAAGGCGACGAGGAACGCGGCGCCGAGGAAGTCGCCGATGTCGGCGGCGGCGCGGGCGACGGCGCCGCCGTGGGTGCGGGGTTTGTCGCGGTCGTCGAGGACGGGGAGGCCCTTGGCGAGGAGGTCTTCTTCGGCCGCTTCGATGATGCGGGCCATGGTGCGGGTGGTTTCGACGGGGTGTTTGCCGATGCTGGTCTCGCCGGAGAGCATGACGGCGTCGGTGCCGTCGATGACGGCGTTGGCGACGTCGGAGGCTTCCGCGCGGGTGGGCCGGGAGTTGTCGATCATGGAGTCGAGCATCTGGGTGGCGACGATGACGGGTTTGGCGTTGCGCCGGGCCAGTTTGATGGCGCGTTTCTGCACGATGGGTACGTGTTCGAGGGGCATTTCCACGCCGAGGTCGCCGCGGGCGATCATGATGCCGTCGAAGGCGGCGACGATGTCGTCGATGTGCTCCACGGCCTGTGGTTTCTCGATTTTGGCGAGGACCGGCAGGCGGCGGTGTTCGTCGTCCATGATGCGGTGGACGTCCTGGATGTCGCGTCCGCCGCGGACGAAGGAGAGGGCGATGATGTCGAAGCCGGTGCGCAGGGCCCAGCGCAGGTCGTCCTCGTCCTTTTTGGAGAGGGCGGGTACGGAGACGGTGACGCCGGGGAGGTTGAGGCCTTTGTGGTCGGAGACCATGCCGCCTTCGAGGACGCGGGTGTGGACGCGGGGTCCGTCGATGCGGGTGACCTGCAGGCAGACCTTGCCGTCGTCGACGAGGACGAGTTCGCCGGGTGTGAGGTCGGTGGCGAGGCCGGCGTAGGTGGTGCCGCACCGGGTGCGGTCGCCTTCGGTGCCTTCTTCGACGCTGAGGGTGAAGGTGTCGTCGCGTTCGAGGAGTACGGGGCCTTCGGTGAAGGTGCCGAGGCGGATCTTCGGGCCCTGGAGGTCGGCGAGGACGCCGACGCTGCGGCCGGTCTCGTCGGACGCCTTGCGCACGCGCTGGTACCGCTCCTCGTGTTCGGCGTGGGTGCCGTGGCTGAGGTTGAGGCGGGCGATGTCCATTCCGGCGTCGACCAGTGCTTTGATCTGGTCGTACGAGTCGGTGGCGGGTCCCAGGGTGCAGACGATTTTGGCTCGGCGCATGGTACGAGCCTATGACTTACCGGCGGGTAGAGAATTGGCCGCGCATGGCGGCTCAACAACCTTTCGGTGAAGCGCTCTTGACAGGTGTCGCGGTGTGGGTGTTGGCCGCTTCGGTGTTCGAGTGTTCGGCTGGGTGCTCGGCTCACAGAGTGGGCGGGATCATGGTGAAGCGGGCGTCGACCGCCGCGTGCACGTGTTGCCGCTGGGGTTCGAGGTCGAGCGGGGCGGTGCTCTCTTCGGCCGGTGTGGTGAGCGCGGCCTTGCGCATCCTGCCGAGGGCGAATTCCGGGGCCCGTGGGGTGTCGGCCCCGATGTCGGCGAGTTCGACCAGGGCGGCGAGGGAGGTGCCGAGTGCTTCCGCGTACTCCCTGGCGCGTTGTACCGCCTCGTGCACTGCCTGGCGGCGGGCGCGGCGGTGGGCGGGTGAGTCGGGGCGCAGGTCCCACCAGGGGCCGTCGACGTGGGTGAGGTCGAGGTCGGCGAGGCGGGTGGCGAGTTCGCCGAGGGCGGTGAAGTCGGTGAGGGTGGCGGTGTGGCGGACGGTGCCGTGGTAGGTGCGGACGCGTTCGCCGCGGCCGTGGCGGGTGAGTTCGGGGGTGAGGGAGAAGGCGCCGGTTTCCAGGTGTTCGACGGCTTCGCCGTAGGACTTCACCAGGTCGAGGGTGCTGGTGTTGCGGCGGGTGAGGTCGTCCAGGGCGGTGCGGCGGTCGCGGCCGCGGGCGCCGACGGTGATACCGAGGCGGGCGATCTCGGGTTCGACCTCCAGGTGGGCTTCGCCGCGGACGGCGAGGCGGGGGGCGGCGGGGGTGCCGTAGGGGGTGGCGGGGGTGCCTTGGGGGGTGGCGGGGGTGCCTTGGGGGGTGGCGGGGTGCGCGGCCGGTCCGGTTCCGGGCGGTGTGGTCATGCGGCCCACTGTGTCACCGGTTCGGCGCCCCCGGTCTTCGCCGGTCATCGGATCGCAACCTGCGGGGGCTGTTGCCGGTTGCCGGCAGCGGCCACAATCTACGCGCGTCGCTGAATGCGCTGACGCGTCCGTGGACGACAAGGAGATCGAGCCATGCCGTTGAACCGCCGGAAGTTCTTGAGCAGGTCCGCCGTGACGGGGGCGGGGGTGGCGCTGGCCGGTGCGGCGGCACCCGGGGTGGCCGAGGCGTCGTCCGCGCGCCACGGGCACGGGCACGGCGCGAAGCCGAAGCGGTACGCGCTGACGGTGATGGGGACGACCGATCTGCACGGGCACGTCTTCAACTGGGACTACTTCAAGGACGCGGAGTACTCGGACAGCGCGGGCAACGCGATGGGGCTGGCCCGGATCTCGACCCTGGTGGACCAGGTGCGCAAGGAGAAGGGCCGGGAGAACACGCTGCTGCTGGACGCCGGTGACACGATCCAGGGGACGCCGCTGACGTACTACTACGCGAAGGTGGACCCGATCACCGCCGCGGGCGGGCCGGTGCACCCGATGGCGCAGGCGATGAACGCGATCGGTTACGACGCGGTGGCGCTCGGCAACCACGAGTTCAACTACGGCATCGAGACGCTGCGCAAGTTCGAGGAGCAGTGCCGTTTTCCGCTGCTGGGCGCGAACGCGGTGGACGCGAGGACGTTGCGGCCGGCGTTCCCGCCGTACTTCATGAAGACGTTCCGGGTGCCGGGCGCCCCGCCGGTGAAGGTGGCGGTGCTGGGGCTGACCAATCCCGGGATCGCGGTCTGGGACAAGGCGTACGTGCAGGGGAAGCTGGTGTTTCCGGGGCTGGAGGAGCAGGCGGCGAAGTGGGTGCCGAAGCTGCGGTCGATGGGTGCGGACGTGGTGATCGTGTCGGCGCACTCGGGGGCTTCGGGTACGTCGTCGTACGGTGATCAGCTTCCCTATGTGGAGAACGCGGCGGCGAACGTGGCGCGGCGGGTGCCCGGGGTGGACGCGATTCTGGTGGGGCACGCGCATGTGGAGATCGCGGAGCAGCGGGTCGTCAACGAGGAGACCGGGAAGCCGGTCGTGCTGTCGGAGCCGCTGTGCTACGCGGAGCGGTTGGCCCTGTTCGACTTCGAGCTGGTGCGGGAGAAGGGGCGCTGGCAGGTCGAGTCGGTGCGGGCGTCGCTGCGTGATTCCGCGTCGGTGCGGGACGATCCGAGGATCACCAGGCTGTTGCGGGACGAGCACGCGCTGGTGGTGGCGTACGTCAATCAGGTGGTCGGTACGGCGACCGAGACGTTGACGACGGTGGACGCCCGGTACAAGGACGCGCCGATCATCGATCTGATCACGACGGTGCAGGAGGACGTGGTCCGGGCGGCGCTGGCGGGGACGGAGTACGCGTCGCTGCCGGTGCTCGCGCAGGCGTCGCCGTTCTCGCGTACCTCGCAGATCCCGGCGGGCGAGGTGACCATCCGTGATCTGTCGGGTCTTTATGTGTACGACAACACGCTGGTGGCGAAGGTGTTGACGGGTGCGCAGGTGCGGGCGTACCTGGAGTACTCGGCGGAGTACTACGCGCAGACGGCGGTCGGTGCGGTGGTGGACGTGGAGAAGCTGACCGGTGCCGGTGGCCGTCCGGACTACAACTACGACTATGTGTCGGGGTTGACGTACGACATCGACATCGCGCGGCCGGCCGGGTCGCGGATCAGGAATCTGGCTTTCGGTGGCGCGGCGTTGGACGACGCGCAGCGGTTCGTGCTGGCGGTGAACAACTACCGGGCCAATGGCGGTGGCGCGTTCCCGTATGTGGCGTCGGCGCCGGAGGTGTGGTCGGAGTCGACGGAGATCCGGACCCGGATCGCGGAGTGGGCGACCGCGAAGGGGGTGCTGGACCCGAAGGACTTCGCTTCGGTGGACTGGCGGCTGACGCGGGACGGGACGCCGGTGTTCTGATTGCCGGTTCGGGGGGGTGGGGGTGCGGGGGTCTCAGATTCCGTCCGCGAGCGGGATGAGTGCTCCGGCCTCGCGGGCGCTCGGGATCCAGGGCCGCCGTTCGTCCAGGCCGAAGGTGGTGAAGGCGGTGCGCTCGGGCAGGGGGTAGGGCTCGTCGCCGGTGAGGGCGTTGAGGATGGTGGCGCTGCGCCAGGCGGCGAGTCCGAGGTCGGGGGTGCCGACGCCGTGGGTGTGGGTCTCGGCGTTCTGGACGTGGAGGTGGCAGCCGGCGGCGGTGACGCAGGGGTCGAGGACGAGACGGTACTCCTCGTCGATACGGGGGCGTTCGCGGTTGTCGCGGCGCAGGAACGGGTCGAGGCCGGCGAGGAGGTGGTCGAGGGGGCGTTCGCGGTAGCCGGTGGCGAGGACCACGGCGTCGGTGGTGAGGCGGGTGCGGATGTTCTGTTCGGGGTGTTCGAGGTGGAGTTCGACCTTGGTGGTGGCGACCCGGCCGGCGGTGCGGAGGTGGACGCCGGGGGTGACGACGGTGTCGGGCCAGCCGCCGTGCAGGGAGCGGCGGTACAGCTCGTCGTGGAGGGCGGCGAGGGTGTCGGGGGCGATGCCCTTGTGGAGTTGCCACTGGGCGGGGACGAGGCGGTCGCGGACGGGTTCGGGCAGGGCGTGGAAGTAGCGGGTGTAGTCGGGGGTGAAGTGTTCCAGGCCGAGCTTGGAGTACTCCATGGGGGTGAGGGAGCCGGTGCGGCCGATCCAGTGCAGGCCCTCGCGGCCGGTGGGGCGGTGGCGGAGCAGGTCGAGGAAGACCTCGGCGCCGGACTGGCCCATGCCGACGACGGTGACGTGGTCGGCGGCGAGGAGGGCGGGGCGGTGGTCGAGGTAGTCGGCGGCGTGCCAGACGGGGGCGGTGGGGGCGTCGACGAGGGGTTTGAGGAGGTCGGGTACGTGGGGTTCGGTGCCGATGCCGAGGACGAGGTTCCTGGTGTGGGCGCGGCCGAGCGCCTCGGCCTCGCCGTCGGTGGAGAGCTGGGTGTAGTCGACCTCGAACGCCTTGCGGTCGGGGTTGAAGCGGATGGCGTCGACCTGGTGGCCGAAGCGGAGGGCGGGGAGGTTTTCGGCGACCCAGCGGCAGTAGGCGTCGTATTCGGCGCGCTGGATGTGGAAGCGCTCGGCGAAGTAGAAGGGGTAGAGGCGTTCGCGTGACTTCAGGTAGTTGAGGAAGGTCCAGGGGCTGGCGGGGTCGGCGAGGGTGACCAGGTCGGCGAGGAAGGGGACCTGGAGGCGGGCGTCGTCGAGGAGCAGGCCGGGGTGCCAGTGGAAGGCGGGTGCGCGGTCGTAGAAGACGGTGTCGAGGCCGCTGAGGGGGTGGGCGAGGGCGGCCAGTGAGAGGTTGAACGGGCCGATGCCGATGCCGACGAGGTCGCGGACCGGCTCGGGTTCGGGGTGGGGGGTGCTGGTCATCGGGGGGTGTGTCCTTCCACGAGGCGCAGGAGTGCGGCCAGGTCGGTGGGGTGGGTGTGCGGGTTGAGCAGGGTGGCCTTGAGCCAGAGCCGGCCGCCGGCGCGGGTGCGGCCGAGGACGGCGGTGCCGGTGGTCAGGAGGGTGCGGCGGATGGCGGCGACGAGGTGCGGGCCGGGGTGGCGGTCCAGGGCTTCGTCGAGGGCGGCGGGGTCGAGGATGCCGTCGGGGGTGGGCACGGTGACGGGGTCGGGCAGGCCGAGGAGCCAGGCGGCGCGGGGCAGCGAGTGGTGGGCGTTGGCGCCGTGCACGAGGCGGACCGGGCCGAGATGGCGGAGGGTTTCGCGGGCGAGCAGGACGGCCAGGTGGTTGGACTCGGTGGCGCCGGTGGTGACGAGGGCGTCGGTGTGACCGGCGCGCCGGGCGAGGGCCCGGGTGACCTGGGGCGGAGGCGGCCGGGGCCTGGTCCCAGGAGTCGAGGGAGGGGTTGAGGGCGGCGGCGGCGAGGTCGGCGGCGGTGGCGACGGCGAGCGGCGGGCAGTGCAGGTGTGCGGCGCACGGCGGGTCGGCGGGGTCGGCGGAGCCCGCGGCGAGGGCGGTGACGAGGGTGCGCAGGGCGTCGGGGTCGCCGTGTTCGGGCAGGGGGCCACCGAGGGCGGTGACGGCGCCGGGTCCGCCGGCGGGGAGGGGTCCGTCGCGGCCGGCCCGGCCGGCGTCCAGCGCGTCGAGGACGGTGGCGAGCAGCGGCCGCAGGGCGGTGGTGCCGTGCGGGCCGGAGGCGAGGGGGTGCGGGCCGGGTCCGGTCGTCCGCGCGGAGGGCGGGGCGGGTGGGGCCTCGTGGGCACCCCCCGGGAATGGCGGGCTGCTCATGGGCTGTCCTCCGGGCGCGGGGAGGGGGGTTCCGGCGTGCACGCGGACAGCTTGTACGCCCTGTCGGGGGGCGCGCCCGGGAAGTCCCACGAGCAGTACCCGAAAGGGGGTACGGCCGTACGGGGGACGTGTCGGAGTCGGTGTACGGTGCGCGGCCGGCCTTGGGGGCGGGGCGCCCGGGGTGGGCCGCGTGGCCCGGGGCGGGTCGCCGGGGGCCGGGGCGGGTCGCCGGGGGCCGGTCCCGCCCGGGGACCGGCCCGCACCCGGGGCGTACGCCGGGGTCAGTCCGTGTGGGCCTCGCGGACGCGCAGTGCGCGGGCGAGGTCGTCGAGTTCGTCGACGAGCCTGCGGCGGAGCGCGGGGACCGGGTCGGCGTCGCGCAGGCACTCCTCGCCGAGGCGGAGGGTGTCGGCGTCCACGGCGTGGGCGGGGAAGGCGTGGCGGCCGGCCGCGGCGGCGATGGCGGGGCCGCGGCGGGCGGCGACGGCGACGGCCTCGGCCCAGTAGCGGGGCACGTAGTCGCTGACGAGGTCGGCCTGTTCGGGTTGCCAGAAGCCCTGGGCGGTGGCGGTGAACAGGTAGTTGGAGAGGTCGTCGGTGGCGAACATGGCCGCCCAGGCGCGGGCCTTGGCCTCGGGGTCGGGCAGGGCGGCGCGGCAGCGGGCGGCGCCCTCCTGTCCGGCGGCGCTGGGGTCGCGGGCGAGTTCGGCGGCGATCGCGCTCTCGTCGGTGGCGCCGAGCACGGCGAGGCGGGTGAGGACGCGCCAGCGCAGTTCGGGGTCGAGTTCGGGGCCGCCGGGGACGGTGCCGTCGGCGAGCCAGGCGGCGATGGTGTCGGGGTGGGCCGCGGTGGCGATGCGGTGGCGGACGGCGATCAGGCGCAGGCCGGGGTGGTCGCCGTCCTCGGTGCGGCGGATGAGGCCGCGGCACAGGGCGGTGAGGCCGGCCAGGGCGGCGGGCCGCTGCCCGGGGGTGAGGTAGCGGTCGGCGACGCGGGTCGAGGCGAAGGTGAGGACGGCCTGCACGACGGCGAGGTCGGTCTCCTTGTCGAGGTGGGCGCCGGCGGTGGCGAGGTAGTCGCCGGGGGCGAGGTCGCCGTCGCGGACCATGTCGCGCAGGGTGTTCCAGACCACCGCGCGGGTGAGGGCGTCGGGGATCTCCGAGACTCCGCGCAGGGCGGTCTCCAGGGACGCCTCGTCCAGGCGGATCTTGGCGTAGGTGAGGTCGAGGTCGTTGGGGAGGACGAGGGCGGGGCGGGTGCCGGGGCGGGCCTCGGGGGCGGTCTGCGGGAGGTCCGTCTCGTAGCGTTCGCGCAGGACCAGGGTGCGGCCGTCGCTGAGGTCGCGGTCGTAGACGCCGATGGTGGCGCGGTGGGGGCGGCTGCCGTCGCGGCGCAGGGCGAGCGTCCACTCTCCGGGGCGGGCGTCGACGGCGGCGGTGAGCGTGTCCACTCCCGTGGTGCTCAGCCAGGCGTCGGCCCAGGCGTGGACGTCGCGGTCGGTGGCGGCGGCGAGCGAGTCGATGAAGTCGGCGAGGGTGGCGTTGCCGAACCGGTGCCGGGAGAAGTGGATGTTGATGCCGGCGAGGAAGTCCTTCTCGCCGAGCCAGGCGACGAGCTGGCGCAGGGCGGAGGCGCCCTTGGCGTAGGAGATGCCGTCGAAGTTGAGGAGGGCGGAGGCGGTGTCCGGGACGTTCTCGGGGGCGACGGGGTGGGTGGAGGGGCGCTGGTCGGCGTCGTAGCCCCAGGACTTGCGGTCGACGGCGAAGTCGGTCCAGGCGCCGGTGAAGCGGGTGGCCTCGGCGCAGGTCTGGTAGCCCATGTACTCGGCGAAGGACTCGTTGAGCCAGATGTCGTCCCACCACCTGAGGGTGACGAGGTCGCCGAACCACATGTGGGCCATCTCGTGGGCGATGACCATGGCGCGGGTCTGCCGTTCGGTCTCGGTGACGGCGGAGCGGTAGACGAACTCGTCGCGGAAGGTGACGAGGCCGGGGTTCTCCATGGCGCCGGCGTTGAACTCGGGGACGAACGCCTGGTCGTAGGAGTCGAAGGGGTAGGGCTCGTCGAACTTCTCGTGGTAGCGGTCGAAGCAGGCGCGGGTGATGTCGAGGATCTCGTCGGCGTCGGTGTCCAGGTGCGGCGCGAGCGAGCGGCGGCAGTGGATGCCGAAGGGCAGGCCGCGGTGTTCGGTGCGCACCGAGTGCCAGGGGCCGGCGGCGACGGCGAGGAGGTAGGTGGAGATGAGCGGGGTGGTGGCGGCGACCCAGCGGTCGTCGTCGGTGTGTTCGGTGACGCCGTTGGCGAGGACGGTCCAGCCCTCGGGGGCGCGGACGGTGAGGTCGAAGACGGCCTTGAGGTCGGGCTGGTCGAAGGCGGCGTAGACGCGCTGCACGTCGTCGAGGAAGAGCTGGGTGTAGACGTAGGTCTCGCCGTCGGTGGGGTCGGTGAAGCGGTGCATGCCCTCGCCGGTGCGGGAGTAGGCCATGGCGGCGTCGATCCGCAGTTCGTGCTCGCCCGGGGTGAGCCGCTTCAGCGGCAGGCGGTTGTCGTCGAGGGCCTGCGGGTCGAGGGCGTGTCCGTCGAGGGTGACGCTGCGCAGTTGGGCGGGCTTGACCTCGACGAAGGTGTCCGTGGTGGTCGCGGTGTCCGTCTCGCCGCGGACGGTGAAGCGGATGGTGGTCAGGGAGTCGAAGGTCTCGTCCCCACCGGTCAGATCGAGGGCGATCGTGTAGTGGTGGACGTCGAGGAGCCGGGCACGGGTCTGCGCTTCGTCGCGCGTCAGTACGGACATGGACGCCATGCTGCCCGATGCCGCGCGGGCGACACAGCGCCGGTACGGTACGCGGTTTATGTCCGGTGTTTCTGGAGGTCGTCGTGTGCTTTGGCGGGCGCTTGCCCGGGTCGTGGCACCGGTGTGCGGGGGTCCGGGTGGGGCAGGCCGGGGCGGGCCGGGTGCTCGGTGTGCTCGCCGAGCCGGGCGCGCAGGTCGCGCAGTTCGCGTTCGAGGGCGAGGCGGCGCCGGTGGGTGTCGTAGAGGTAGCGGACCTTGGTGCGGAGGGTCCAGGGGTCCACGGGCTGGGTGACGAGGTCGGCGACGCCGAGGCGGAAGGCGGTGGCGCTGAGGCGGAGGTCGATGCCGAAGCCGGTGAGGAGGATCACCGGTATGTGCTGGGTCTGTTCGACGCGGCGCATGTAGCGGACCACGTCGAGGCCGCCGACGCCGGGCATCCGCACGTCGAGCAGGAGCAGGCCGACGTGGCCGCGCAGGACCTGTTTGAGTGCCTCGTCGGCGCTGGTGGCCCGCTGGAGCCGGTAGCCGAGCGGGGCCAGGGCGCTCTCCAGGGCGTAGAGGGTGTCCTCGTGGTCGTCGACGATGAGGATCCCGGCATCCGACGGCATGGCCCGACGTCCCTTCCCCGTGCGCCGACCCGGTGGGGTCCGAGGAGCCGGTGGCGGGGCGGCCCGCCGACGGCTCGGGGGGTGGCCGTGAAGTCGCGTCGTCCGCCCGGAGGCGGGCGCCGCGGCCACCCCTGGGGGGTGCACAGCGAGCATGCCTCGTGCACGCCCCCCTGTCACTCCCCCGGGACGACGTCGGCCGGAACAGGGCCGTGTCCGGTCAGTCGGATGCCGGGGCGGTGTCGGTGACGTTTCCGGTGCCGTCGGCACCGCCCCCGCTGTTGCCGGTGTCCTCGGCGATGCGCTCGTGGTGGCGGATGACCTCGGCGATGATGAAGTTGAGCAAGGTCTCGGCGAAGGCCGGATCCAGTTTGGCGTTCTCGGCGAGGGTCCGCAGGCGGGCGATCTGCCGGGACTCGCGGGCCGGGTCGGCGGGCGGCAGTTGGTGGCGGGCTTTGAGGTGGCCGACCTGCTGGGTGCACTTGAAGCGTTCGGCGAGCATGTGGACGACGGCGGCGTCGATGTTGTCGATGCTGTCGCGCAGCCGTGCCAGTTCCTCGACGACGTCGGGGTCGACAGCGTGGTTGCCGGTGTTGCTGGTGGTCATGACGGGTCAGCCTACGGGGCGGGGCGCGGCCGTCGCGGGCCGTCTCAGGACCCGGCATGCGGCGCCCGCCGTACAGTGGGAGGGGGTTTCGGTCGTCCTGGGGGTCGGACGTGGCGAACGACGGGCAGGTCCAGCACGGCTTTCCGCACCTGGAGACGGTGCGGGCGGCGATCACCGCGTTGTACAAGCGGCTGTCGTACGACACGGTGCGCCTCTTCTCGGCCAGTGTGGCGGCGGCCGACGTGGCGTTCGGTGACACGGACGAGCTGCATCCGGGGGCGCAGCGGGTGGCCCGCGAGATGGTGCGGCACTTCCGGCTGCCGGACGCCCGGCCGGTCGTCTCCTTCCGGGAGATGTCGCACGCGGCCCATGTCGAACTGGCGGCGGGGCCCGAGTACTTCATCGAGCTGAACGACCGTTTCCGCACCCATCGGCGGGACATCGGCGCGGCTCTGGCGCACGAGGTGACGCACGTCTATCTGCACCGGCTGGGGCTGGCCTTCCCCGGTACGCGGGACAACGAGATCCTCACCGACACGGCGACGACGTATCTGGGCGCGGGGTGGCTGCTGCTGGACGCGTACCGGGAGGACGCGGTGTCCTCGCAGAAGCTGGGGTATCTGACGCCGGAGGAGTTCGGTTACGTGCTGGCCAAGCGGGCGCTGGTGTTCGGTGAGGACCCGTCGGTGTGGTTCACCAGCGCGCAGGCGTACCCGGCGTACGTCAGGGGCCGGGAGCGGGCGCGCCAGGACCGGGAGCAGCCGCCGCTGCGGGCCGCGGGCTGGGTGGGCCGGCGGCGTTACGCGCGTGACCGGCGCCAGGCCCGGGACGGTCCGGGCGCCGGCGCCGGGACGGACGACGTGCCGTACTCCTTCGCGGCGGACGGGCGGGGCCCGTTGCGGGTCTCGTTCCCGTGTCCGACCTGCCATCAGCGCGTCCGGGTGCCGGTGCGGGGGCGGGTGCGGGCGCGGTGCGGGCTGTGCCGGACGGTGCTGGAGTGCGACACGTAGCGCCGGGCCGGCGAAGCGTTCAGGTCCGTACGATGTGCTGGGCCCGCGCGGCCACCAGCCACTTGGGGAACTCGCCCACCAGCCGGTCGTACAGCTCGGCGTCGGAGAGCGCGCGCGGGTCGTGGCCGGCGTGGAAGAACCCGGCGTTGTCGACCACCCGCTTGTCCGGTACGGCGAGTTCGTCCAGCTTGCGCAGGTAGTCGAACTGCTTGCTGTCCGGGTCGCCGAAGCCGATGAACTGCCAGAACAGCGGCAGCCGGGCGGCCTTGCACAGGTAGCGTTCGGCGGCGAGCCGGTTGACGGGGCCGCCGTCGGTCTGGAAGACGACGAGGGCGGGCGCGGTGGAGCCGCTGTCGAGGTAGTGGTCGATGACGGCGTCCATGGCCAGGTGGTAGGCGGTCCTGCCCATGTGGCCGAGGCCCGCCACGATCCGGTCGACGCGTCCGTGGTGGTCGGTGAGCGCGATGTCGGTGACGGCGTCGACGTCGGTGGAGAAGAAGACCACCGGTACGGTGCCGTCGTCGTCCAGGTGGGCGGAGAGGCCGAGCACCCGGTCGGCGAGCGCCTGCACGCTGCCGTCCTTGTAGTACGGCTTCATGGAACCGGAGTAGTCGACGACGAGGTAGACGGCGGCCCGGGTCCCGGCCAGTCCGTGCTTCTCCAGGGACACTCCGGCGCTCTTGTAGAGGCTCACCAGGGCGGGCGCGGTCTCCTCGACCTTGCTGAGACTGATCGCGGCCATGTGTGCGGCTCCCCCTCGTGCGACGGCACAGGCTGCCGAGATTACGGCACCGGCCGGCCCGGGGGCGCGGGCGGTGAAGGCGACGGCGCCCGCCCCCAGGTCCGGTCGGGGACGAGGGGCGGGCGCCGTCTGTGTTCCGTACGCCTTTGTACGGGACAGTTCTCGGATGCCGTCAGACCATCAGTGAGCGGTCCGTCGGGCGGATCGGGGCCGGCAGTTCGCTGGCCCCGGTCAGGTAGCGGTCGGCGCCGCGGGCGGCCGAGCGGCCCTCCGCGATCGCCCAGACGATGAGCGACTGGCCTCGGCCGGCGTCACCGGCGACGAAGACACCCGGCACGTTGGTCCGGAAATCGGCGTCGCGGGCGATGTTACCCCGTTCGTCCAGCTCCAGGCCGAACTGGTCGGTCAGGCCGTTCTCCTTGTCGGGGCCGGTGAAGCCCATGGCGAGGGTGACGAGCTGGGCGGGGATCCTGCGCTCGGTGCCCGGCTTGGGGGTGAGCTTCCCCTCGATGAACTCGACCTCGCTCATGTGCAGCCACTGGACGTTGCCGTCCGCGTCGCCCTCGAAGTGGGTGGTGGAGACGGAGTAGACCCGCTCGCCGCCCTCCTCGTGGGCCGAGGTGACCTTGTAGAGCAGGGGGAAGGTCGGCCAGGGCTGGGCGACCGGGTGCCGCTCCTCGTTCGGGCGGGGCATGATCTCCAACTGCGTCACCGAGGCCGCGCCCTGGCGGTGGGCGGTGCCCACGCAGTCGGCGCCGGTGTCGCCGCCGCCGATGACGACGACGTGCTTGCCCCGGGCCGAGATCGGGGGCGTCACGAAGTCGCCCTCCTGGACCTTGTTGGCCAGCGGCAGGTACTCCATGGCCTGGTGGACGCCCCTGAGTTCCCGGCCGGGGACCGGCAGGTCGCGGGCGGTGGTGGAGCCGACGGCGATGACGACGGCGTCATAGCGCTTCTTCAGGTCGGTCGCCTTGAGGTCGCGGCCGACCTCGACGCCGGTGCGGAAGCGGGTGCCCTCCGCGCGCATCTGCTCGATGCGGCGGTTGATGTGCCGCTTCTCCATCTTGAACTCGGGGATGCCGTAGCGCAGCAGGCCGCCGACGCGGTCGGCGCGCTCATAGACGGCGACCGTGTGGCCGGCCCGGGTGAGCTGCTGGGCGGCGGCCAGGCCCGCCGGGCCGGAGCCGATGACGGCGACGGTCTTGCCGGAGAGGCGCTCGGGGATCTGCGGGGTGACGTCCCCGGTCTCCCACGCCTTGTCGATGATGGAGACCTCGACGTTCTTGATGGTGACCGGCGGCTGGTTGATGCCGAGCACGCACGCCGACTCGCAGGGGGCCGGGCAGAGGCGGCCGGTGAACTCCGGGAAGTTGTTGGTGGCGTGCAGGCGCTCCTGCGCGGCCGACCAGTCCTCGCGGTAGGCGTAGTCGTTCCACTCGGGGATCAGGTTTCCGAGCGGACAGCCGTTGTGGCAGAACGGGATGCCGCAGTCCATGCAGCGGCTGGCCTGCTTGCTGATGATCGGCAGCAGGGAGCCGGGGACGTAGACCTCGTTCCAGTCCTTGACGCGTTCGGCGACGGGGCGGGACTCGGCGACCTCGCGGCCGTGGTTCAGGAAGCCCTTCGGGTCAGCCATTGAGCGCCGCCTCCATCATCTTCTCGGTGATCTCGGACTCGGTCAGCCCGTCTCGCTCGGCGGCGTCCTTGGCGGCGAGCACTGCCTTGTACGTACTGGGGATGATCTTGGTGAAGCGCTGGGCGGCGGCGGGCCAGTCGGCGAGCAGCTTCCCGGCGACGGTGGAACCGGTCTCCTCGGCGTGCCGGCGCACCACGTCGTGCAGCCACTTCCTGTCGGCCTCGTCCGGGGCCTGCACGGCGCCCAGGTTGCCGACGTTGACGTTGTCCGGGTCGAGGTCGATGACGTAGGCGATGCCGCCGGACATGCCGGCCGCGAAGTTGCGTCCGGTCTCGCCGAGGACGACCGCGTGGCCGCCGGTCATGTACTCGCAGCCGTGGTCGCCGACGCCCTCGGAGACGACCAGCGCGCCGGAGTTGCGGACGCAGAAGCGCTCGCCGACCTTGCCGCGCAGGAACATCTCGCCGCCGGTGGCGCCGTAGCCGATGGTGTTGCCGGCGATGACGCTGTACTCGGCGAGGTGGTCGGCGCCGCGGTCCGGGCGGACCACGATCCGGCCGCCGGACAGGCCCTTGCCGACGTAGTCGTTGGCGTCGCCCTCCAGGCGCAGCGTGACACCGCGCGGGACGAAGGCGCCGAAGGACTGGCCGGCGGAGCCGGTGAAGGTGATGTCGACGGTGTCGTCGGGCAGGCCCGCGCCACCGAACTTCTTCGTCACCTCGTGGCCGAGCATGGTGCCGACCGTGCGGTTGATGTTGCGGATGGCGACCTGGGCGCGGACGGGGGCGGCGTCGGTGGCGCCGGTCACGGACAGGGCGTCGGCGGCGAGCTTGATCAGTTCGTTGTCGAGCGCCTTCTCCAGGCCGTGGTCCTGTGCGACGACGCGGTGGCGGGCCGCGCCCTCGGGCAGTTCGGGCACGTGGAAGAGCGGCGCCAGGTCGAGGCCCTGTGCCTTCCAGTGGCTTATGGCGCGGGTGACGTCGAGGGTCTCGGCGCGGCCCACGGCCTCCTCGATGGTGCGGAAGCCCAGCTCGGCGAGGATCTCGCGGACCTCTTCGGCGATGAACTTGAAGAAGTTCACGACGTACTCGGCCTTGCCGGAGAACCGCTCGCGCAGCACCGGGTTCTGGGTGGCGATGCCGACCGGGCAGGTGTCCAGGTGGCAGACGCGCATCATGACGCAGCCGGAGACGACGAGCGGCGCGGTCGCGAAACCGAACTCCTCGGCGCCCAGCAGCGCGGCGATGACGACGTCGCGGCCGGTCTTGAGCTGGCCGTCGGTCTGGACGACGATCCGGTCCCGCAGGCCGTTGAGCAGCAGGGTCTGCTGGGTCTCGGCGAGGCCCAGCTCCCAGGGGCCGCCCGCGTGCTTGAGGGAGGTCAGCGGGGAGGCGCCGGTGCCGCCGTCGTGGCCGGAGATCAGGACCACGTCCGCGTGGGCCTTGGAGACGCCCGCGGCGACCGTGCCGACGCCGACCTCGGAGACCAGCTTGACGTGAATGCGCGCCTGGGGGTTGGCGTTCTTCAGGTCGTGGATGAGCTGGGCGAGGTCCTCGATGGAGTAGATGTCGTGGTGCGGCGGCGGGGAGATCAGGCCGACGCCGGGGGTGGAGTGCCGGGTCTTGGCGACCCAGGGGTAGACCTTGTGGCCGGGGAGCTGGCCGCCCTCGCCGGGCTTGGCGCCCTGGGCCATCTTGATCTGGATGTCGTCGGCGTTGACGAGGTATTCGCTGGTGACGCCGAAGCGGCCGGAGGCGACCTGCTTGATGGAGGACCGGCGGGCCGGGTCGTACAGGCGCTCCGCGTCCTCGCCGCCCTCACCGGTGTTGGACTTGCCGCCCAACTGGTTCATGGCGATGGCGAGCGTCTCGTGCGCCTCCTGCGAGATGGAGCCGTACGACATGGCGCCGGTGGAGAAGCGCTTGACGATCTCGCTGACCGGCTCGACCTCGTCGAGGGGGATCGGCTGCCGGTCGGAGGTGAAGCCGAAGAGGCCGCGGAGCGTCATCAGCCGCTCGGACTGCTCGTTCACCCGGTCCGTGTACTTCTTGAAGATGTCGTAGCGGCCGGAGCGCGTGGAGTGCTGGAGGCGGAAGACCGTGTCCGGGTCGAACAGGTGCGGCTCGCCCTCGCGGCGCCACTGGTACTCGCCGCCGATGTCCAGCGCGCGGTGGGCCGGGGCGATGCCGGAGGCGGGGTACGCCTTGGCGTGCCGGGCGGCGACCTCCTTGGCGACGACGTCGATGCCGACGCCGCCGATCTTGGTGGCGGTGCCGCTGAAGTACTTCGCCACGAAGTCGAGGTCGAGGCCGACGGCCTCGAAGACCTGGGCGCCGCGGTAGGAGGCGACGGTGGAGATGCCCATCTTGGACATGACCTTCAGCACGCCCTTGCCGAGGGCGTAGATCAGGTTGCGGATGGCCTGCTCGGGCTCCATGCCGGGCAGGAAGGTGCCGGCCCGGACCAGGTCCTCGACGGACTCCATGGCCAGGTACGGGTTGACGGCCGCGGCGCCGTAGCCGATGAGCAGGGCGACGTGGTGGACCTCGCGGACGTCGCCGGCCTCGATCAGCAGGCCCACCTGGGTGCGCTGCTTGGTGCGGATCAGGTGGTGGTGGACGGCGGCGGTGAGCAGCAGCGAGGGGATCGGCGCGTGCTCGGCGTCGGAGTGGCGGTCGGAGAGGACGATCAGCCGGGCGCCGTTGCCGATGGCGGCGTCGGCCTCGGCGCAGATCTCCGTGATGCGGGCGGCGAGCGAGTCGCCGCCGCCGTGCACCCGGTAGAGGCCGGAGAGGGTCGCGGCCTTGAAGCCGGGCATGTCGCCGTCGGCGTTGACGTGGATGAGCTTGGCCAGCTCGTCGTTGTCGATCACCGGGAAGGGCAGCAGGACGCTGCGGCAGGAGGCGGCCGTCGGGTCGAGCAGGTTGCCCTGGGGGCCGAGCGCGGAGCGCAGGGAGGTGACGAGTTCCTCGCGGATGGCGTCCAGCGGCGGGTTGGTGACCTGCGCGAAGAGCTGGGTGAAGTAGTCGAAGAGCAGCCGGGGGCGGTCGGAGAGCGCGGCGATCGGCGAGTCGGTGCCCATCGAGCCGATCGGCTCGGCGCCGGCCTTGGCCATCGGCGCGAGCAGGACGCGCAGCTCCTCCTCGGTGTAGCCGAAGGTCTGCTGGCGGCGGGTGACCGAGGCGTGGGTGTGCACGATGTGCTCGCGCTCGGGCAGGTCGCTCAGCTCGATCTCGCCGGCCCGGAGCCAGTCGCCGTACGGGTTCTCGGCGGCGAGCTGCGCCTTGATCTCGTCGTCCTCGATGATGCGGTGCTCGGCGGTGTCCACGAGGAACATGCGGCCGGGCTGCAGGCGGCCCTTGCGCACGACCCTGGCCGGGTCGATGTCCAGGACGCCGACCTCGGAGCCGAGGACGACGAGGCCGTCGTCGGTGACCCAGTAGCGGCCGGGGCGCAGGCCGTTGCGGTCGAGGACCGCGCCGACCTGGGTGCCGTCGGTGAAGGTGACGCAGGCCGGGCCGTCCCAGGGCTCCATCATCGTGGAGTGGTACTGGTAGAAGGCGCGCCGGTCCGGGTCCATGGAGTCGTGGTTCTCCCACGCCTCCGGGATCATCATCAGCACCGAGTGCGGCAGCGAGCGCCCGCCCAGGTGGAGCAGTTCCAGGACCTCGTCGAAGGAGGCGGAGTCGGAGGCGTCCGGCGTACAGATCGGGAAGATCCGCTCCAGGTCCGAGGAGGACCCGAAGACGTCGGAGGCGAGCTGCGACTCGCGGGCGACCATCCAGTTGCGGTTTCCCTTGACCGTGTTGATCTCGCCGTTGTGCGCGACGAAACGGTAGGGGTGTGCCAGCGGCCAGGACGGGAAGGTGTTGGTCGAGAACCGGGAGTGCACGAGCGCGATCGCGGAGGCGAAGCGGCGGTCGGACAGGTCCGGGAAGAAGGGTTCGAGCTGGCCGGTGGTGAGCATGCCCTTGTAGACGAGGGTCCGCGCGGACAGCGACGGGAAGTAGACGCCGGCCTCGCGCTCGGCGCGCTTGCGCAGCGCGAAGGCGCGCCGGTCCAGGGCGATCCCGGTCGACGCTCCGTCGGTGACGAAGAGCTGGCGGAAGACCGGCATGGTCGAGCGGGCGGTGGCGCCCAGGAGCTGCGGGGCGACCGGCACCGAGCGCCAGCCGAGAACGGTCAGACCCTCCTCGGCCGCGATCGTCTCGATCTGTGAGACGGCGTCTTGAGTGCCGGACTCCGGCAGGAAGGCGATGCCGACCGCGTAGGCGCCCGCCTCGGGCAGGTCGAATTCGGCCACCTCTCGGAAGAAGGCGTCCGGGACCTGGGAGAGGATGCCGGCGCCGTCGCCCGAGTCGGGCTCGGAGCCGGTGGCGCCGCGGTGCTCCAGGTTGCGCAGGACGGTGAGGGCCTGATCGACCAGCGCGTGGGAGGCCTCGCCGGTGAGAGTGGCGACGAAGCCGACGCCGCAGGCGTCGTGCTCGTTGCGGGGGTCGTACATACCCTGCGCGGCAGGGCGAGCATCCATGAAGGACCAGTTCTGGCCATTCGCGGAGTGCTGGGACGGCTGGCGCGGCGTACGCATCGGCTCTCCCGTCGTCGTCAGTGGCAAGTGCATGTGCCGAGGGACGACGCTGGCCCTCTGCGTGGCTGCAAAATTTCGTGCAGGTTACATGATGAAACGGTTCTCGGAAACCGGATATTCCGTTTCAGCATGCGGACACCAGGGTGCGTCGCGGGGGTACCGACACCAGTGGTGAAAAGCGTGGGGGCCCGGCAGGGACAGATCGATGTCCGTCGGGCCTGAAGGGGGCGGAGCGGGTGTCGTCGCCCACTCCGCGGGTGCGCCGCGGGCACCATTGCCCACAGCGCTTACGGCTCATGCCCGGTGGTCACGCATTCGAAACCAACGAGTAACGGGTACTTATGCGGTCCTCCGCATACGTTCGAGCCGCGTCATCCTACGGCCGTTCCGAACAGGCTGCCCAGGGCGTACGTCACACCGGCCGCGGCGCCGCCCAGGACGAGCTGGCGCAGACCGCCGTACCACCAGGTGCGCGCGGTCACCCTGGCCACCACCGCGCCGGACAGGAAGAGGCCGGCCAGCGCCACCAGCACCGCGGGCCACAGCGCGCTCGCGCCGAGCAGGTAGGGCAGCACCGGGAACAGGGCACCCAGCGCGAAGGAACCGAACGACGAGACGGCCGCGACCAGCGGTGAGGGCAGGTCGCCGGGGTCGATGCCGAGTTCCTCGCGGGCGTGTATCTCCAGCGCCCGCTCGGGGTCGCGGGAGAGCTGCCGGGCGACCTCGCGGGCCAGCGGGGCCTCGACGCCGCGCGCCTGGTAGAGGGCGGCCAGTTCGGCCTCCTCGTCCTTGGGGTGCCGGCGCAGCTCGCGGCGCTCGACGTCCAGTTCGGCCTGGACCAGCTCGCGCTGGGAGGCGACGGAGGTGTACTCGCCGGCCGCCATGGAGAAAGCGCCGGCCGCGAGTCCCGCGAGGCCGGTGATGACGACGGTCTGGTGGCCGACCGAGCCGCCGGCCACGCCGGTCATCAGGGCGAGATTGGAGACCAGGCCGTCCATGGCGCCGAAGACGGCGGGGCGCAGCCAGCCGCCGTTGACGTCCCGGTGGGTGTGGTTGTCGCGGTGCGCCTCGTGCAGCGCCGCTCCGGTCTCGATGATCGCCATGGGGTCCCCCAGATGCTCCGGTCAGGCGTCCGCCTGCTTGTTCGGTCACGCTTCTTAGACAGGTTCTACTTCTCGACAACGACCAATCTACGCCCGTCATTCCCCTCCCGCCAGCAAGGAAAGGCTGGGCTAACCTGCGGTTATGCCCTTACGCGCTCATCCGTGCGGCTACTCGCGCATATGTCGACCGGGTGATGCTGGGGGCCGTGAGGCTGCGGTGCGCCCCGCACCGGGGACATCTTCCGCAAGGTCCGCGACGGGAGAGGAGTGGCCCATGGGAGCGACCGCGCCGACCGCGTCGACGGCCCGCGTCCCCCCGCCCCCCGTGCTCCGGGGCGCCGCCGGACTGCGCGAACGGGCCCGCGGCGCGCTGCTCGGCCTCGCGGTCGGGGACGCCCTCGGCGCCCCGGCCGAGAACATGAAGCCCTCCGAGATCCGGGCCCGCTGGGGCCGGATCACCGGTTACGTCGCCGAGTGTCCCTGCGGGACCGACGACACGGAGTACGCGATCTTCTCCGGCCTGCTGCTGGCCCGGCACGGCGCGGCGCTCACCCCGGCCCTGGTGGGGGCGGCCTGGCACGAGTGGATCGCCGACCGCGAGGAGGGGCCGTTCCGGGGCGCCGGTTTCAGCGAGCGCGGCACGCTGGAGAACCTGCGCCGGGGGCTGGCCGCCCCGATCTCCGCCCAGCACCGGCACGCGTGGAGCGACGGACTGGCCATGCGGGCCGCGCCCTACGGGGTGTTCGCGGCGGGGCGGCCCGCGGAGGCGGCCCGGCTGGTGGCGATCGACGGCTCGGTCAGCCACGACGGCGAGGGCATCTACGGCGGCCAGGCGGTGGCGGCGGGTGTCGCGGCGGCGATGGCGGGCGCGCCGGTGGTCGCGGTGGTGGCCTCCGCCCTGGCCGCCGTACCGGACGACTCCTGGACGGCCCGGTCGCTGCGGCGCGCGGTGACCGCGGCGCACCGGGGGGAACGCGCGGTCCGCTCCGCGGTGGTGATCGGCGGCTACCCCTGGACCGACCTCGCCCCCGAGGCGGTCGCCCTCGCCTTCGGCGCCTACGCGGCGGCCGACGGCGAGTTCACGGACGCGGTGCTGACGGCCGTCAACATGGGGCGCGACGCCGACACGACGGCTGCGGTCGCCGGTGCGCTGGCCGGGGCGGCGCGGGGCGCCGCCGCGATCCCCGGCGAGTGGGCGGCGGCGATCGGCCCGGCTCGCGGAAGCTGTCTGCCGGCCATGGCCGGCCACCACGTCCTGGAGGTGGCCGACCTCCTGACCCCGTCCCCCGACAGCCCCCCGGCCCCGGCGCACGAGCCGGCGGAGACGCTCCCATGACCCCCCTCCGCCCACCCACCGACGAGCCCGCCACCACGGCGCACGCGGCCCCGCCCGGCACGCCGGGCACCCCCACGGTTTGCGCCACCGCACCCGGTGCCCCGGGCACCACCACGGTTTGCGCCACCGCACCCGGTGCCCCGGGCATCACCNCCACCACGGTTTGCGCCACCGCACCCGGTGCCCCGGGCATCACCACCAGCCACCGCCCCTCCCCCGGCCTCGACCCCGCCCCCGTGTCCGGCGCGCGGCGCAGCCCCCTCGCACCCCCCGGCCCCCGCCGCATCGAGGGCCTCCTGCTCGGGCTGGCCGCCGGGGACGCCGCCGGCTGGCCCGCCGCGCGGCACCGTGCCGCGCGGATGCCGGAGTGGACCCGGCGGCTGACCCGGGAGCTGGACACCTTCGCCGAGCAGAACGCGACCACCACCCTTCCCGTCCCCATCGCCCTGAACCAGCCCCCGGAACCCCTGCGGCTGGGCCCCTCCGACGACGCCGAGTGGGCCGCCTTCATGGCGGAGGCGGTACTGCGGGCCGGGGACGCCCACGCGCTCGGCGACCTGAGCCGGGACCGCCGGCTCCGCGCCGCCCTGGACCTGACCTGGAACGCCGTCGCCAGTGAGGTGGCCGCCGCCGCGGACCGCGCCCCCGAGGTCGAGTCGGCGGTCCTGCCGCTGCGGGCCCGGATCTCCGTCCGGGCCGGCCTCGGCAACCTCGCCGCCGGTCTGCGCCCGCCCGCCACCGGCCACGACAACCCGCACTACTTCGACGACGCCGCCTGCGTACGGGCCTGCGTCCTCGCCGTCGCCCACCCCGGCCATCCCCGGCTCGCCGCCGACCTCGCCGAGTTCGACGCCCGCTACACCCAGGACGGCGACGGCGTGCACGGCGCCCGCGCCATGGCCGCGGCGGTGGCCCGCGCCCTCGACGGCGCCGACGTGACCGCGTGCGTGGCGGCGGCCCTCGCCGAGCTGCCCGAGGAGACGGAGGCCGGGCGCAACGCCCGGCAGGCGCTGGCCCTGGCGGAACGCGCCGAGAGCACGTTCGCCCTGGTACCGCTCCTCGAACACCAGATCGTCGACCACGTCTACAGCTACGGCATCGCCGCCGCCGAGACCGTCCCGGTCGCCCTCGCCCTCGCCACCGCCGCCCGGGGGCGGATCGCGGAGGCGGTACCGGCGGCGGCCTGCCTCTCCCGGGTCGCGGACTCCGCTCCCGCCCTGGTCGGCGCGCTGACCGGCGCCCTCGGCGGCGGCGCGGCGATCCCCGGGCCGTGGCGCGACACCTGCCGCACCCTCTCGGGCTGCGCGCTGCCCCGGCTCACCGGCACCGATCTGGTGGACCTCGCCGAACTCCTCGAAGCCGCGCGCCCGGCCCGCGCGGCCCGACCAGAAAGCTGATGCGGACATGACTGTCAATGCATACGCAGCGGACGCCCGGAGGGCAGAGCACGCGGAGTACCGCGCAGGGCTCGCGGAGCCCGCGGAGTGCGCCGAACGCACGGAGCCTGCGGACCCGACGGCGACGCTGGACGAGCGGATCTCCCGCGCCCTCGTCGGCGCGGCGGTCGGTGACGCGCTGGGCGGCCCGGTCGAGGGCTACTCCCCCGAGCAGATCCTGGAACGCCACGGCGGCCGGGTGCGCGGCATCGTCGGCCCCTGGCACGGCGACGACTGGCGCACCGCCCGCCCGGTCGCCCCCTACCACAAGGGCGACGGCCACGTCACCGACGACACCCTCATGACCCACGCGCTCATCAGGGTGTACGCCACCGTCCGCGACCACCTCGACGCCTACGCGGTCGCCGAGCACCTGGTCCCGGACCTGCTGACCACCCCGCGCTGGATTCCGGAACTGGAGGCCGAGGCGCTCCCCCTCCAGCGGATCTTCCTCGCCGAGAAGTGGCTCGTGGCCCGGCTGCACCACGGCCACGTCGACCCCCGCGAGGCCGGGGTCGGCAACATCGTCAACTGCGGCGCGGCGATGTACATGGCGCCGGTCGGCCTGGTCAACGCGGCGAACCCGGCGGCCGCGTACGCCGAGGCGCTCGACGTCGCGGGCGCCCACCAGTCGTCGTACGGCCGGGAGGCGGCCGGTGTGCTGGCCGCGGCCGTGGCCGCCGCCTGTACGCCCGGCGCGACCCCGGACTCCGTGGTGGCGGCCTGTCTCTCGGTGGCCAAGGACGGTACCCGCACCGCGATCGAACGGGTCTGCGAAGTCGCCGCCCGGTACGGCGACTTCGAGTCGGCGCTGGCGCCGCTGCGGGCGGCGGTGGCCCCGTACGACACCGTGGGACCGGAGTACCGCTCCCCTTCTCTCGGCGCCCGCCGCCCGTCCCGGCTGCACGCGATCGAGGAACTCCCGGTCGCCCTCGGCATGGTGGTCGTGGCCGGCGGCGACGGCCGGCACGCGGTGCTCGGCGCGGTGAACTACGGCCGCGACTGCGACTCCATCGCCACCATGGCCGGGGCGATCACCGGCGCGCTGGGCTCGGCCGTACCCGAGGAGTGGGCGGCGGCGGTCGCCGAGGCGAGCCGGCTGGACCTGAGCGGGCCGGCCGCGGTCCTCACCGGCGTGGCCCGGGAGGTCTTCGCCCGCGACCTGGACCGGCGCCGCGCCCATGAGCGGGCGTTCGCCGCGCTGGGAGGCGCCCGGTGCTCCGGCTGACCTGGGTGCAGCCCGAGGACCTGCTCGGCCACGAACTGCGCCAGGCGGCCCTGGACGGCCGGGACGCGGCCGCGGTCGCGGACCGCTGGCGGGCGGCGGGCGGGGCCGAGGCCCCGGTGCGGGCGGGCGCCTCCGTCGAGCCCGCCTCCCCTTCGCTGCGTCTGCTCGCGGAAGACCTGCTGGACGAACTCGCCGCCCTGCCCAGCCCGCGGGCGGCGGCCGAGCCCACGGACCTCGACCGGATCAAGGATCTCTGCCCCGACTGGCCCGCACCGCCCACCGCCGGCCCCGGACCCGGCCGCGCCCGCCCGGCCCCGGACCCGGTCCGCCTGGAGGCCGGCTGGCTGGGCCGGGCCGTCGGCTGCCTGCTCGGCAAGCCCGTGGAGAAACTCCCGCTGGACGCCATCCGGCGCCTCGCCCGCGCCACCGGCAACTGGCCGCCGCGCTCCTACTTCACCGCCCGCGGCCTGCCCGCCGACCTCGCCGCCGCGCACCCCTGGAACCGTCGCTCGGCCGCCACCTCCCTCGCCGAGAACATCGACGGCATGCCCGAGGACGACGACCTCGACTACCCGCTCCTCAACCTCCTGCTGCTCCGGCGCCACGGCCGCGACTTCACCACCGAGGACGTGGCGCGGCTCTGGCTCGACGAACTCCCGGCGGGCCGCGCCTTCACCGCCGAACGCGTCGCCCTGCGCAATCTCCTGGCCGGCCTCGAACCCCCGCACACCGCCCGGTACCGCAACCCCTTCCGGGAGTGGATCGGCGCCCTGATCCGGGCCGACCTGCACGGCTGGACCAACCCGGGCGATCCCGCGGCCGCCGCCGGGCAGGCCCACCGCGACGCGGTGCTCACCCACACCGCGGGCGGCGTGCACGCGGCGATGTTCGCGGCGGCCGTCATCGCGGCGGCCACCACCGGCACCCACGACGTCCACGCCTGCCTGCGCACCGGCCTGCGGGTCGTCCCGCCCGGCTCCCGGCTGGCCGGCGCGGTCCGGCACGCCGTCCGGCTGGCCCGGACGCACGCCGACTTCGACGTGGTCGTCGACGCGCTGCACGCCGCCCACGGCGCCCGGCACCACTGGGTGCACGCCGTCCCCAACACCGCCCTGATCGCCGCCGCCCTCACCCACGCCGACGGCGACTTCACCGGCTCGGTGAGCCGGGCCGTCTCCGGCGGCTGGGACACCGACTCCAACGGCGCCACCGCCGGCAGCGTCGCCGCCCTGCTCACCGGTGACCCCGCCGCCCTCCCCCAGCACCTCACGGCCCCGCTGAAGAACCGTCTCGCCAGCTCCGTCGCCGGCTTCGACGGCACCGGCTTCGACACCCTCGCCCACCTCACCCACCGGGAGGCCACCCGCCCATGACCACCCCGCCCCTCACCGGCCTGCGCGTCCTGGACCTCGCCACCCTCTTCGCCGGCCCGCTCGCCGCCACCATGCTCGGTGACTTCGGCGCCGAGGTCGTCAAGGTCGAGCACCCCAGCCGCCCCGACCCGTCCCGGGGCCACGGCCCCGCCAAGGACGGCGTGGGACTGTGGTGGAAGCTGCTCGGCCGGAACAAGCGCACCATCACCCTGGACCTGTCCACACCCGGCGGGCGCGCCACCCTGCTCCGGCTCGCCCGCACCGCCGACGTCGTCATCGAGAACTTCCGCCCCGGCACCCTGGAACGCTGGGGACTGGGCTGGGCGGAACTGTCCGAGGCCAATCCGCGTCTGGTCCTGACCCGGGTCACCGGCTTCGGCCAGTTCGGGCCGTACGCCCACCGCCCCGGCTTCGGCACCCTCGCCGAGGCGATGAGCGGCTTCGCCGCCATGACCGGCGAACCGGACACGCCCCCGACCCTGCCGCCGTTCGGCCTCGCCGACTCCATCGCCGCGCTGGCGACGGCGTACGCGGTGATGACCGCCCTCGCCGCGCGGGACCGCACCGGCGCCGGGCAGGTCGTGGACATGGCGATCATCGAGCCGATCCTGACCGTACTCGGCCCGCAGCCGCTCTGGTACGACCAGCTCGGCCACGTCCAGCCCCGTACCGGCAACCGCTCGCAGAACAACGCCCCGCGCAACACCTACCGCACCGCCGACGGCACCTGGGTCGCCGTCTCCACCTCCGCCCAGTCGGTCGCCGAGCGGGTGATGCGCCTGGTGGGCCGTCCGGAACTGGTGGCCGAGCCGTGGTTCGCCACCGGCGCCGACCGGGCCCGGCACGCCGACGTGCTGGACGCGGCGGTCGGCGACTGGATCGCCCGCCGCTCCCGCGCCGAGGTGCTCGCCGCCTTCGAGGCGGCCCAGGCGGCGGTCGCCCCCGTGCAGGACGTACGGGACGTGCTGGCCGACCCGCAGTACCGGGCACTGGACACCGTCACCACGGTCGACGATCCCGAGCTGGGCCCGCTGCGGATGCAGAACGTCCTCTTCCGGCTCTCCGCCACGCCGGGCGCGATCCGCTGGGCGGGCCGCCCGCACGGCGCGGACACCGAGGAGGTGCTCACCGAGCTGGGCCTCACCCCGGGCGACCTCAAGGAGCTGCGGGAGGCGGGCGCCGTATGACCACACACCCGCTGACCTGGCTGTACGCCCCCGGGGACCGTCCGCAGGTGGTCGCCAAGGCGCTGGCCTCGGGAGCCGACGTGGTGGTGGTCGACCTGGAGGACGCGGTCGCCCCGGACCGCAAGGAGTACGCCCGCGCGGCCACCGCCGAACTGCTCACCGCACCCCAGCCGGTCCCGGTGCACGTGCGGGTGAACGCCCTGGACGGGGCCGAGGCGGCGGCCGACCTGGCGGCGCTCACCGGCCCGCTGCCCGGCCTGTCCGGGCTACGGCTGCCCAAGGTGACCTCGCCCGAGCAGGTCACCCGGGTGGCCGGCGCCGTCGCCGGGACCCCGCTGTACGCGCTGCTGGAATCGGCGCTGGGCGTGGAGCGGGCGTACCCGATCGCCGCCGCCCACCCCCGGCTGTGCGGGATCGCCCTGGGCGAGGCGGACCTCCGCGCGGATCTGGGGGTGGGCACGGACACCGGCCTGGACTGGTCGCGGTCCCGGGTGATCGTCGCCGCCCGCGCGGCGGGTCTGCCCCCGCCCGCCCAGTCCGTCCACCCCGACACCCGGGACCTGGCGGGTCTGGCGGCCTCCTGCGCGCACGGCCGCGCCCTGGGGTTCCTGGGCCGTGCCGCCATCCACCCCCGGCAGCTCCCGGTCATCGAGCGGGCGTACCTGCCCACCGCGGCGGAGCTGGACGAGGCGGAGACGGTACTGAAGGCGGCGGCCCGGGAGGCGGGGGCGCAGGCGCTCCCGGACGGGCGGTTCGTCGACGCGGCGGTGGTCGCGGCGGCGTGGCGGACGCTGGCGCCGGCGGACCGGCGGTGAACACGCGGTGAGGGCGCCCGGATCACTCCGGGCGCCCTCACCTGCGTACCACCGTCCGGTCAGCGCTTCTCCGCCGGACCGGCCCCGTCCGTCACCTCCGCACGCACACCGTCCGAAGCCCGCTCGCCGTCCGAAGCCTTCTCGGCGTCCGGAGCTTTCCCGGCACCCGGAGACTTCTCTGTGTCCGAAGCCTTCTCGGCGCCCGAAGCCTTCTCGCCGTCCGAAGCCTTCTCGGCGTCGGCGGCGAGGTCGCCGTCCCCGGTACCGTCCGCGTCCGCGGTGCCGTCCGCGTCCGCGGTCCCGGCCGTGCCGCCGTTGGTCCCGTCACCGTCGGAGACACCCGGCTCCACCGCGGTCTCCCGGCCCGGCCGCTTCTTCGCCGACAGCACGAGGTAGACCACCGCGAGGACGAAGACCAGCAGCGCGGTCCAGTTGTTCAGCCGCAGGCCCAGGATGTGGTGGGCGTCGTCGACGCGCATGTACTCGATCCAGAACCGGCCCGCGCAGTAGGAGGCGACGTACAGGGCGAACGCCCGTCCGTGGCCCAGCCTGAAGCGGCGGTCGGCCCAGATCACCAGCAGCGCGACACCGACGCACCACAGCGACTCGTAGAGGAACGTCGGGTGGTAGGTGCCCGGTTCCCGGCCGTCCGCCGTGGACGTGATCTCCACCGCCCAGGGCAGTTCGGTGGCCCGGCCGTACAGCTCCTGGTTGAACCAGTTGCCCCAGCGGCCGATGGCCTGCGCGAGGGCGATGCCCGGGGCGATCGCGTCCGCGTAGGCGGGCAGCGGGATGCCCCGGCGGCGGCAGCCGATCCAGGCGCCCAGCGCGCCGAGCGCGATCGCGCCCCAGATACCGAGGCCGCCCTCCCAGACCTTGAAGGCGTCCACCCAGTCGCGGCCCTCGCTGAAGTACAGCTCGTAGTCCGTGATGACGTGGTAGAGACGTCCGCCGACCAGGCCGAAGGGAACGGCCCAGACCGCGATGTCGGCCACCGTGCCGGGCCGCCCGCCGCGGGCGACCCAGCGCCGGTTGCCGAGCCAGACGGCGACGAAGACGCCGATGATGATGCAGAAGGCGTAGCCGCGCAGCGGAATGGGGCCGAGGTGCACCACACCGCGCGACGGGCTGGGGATGAAGGCAAGTTCCATGGCAGGGTCGACGCTACCGTGCCGGGCCTCGCCCGCGCCGGGCAGCCCGGCTACGGGTGCATAACAGGAGCGGACTACCCGGCGGCGTCCTGCACGGTCTTCTTCAGCTTGGCGGGGGTCATGGTGCGGTCCTGGTAGATGTTCTTGCCGTCGAGCAGGACGGTCGGGGTGCCGCTGAAGCCGCCCTTCTGGAACGCCTCGTTCGACTTGTCGACCCAGCCGTCGTGCGTGCCGCCGGTGACACAGCGGCGGAAGGCGGGGGTGTCGAGGCCGTCGACCTTGGCCGCCAGCTCGATCAGCTTGCCGTTGTCGGCGAAGGTGTCGTCGGTCTCCGGCGGCTGGTTGTCGTAGAGCACGTCGTGGTACTGCGTGAAGCGGCCGGCGCCCTGGGCGCAGGCGGCGGCGTTGGCGGCCCGGCGGGAGCCGGTCCCGCCCATGTTGCCGTCGATGATCGTGGCCAGGTGGTAGTCGACCTTGAGCTGGCCGGCGTCGGTCAGCTCGTGGATCGTGGAGCGGTACGCCACCTCGAAGTTCTTGCAGGCGGGGCAGCGGAAGTCCTCCCAGACGGTCAGTGTCGACCGCGCGCTCTCCTTGCCGACCGGGATCGCGAGGCCGTCCTTGCCCTGCGCGCCCGAGGGCGCGACGACCGGGCCCGACGCCTCGCTGTCGTCGTCCTCCTTGCCCGCGTTCGCGGCGACCACGCCGATCACCGCCGCGAGTGCCAGGACACCGATGACCGCGGAGCCCACGATCAGGCCCCGGCGGCGCTTCTCGGCGCCCTTCTGCTTCTCGCGCTCGACCGCCAGCCGCTCGCGGGCGGTGCTCTTTCCCTCACGGTTCTTCTCGCTCACACCCCGCAGAACGAACCGGGGAGGCGCACCGCGCCTCCCCGGTCCCAGGTCCACCCGTACGAGGGACTTGTACGACGACTTCCGTCGTCACACCTGTCCGCGCACGCCCTTGGCGAGGTCGGCGGCGAGCGCGCGCACGCCTTCGAGGCCGGCCGCGTGGTCGGGCGCGTCCAGCATCCGCTTGACGAACGCCGAGCCGACGATCACGCCGTCGGCGAAGCCCGCCACCTCGGCCGCCTGGGCGGCGTTGGAGACGCCGAGCCCGACGCAGACCGGCAGGTCGGTGCCGGCGCGGGTGCGCCGCACCAGGTCCGCGGCCTGCGCGCCGACCGACTCGCGGGTGCCGGTGACGCCCATCAGGGAGGCGGCGTAGACGAAGCCGCTGCCCGCCTCGGTGATCTCGGCGAGCCGCGCGTCCTTGCTGCTGGGGGCGACGACGAAGACGGTGGCGAGCCCGTGCGCGTCGGCGTGCTCGCGCCACCGCGCCGACTCCTGGACGGGCAGGTCGGGCAGGATGCACCCGGCGCCGCCCGCCTCGGCGAGTTCGGCGGTGAACCGTTCGACGCCGTAGCGGTCGACGGGGTTGAAGTACGTCATGACCAGGACCGGCGCGCCGGTGGCCTCGTACGCCTCGCGGACCGTGCGCATCACGTCGGCGATCCTGACGCCGCCGCGCAGGGCGATGTCGTCGGCGGTCTGGATGACGGGGCCGTCCAGGACGGGGTCGCTGTGCGGCAGTCCGACCTCGACGACGTCGGCGCCGCCGGCCAGCGCGGCCTTGACCGCCTCGATGCCGCCGGCCACGGTCGGGAACCCGGCCGGGAGGTAGGCGATGAGGGCGGCGCGGCCCTCGGCCCGGGCGCCGGCGAGGGTGTCGTCCAGCAGTTTCACGTTCCCGCTCACTTGACGTCCCCCTGGATCTCGGCGGTGCCGGCGGCGTCCTCGGTGACCTCGGCGTCGGTGTCGTACAGGTCGAAGTAGCGGGCGGCGGTGTCCATGTCCTTGTCGCCGCGGCCGGAGAGGTTGACGACGAGCAGGGCGTCCGGGCCCAGCTCCCTGCCCACCTCCAGGGCGCCGGCCAGCGCGTGGGCGCTCTCGATGGCCGGGATGATGCCCTCGGTGCGCGACAGCAGGCGCAGGGCCCGCATCGCGGCGTCGTCGGTGACCGCGCGGTACTCGCCGCGGCCGGAGTCCTTGAGGTAGGAGTGCTCCGGGCCGATGCCCGGGTAGTCCAGGCCGGCCGAGATGGAGTACGGCTCGGTGATCTGCCCCTCCTCGTCCTGGAGGACGTAGGAGCGGGAGCCGTGCAGGATGCCGGGCTCGCCGGCGCTGAGGGTGGCCGCGTGTTCGCCGGTCCCGATGCCGTGTCCGGCGGGCTCGCAGCCGATCAGGCGGACGCCCTCGTCGGGGATGAAGGCGTGGAAGAGGCCGATGGCGTTGGAGCCGCCGCCGACGCAGGCGATCGCGGCGTCGGGCAGGCGTCCGGTGCGTTCCAGGAGCTGGCGGCGGGCCTCGACGCCGATGACGCGGTGGAAGTCGCGGACCATCGCCGGGAAGGGGTGCGGGCCGGCGACCGTGCCGAAGAGGTAGTGGGTGCGGTCGACGTTGGCGACCCAGTCCCGGAACGCCTCGTTGATGGCGTCCTTCAGGGTGCGGCTGCCGGACTTCACGGCGATGACCTCGGCGCCGAGCATGCGCATCCGGGCCACGTTGAGGGCCTGGCGCTCGGTGTCGACCTGGCCCATGTAGACCGTGCAGTCGAGGCCGAAGAGCGCGCAGGCGGTGGCCGTGGCGACGCCGTGCTGACCGGCGCCGGTCTCGGCGATCACCCGGGTCTTGCCCATGCGCTTGGTCAGCAGGGCCTGGCCGAGCACGTTGTTGATCTTGTGGGAGCCGGTGTGGTTGAGGTCCTCCCGCTTGAGGAAGACCCGCGCGCCGCCCGCCTGGGCGGCGAACCGGGGGACCTCGGTGAGCGCCGACGGGCGGCCCGTGTAGTGGACCAGCAGGTCGTCGAGTTCGCGGGCGAACTCGGGGTCGTGCTTGGCCTTCTCGTACTCGACGGCGACCTCGTCGACGGCGGCGACGAGGGCCTCCGGGATGAACTTGCCGCCGTAGGCGCCGAAGTAGCCTTCGGCGCTGGGGATCAGACCCTCGGGGTCCGGGATGAAGAACTCGCTGGGCATGCGGAAACCTCACGGTGGGTGTGGGTCAGGACACGGATCGCCGTGGGGGCGGGAATCGGCGGCCGGCTTCCGGCCGCACCGGACCGGTCGCGCGCACGCCGCGGTGGCCGTGCCGCGCACAGCGCGGTGGCCGCGCGTCGCACAGCGCGGTGGC
>NZ_BAABIG010000070.1:0-89348 GCF_039542605.1 Streptomyces ziwulingensis
GCCCGGCGGGCGCGCCCGCCGGGCCGGCGGACCTCAGGCGGGCAGGCAGTTCTCCGGCGGGCGGTCCTCAGCGCAGTACGCTCGCCGCCAGGCGGGCCGCTCGCTTCAGGCGGGGGCGGGCCAGCCCGCGGACCACCGGGCGGATCAGCCGGGCCGTCACCCCGACGGGTTCCCAGCGCACCTGGAGGCGGCCCGGAGCGTGCCCCTCCGGTTCGACGGTGACGCGGTGCGGGGTGGCGCCGGAGCGGTACGGGACCCGGGCGGTCAGCGCCGGGAAGCCGAGCGGGCCCAGCAGCAGACCGGTGTGGAACTGGCCCTGGTGGCGCAGGCGGAGCACGGGGTGCCGCAGCCCCGCGAAGCCCTGGAGCGGCGGGCGGGCCGTCGCCAGGTCCAGCCGGACCCGGCCCTCGAAGACGCCCGGGCGGACCGGCGAGAGCCGGAAGGGCACCGTCAGCCGGCGCCCGCCCGGCGCGAGCAGGAGGGCGGCGCGCTGGGGGCCGACCGGCAGCCGCAGCGCCGGGTCGTAGGTGCGCACGGCCAGGTCGACCGAGGCGCCCGCGCCCCGCACGACGTCCGTGATCTCGTGCCGGAACCGGGCGCCGGCGAACGGCCGGACGTCCAGCTCCAGTGCGGTCAGGTCCAGCTCGCGGCGGGCCCGCCCGCTCCTCGGGACCTCCGCGCCCCAGTACGTCCGCCCCTCGGCGTCCGTCGCCGTCCACCGGGGCGCCACCCCGTGGCCCAGCCCGCGCGCCGCCTGCCGGACGTCACCGAACCGCCGGTCGCGCAACAGTTCGAGGACGATCCGTTCGGCGCGCGGCAGCCGGGCGTACGCCCCCTCGGACAGCGTGTCGAGGTAGGGGTTGACGACGTCCGCGAAGGCGGCCAGCCAGGCGTCGTCGCGGTACGGCAGGTCACCGGCGTACATCCGGAAGTCGTGCTTGAGGAACTTGAAGTCCTTCTCCTCGCGCAGCGACTCGTGCCCGCTCTCGGCGAGGAAGGCGTCGATCAGGCGCTGGACGTGGACCCGGTCGGCGACGTTGCTCAGCCGGTCCCGCTGGTTGGAGATGGAGGCGGCGCCGGCGGCGGCGTACGGGGCGATGTACCAGAGGTAGACCGGGTCGGGGACCACGGTGAACGCCTTGGCCAGGCAGTACGCCTGCGCGGAGAAGAGCTGGTCCTCGTAGTGGATGTCCTCGGGGAAGCGCAGGGAGTGGCGGTCGAGGAAGGCGCGGGAGTACATCTTGCTGGTCGCCAGGTGCTCGAAGAGGAGCCGCGGGTCGTCCTCGATGCCGTCCAGTGTGCGGCCCTCGGCCACCAGGTGCTCCATCCACGTCGAGCGGCGGCCGGTGTCCACCCGTACCCGCCGCACCGCGCCCATCGCGAAGTCGATCTCGCGCGCGCGGTGGGCGGAGAGCAGTACCTCCACGGCGCGCTCGGGCAGTTCGTCGTCGCTGTCGAGGAACATCAGGTACGGCGCCCGCGCGATCTCAAGGCCGCGGTTGCGCGGGGTGCCGCAGCCGCCGCTGTTCTCGTCCAGCCGCAGGTAGATGATCCGCGGGTCCGCGGCGGCCAGCGCGCGGGCCACCCGCGGGGTGTCGTCGGTGGAGTGGTCGTCGCTGATGACGATCTCCAGATTGGCGTGGGTCTGCCGGCGGACGGACGCCACGGCCCGGGGGAGGCGGGCGGCGTCGTCGTGGACGATCACCGTGACGGTGACGTCCGGGGGGCCGGTGGTGCCGGGGGGACTGGCGGTACCACGGGTTCCGGCGGGACTGGCGGTACTAAGGGTTCTGGCGGGACTGGTGGTGTCGGTGGCTCCGGTGGGGGGTGTGCGGGTCATGCGGTCTCCTCCGGGCTCGGGGCCGGGGTGCGTTCCTCCAGGGGCAGGACGGGGGGCAGCGACTCCTCGTCCGCGCCGAGGAAGACCCTGCGGACGACGCGTTCGGCGGCGCGGCCGTCGTCGTACTCGCAGAACCGGCGCCGGAAGGCGGCCCGGGCCTTCGCCGCGCTCTCGTCGCGCCAGGCGTCGGTGGTGAGCAGCTCCGTCAGCTCCTCCTGGGTGCGGGCCACCGGACCCGGCGCGTCGGCCATCAGGTCGAAGTAGACACCGCGGGTGGTGCGGTACGTCTCCCAGTCGTCGGCGTGGATCACGATCGGGCGGTCCAGGTTGGCGTAGTCGAACATGATCGACGAGTAGTCCGTGACCAGGGCGTCGGCGGCCAGGCAGAGATCCTCGACGGGGTCGTAGGCGGAGACGTCGACGAGGCGGCCGGTGCGGCGCAGGCCGGCCAGGGGGGAGGCGGTGCCCTCGTGGAAGTAGTGCGCCCGCACCAGCAGGACCGTTTCCTCGCCGAGGCGGTCGGCGAGGGCGGCGAGGTCGAGGCGGGGGGTCCAGCCGGACTCGTAGTCGCGGTGGGTCGGGGCGTAGAGGACGGCCCGGCGGCCCGGTGCGATGCCGAGGCGCTCGCGCACCGCGCGGACCTGCTCGGCGCCGGCCGTGTAGTACACGTCGTTGCGCGGGTAGCCGTGGTCGAGGGAGACGTGGCGGGCCGGGTAGGCGCGCTCCCACATGCGGGTGGAGTGGGTGTTGGCGGAGACGCTGTAGTCCCAGCGGTCCACCCGGGCCAGCAGGGCTTGGAAGTCGAACCCCCTCGCGGCGGCCGGGTAGGGCATCTGGTCCAGGCCCATGCGCTTCAGCGGGGTGCCGTGGTGGGTCTGGAGGTGCACCGCGTCGGGGCGTTTGACCACGGCGTCGGGGAAGTTGACGTTGTTGACCAGGTACTTCGCGCGGGCCAGCACCTCCCAGTAGCGGCGGGTGCCGGGGACGACGTGGTCGGTGCCGGGCGGCAGCAGGGCGGCGTTGTCGGCGCTCACCACCCACACCGGGTGGATGTCCGGGGCGAGTTCGCCGAGCTTCGCGGCGATCGCGGCCGGGCTGCAGGCCACGCCGCGGTTCCAGTAGGCGGAGAAGACCGCGAGGCGCGGGTCGACCGGGCCGGCGAGCGCGCGGCGGTACTGGTGCCGGCGGAGCTCCGCGACGGCCCGGCGGCCGCGGGCCCGTACCTCGCGGCGCACGGCGCGGTGGGCACGGTTGGCGGTCTGGAAGGCGCGGTAGCGGGGGTAGGAGCCCTGCTCCAGCAGCGACCGGCGGACCCCTTCGGGGCCGGCCGGGCGGCGGTGTCCCTCGGGGCGCCGGCGCAGCGCCGTCAGCGAGGCCCGGCGGAAGAACTCGCGGGCGACGGGCTCCGGGAGGCCGCCGCCGGCGAAGGTGTGCAGGAAGTCGCGGACCATGACGTCGTAGAGGACGGCGTACGACCGCGGCCGGTCCCGGGCGAGGTCCAGCAGTGTCTCGTAGCGCTCCACGAGGGCGTACTGCCGCTCGGCGGTGACCGGCGGGAGGCTCTCGGGGCGCAGCCGCCGGTCCTCGTACGCCGGGTGCGGCCACGCGGCGACGCGGTCCGCGAGGAGCAGGGCGGCGTAGGCGGCGAACGGCTCGTCGTCCGTGGTGAGGAGCCGCGCGTGGGCGTGCCAGAAGGAGGCGCGGAACACGCGGTTGCCGAGCAGCGCGGTGGTGCGCAGCAGGGGCGCGCGGTCGTCCGGCGCGGCCTCGGTACCGGCCGCGCGGGCGAGCCGGGGGCCGTCCGGGGAGGCCAGGTGGGAGGTCCGCCAGGTGGAGCGGACGTGGTCGACGAGGAGGACGTCCACCGGGCCGGGGAGGGCGGCGGTGTGCTCGGCGACCGCGCGCGGGGCGCCGGCGGGCAGTCCGTCCTTGGCGTGCGCGAAGTGCAGCCAGCGGCCGGTCGCCCGCGCGGCCCCCGCCGCGCGGGCCGCCGAGTCGCGCGCGCCGTCCGGCAGCGGCACCACCTGGAAGGCGGGGGTGTGCCGCTCGGCCGCCTCCCGGGCCCAGTCGCCCACCGCGGCGACGATCACCTCGGTGTCCCCCTGCGGGTGGGCGGCCAGGGAGTCCAGCAGCCCGGTGAGGTGGTCCTGGGTGTTGGGCCCGTGCACGACGACACTGAGTTCGGGCATCGCGGTGGACTCCTTCGCCTCGGTCGCTCCCGGCATGCCTATTCGGTCATAGTGGCACAAACCGATGAAAGGGTTAACCGAGGCTGCGCCTCGTGGGGGAGGGCGGGCGCGAGGCTACGGGGCGGAGGCGGTTCCCGGCCGGGGGGTGCCCTCCGGTTGCGGCTCGGGGCCCGCCTCGGGCTTGGGCTCGACCGAGGCGTCGGGCTCGACCGAGGCGTCGGGCTTGACCTGCGGGGGGACCGCGACCTCGGCCTCGGCCTTGGGCATGACCGCGACTTCGGCCTTGGCCTTCGGTACGACCGCGACCTCGGCCTTGGGTTCTGCCTTCGGCTTCGGCTTGGGCTTGGGCTTCGGCTTGGCCTTGTCCGGGCCGCCGGTGAACGCCTCGTACTCCTTGAGGACCTCGTCCGTGGGTCCGTCCATGCGCAGCTCGCCGCGCTCCAGCCACAGCACCCGGTCGCAGGTGTCGCGGATGGACTTGTTGCTGTGGCTGACCAGGAACACCGTGCCCGCGTGCTTGCGCAGCTCGCGGATGCGGGCCTCGGAGCGCTTCTGGAAGGAGCGGTCGCCGGTGGCCAGCGCCTCGTCGACGAGGAGGACGTCGTGGTCCTTGGCGGCGGCGATGGAGAACCGCAGCCGGGCGGCCATGCCGGAGGAGTACGTACGCATCGGCAGGGTGATGAAGTCGCCCTTGTCGTTGATGCCGGAGAAGTCGACGATCTCCTGGTAGCGCGCCCGGACCTGCTCGCGGGTCATGCCCATGGCCAGGCCGCCGAGGTACACGTTGCGCTCGCCGGTCAGGTCGTTCATCAGGGCCGCGTTCACGCCCAGCAGGGACGGCTGGCCGTCCGTGTAGATCCTGCCGTTCTCCACCGGCAGCAGCCCCGCCACCGCCTTCAGCAGCGTCGACTTGCCCGAACCGTTGGTGCCGATCAGCCCGATGGCCTCACCCCGGTACGCGGCGAACGACACGTTGCGCACCGCGTGCACCCGGCGTACGCCCGCCGCCTTCTCGCTCTGCTTGCGGCGGAACATGCGGTTGAGGGCGGCGGTCGCGGTGCCCCGCCCGCCGCCGGTGCCGTTGACCCGGTAGACGATGTCGACGCCGTCGGCGACGACGGTGGGGATCTTCTCGTTGGTGTCAGCCACGGCCGTAGGTCTCCTCAGCCTTCCAGAAGTAGATGAAGCCGCCGACCCCGGCGAGCAGGGCCCAGCCCGTGGCGAGCAGCCAGACGTGGGACGGGAGCTGGCTCGCGTGGAAGGTGTCGATCAGGGCGAACCGCATCAGGTCGATGTAGACGGCGGCCGGGTTGGCCTGGAGGACGGGGCCGACCCAGGACGGCAGGTCACCGTGTTTCGCGATGAGCTGGTCGATGCTCCACATCACACCGGAGATGTACATCCAGGTGCGCAGCGCGAACGGCATGAGCTGGGCGATGTCGGGGATCTTCGACCCGAGCCGGGCCATGATCATCGCCACGCCGGCGTTGAAGGTGAACTGGAGCACCAGGGCCGGGACCGCCAGCACCCAGGACGCGGCCGGCGGTACGCCGAACGCCAGCAGGATGACGACGAGCGCGGCCATGGAGTACAGCAACTGCTTGAGCTGCTGGAGGCAGAAGGAGACCGGCAGCGCGGCGCGCGGGAAGTGCAGGGCCCGCACCAGGCCGAGGTTGCCGGAGATCGCGCGGGTGCCCGACATGATCGAACTCTGGGTGAAGGTCCAGATGAACACGCCCGTGACCAGGAAGGGCACGTAGTCCGGCACGCCCTTCTTGGTCTGCAGCAGCACGCCGAAGATGAGGAAGTACACCGCCGCGTTGAGCAGCGGGGTCATCACCTGCCAGACCTGGCCCAGCTTCGCCTGGCTGTACTGCGCGGTCAGCTTGGCGGTGGAGAAGGCGCCGATGAAGTGCCGGCGGGCCCACAACTGGCTCAGGTAGGCGGGCAGGGAGGGGCGGGCCCCGCTGACCGACAGGCCGTGACGGGCGGCGAGGGCCGCGAAGTCCTCGGCGGCCGGGGCGGGTGCGGGGACCGGGGTGGGGGGCGGTGTGTCGAGGACCTGGCTCACATCCGCTGCTTTCGCTCGGGGGGAGGGGTGGGACGCCATGCGGACGAACACGGTGACGTACGGAGATCGCGCGGTCACCCACGTCGGGACGGGACCGTATCGTCGTAACGGGAGCGTAGGCGGAATCGACGTCGGAACGCAACCGTTTCGTCGTGACGCCCCTATGCTTGGGGCGTATGACGACCAACGCCGACGAGCCCCAGCCCCGTCCGCGCCGCAGGGCCCCCGCGGGGGCGGCCGTACTGCGGGCGGACGTGACGGAGGCGATCCGGGCGGCCGTCTTCGGGGAACTGGCGGCGGTCGGCTACGCGCGGATGTCCATCGAGGGGATCGCGCGCCGCGCGGGGGTGGGCAAGACCGCGGTGTACCGGCGCTGGCGTTCCAAGCTGCACCTGGTGCTCGACATCGTCTCGGCGCTGGCCGTGCAGGGGCTGCCCGCGCCGGACACCGGCACGCTGGAGGGCGATCTGCGGCTGCTCTACGAGGTGACGTCCAGGGCGCTGCGGCACCCGGTGGCCTCGCAGGTCATCCCCGACCTCCAGGCGGAGGCGGCCCGCAACCCCGAGATCGCCGAGGCGCTGCGGAAGGCGCTGCGGGAGGGGCAGGACTCGGTCGCCAGCTCGATCCTCGCGGCGGCCGAGCGCCGCGGTGAACTCCGCGGCGGCTTCGACCACGACCTCGCCCTGGACCTGATCTCCGGCCCGCTGTACTGGCGGTCGGTGGTCATCCGCGGCCCGAAGCCACCGAAGGGCTATCTGGCGGCACTGACCCGGGCCACGGCCGCGGCGCTGAAGGCGATGTAGGCGATGCGAGCGATGTAGGCGGTGCAGGCGATGCAGGCGATGCAGGCGATGCAGGCACTGTGCGGGTGTGACGGGTGTGACGGGTGTGGCGGGCGTGGCGGGTGCCGGCCGTTCTCCGGGCACCCGGCGGGTGTCAGGCCCGCGCCGCCTCCGGGTGCAGGCGTACCCAGCCCGCCCAGGCCGACGTGATCATGTCCTGTACGTCGTACTTGGCCTTCCAGCCCAGCTCGGTGGCGGCGCGTTCGGCCGAGGCGACGACGTTGGCCGGGTCGCCGGGGCGGCGCGGGGCCACCGCGGGGGCACGGTCGTGGCCGGTGGTGGCGTTGATGAGGTCGATCATCTCGCGGACGGAGACGCCCTCGCCGCGGCCGATGTTGAGGGTGAGGGTGTGGCCGGGGGCGGACCGCAGGGCGCGGGCCGCCGCCACATGGGCCTCAGCTAGGTCCAGTACGTGGATGTAGTCGCGCACGCAGGTGCCGTCCGGCGTCGGGTAGTCGTCGCCGAAGACGCGCGGGGCGGCGCCCTCGGTGAGCTTCTCGAAGACCATCGGGACCAGGTTGGTGACGCCGGTGTCGGCCAGTTCCGGGCTGCCCGCGCCCGCCACGTTGAAGTACCGCAGGGACGCGGTGGCGAGCCCGGTCGCCCGGCCGGTCGCCCGCACCAGCCACTCGCCGGCCAGCTTGGTCTCGCCGTAGGGGGACATCGGCACGCAGGGCGTCTCCTCGGTGACCAGGTCCACGTCGGGCGTGCCGTAGACCGCCGCCGAGGAGGAGAAGACGAAGGAGGGCACCCCGGCCGCCGTCACCGCCTCCAGCAGTACGCGCAGGCCCTCGACGTTCTCCCGGTAGTACTGGAGCGGCAGCTCCACCGACTCGCCGACCTGCTTGCGCGCCGCGAGGTGGACGACGCCGGTGACGCGGTGGCCGGTGAGGGTGCGGGCCAGTCGCTCCGCGTCGAGGACCGAGCCCACCACCAGGGGGACGCCGTCCGGTACGCGTTCGGCGATGCCGGTGGACAGGTCGTCGTACACCACCACCGCCTCGCCCGCCGCGGTCATCGCCCGTACGACGTGCGCCCCGATGTAGCCGGCGCCGCCGGTGATCAGCCAGGTCATGGTGGCCGTCTCCTCGTCAGTCAGTTGCCTCGTGACGGCCTGCCCCGCGTGACATGGCCGCCCTTCAGTGAAGCAGGCGCCGGAGCCTGCCGCGCACCACCGCCGCCACTCCCCGCACCCCCGGCGCGACCCGCAGCGCCAGCGCGCCGGAGTGCGTGGCATACGGCTGGACCAGCACGATCGCGTGCCGGGCGCTCGGCAGGGCGCGGCGGCGCAGCCGGCCGGCGCCCGTGCGGGCGTGCGCCGTGACCTCGCGCCGGGAGCCGTCCCGGAAGCGCAGCAGCAGCCGCAGGTCCCAGGTGCCGGGGCCGAGCCCGTCCGGGCCGGTGAGGGCCACTCCGGTCTCGGCCCGCCAGACCGGTCCGTCCGCACCCGCGGCGTCGGACGTGGTGCCGGGCGGGGTGCCGGAAGGGGCCTCGGGTGGGGCGCCTGGCGGAGTGCCGGGCTCGGGGGGTGCGAAGAGCGCCGTGCGCAGCGCGCGGACGCGGCCGTCCTCGCGCCTGCGCCACTCCGCCTCGACCGTCTCCGGGCCCGCCGCCGCCACCCGGCCGTACAGCTCGTACAGCCGCAGCCGCAGCCGCAGCCGCAGCCGCAGACGCAGCCGTAGTCGGGTGTCCCGCACGCGGGGGGACAGTTCCGCGTCGACGGCCAGGGGGAGCAGGGGCACCGGGCGGGTCAGCAGGGGTTCCAGGGTGACTTGGGGGAGGTCGTCGGCCCAGACGGGCGTGGTGTCGGGGGCGCGGGCGTAGGGCGCCAGCAGGCGGGCCGGGCGGGCCGCGAGGTCGCGCAGCCGGGGCAGGTCGCGCGGTTCGGCGCAGGCGAGCACGACCCGGCCGATCAGCCGGCCCGGCGCGGTCGGCGCGCGCGTCCAGTCGGCCGCGTCGTACTCGGCGAGGTACGCCCGCGTGTGCGCCCACCACGCGCGCTGGTAGCGCACGTCCCGCAGGCCCAGCTCGCGCGCGTACATCCGCAGTTCGTGGTCGAGGAACTTGGCGCGGGCCGCCCGCGCGAGTTCCTTCTGCCCGGCGGCCAGCAGGATGTCGTACGCCGTGCGGCACGCGTGGGTACGGTCCCGCCAGTTGCCGACGTCCGCGCGGTCCAGCGAGATCGACAGCGTCTCGGCGGACCGGCGCACGTGCCAGACGTAGACCGGGTCCGGGACGAGCGCCACGCGCGGGTCGGCGGCGAGCACCCGCGCGGTGAGGACGAAGTCCTCGTAGCGGAAGCGGCCCTCGGGGAAGCGGATGCCGTGCTCGCGCAGGAAGGCGGTGCGGTAGAGCTTGTTGACGCAGAGGGTGTCGTGGACCAGGCGCGGGCGCAGGGCGGGGCGTGCGACGACCGCGCGCGCCGCGTAGAGCGCCGGCTGCCACGGCACGTCGCGCCCGGCGGGCAGCTCCCGGCGTACGCACAGCCCGCCCGCCACCTCGGCGCGCTCCTCGACGGCCGCCGCCAGCAGCGCGTCCACCGCACCCGGCGGGAGGACGTCGTCGCTGTCCAGGAACATCAGGTACGGCGAGGTCACCGCGTCCATGCCGGTGTTGCGCGGGGTGCCGCAGCCGCCGCTGTTGACCGGCCGCCGCAGGACCGTCAGCCGGGGGTCCGTCCCGGCCAGGCGGTCGAGCAGGTCCGCGCTGCCGTCGGTCGAGCCGTCGTCCACCGCGACGACCTCACCGACGGCCGGCCCCTGCGCCAGCGCCGAGCGCACGGCGTCGGTCACATGGGCCGCGTCCTGGTGGCCGATGACGACGACGGCGACGGCGGCGACGGCGGCGACGACCTGGTCCGGTCCCGGGCTCGGGCTCGGACCCGGAGGTGGAGGGGGCATCGACGGATCGTAATCCGTACGAAAGTCATATGAAGTGCCGCACACGCCCCTTCAGGCGAACAAGGCGGCCAAACCGGTGAATCCGGTGAATCCGGTGAATCCGGTGCGGCCGGTGAACCCCGGCTACTCCCGGTCGGCTGTCGTCGCCGTGTCCAAGGCGTCCGTGAGGCGGTCCAGGCGGGTCCGGAGATCCTGGATCTCGTCCAGGTCGAAGCCGGTCGCGGCGGCTATCCGGCGGGGCACCTCCAGGGCCCGCTCGCGCAGCGCGCGTCCCTCCTCGGTGGGCCGCACCCGCACCGAGCGCTCGTCGCTCGCGCTGCGCTCGCGCCGGACCAGCCCGGCCGCCTCCAGCCGCTTCAGCAACGGCGAGAGCGTGCCGGAGTCGAGCCGCAGGTGCTCGCCGAGCCGCTTCACCGGCAGCTCGCCGTGCTCCCACAGGACCAGCATGACCAGGTACTGCGGGTAGGTGAGCCCGAGATCCTTGAGGATCACGCGGTAGACGCCGCCGAAGGCGCGCGCGGCCGCGTTCAGCGAGAAGCAGATCTGCTGGTCGAGGCGGAGCCAGTCCGCTGTGGGCGTGGTCATGGTCCCAGGATAACGACATCTCCTTGCGTGGCACTTGATTGTGCGCAACTTAATTGTGTGCTTCACTGGTGGTCGTCAGGACGCACCGCCTCAAGAGGGATGGTTTTCCATGGACCCGCTCTACACCGCCGTCGCCACCGCCACCCACGGCCGCGAGGGCCGCGCCGTCAGCTCCGACGGCAAGCTGGACCTCGGTCTCAGCGCCCCGGTCGAGCTGGGCGGCAACGGTCAGGGCACCAACCCCGAGCAGCTCTTCGCCGCCGGTTACGCCGCCTGCTTCGGCAGCGCCCTCGGCGCCGTCGGCCGCGCGGCCAAGGTCGACGTCACCGACGCCGCGGTGACCGCCGAGGTCGGCATCGGCAAGGAGGGCGAGGGCTTCGCGCTCGCCGTCACGCTCCGCGTCGAGCTGCCCGACACCGTGGACGAGGAGACCGGCCGCAAGCTGGTCGAGCAGGCCCACCAGGTCTGCCCGTACTCCAACGCCACCCGCGGCAACATCCCGGTCGAGCTGGTCATCGAGTAGTCACCGGATCTCACCGGCCACCGCAACACCGGCCACCGCCTCACCGGCCCGCGACCCGCGCCAGCACCTCGCCGGTCCGTTCGCTCCACGCCACCACCACGGCCTCCTCGGGCACCGGCTGCCAGCGCGTCAGCAGCAGCCAGCGCACCCGGTGGCGGCGGACGACGGCCGCCCGCTCGGCGCGGGTCGTCCCCCTGGCCAGGTACGACCGCACGTCCGCCTCGCGCCGCCCGCGCTCCCGCTCGTCCAGGGACGGGTCCGGCCAGGCGGGCGCGGCCAGGTTCGGGCCGTACCCGGCGATCGCGTGACCGGCGTAGTAGCCGTCGGTGATCACCACCTCGCCGGGGCCGATGTGCCGGGCCGCCCAGGTGTAGTCGGGCCACGCGGGCGGCTGCGCGAAGCCGACCGGGTCCAGGGCGCGCGGCACCACCGCCCCCGCGTGGACGGTGAGAAAGCCCAGCGCCGCCCCGGCCGCCGCCGCCCACCCCAGCACCCGCCGCCCCGGCCGCCACGGCCGGGGCGCCGCCAGTTCCACCGCCAGCGCGCACTGCAACGGCACCAGGGTGAGCCCGAGGATCCGGCCGTAGGTGTAGTGGCCGCCGGCCCAGCCGTACGCCACCACCAGACAGTCCAGGGCGAACATCAGCACCAGCGGGTCCCGCGGCGAGCGGCGCCCGCGCAGCCACAGCGCCGGCAGTCCCACCACCAGGGCCAGCCAGAACTGCCCGCCGAGATCGGCGTAGAGCGTGCGGTGGATCGCGTCCACGCTGTCGTCCCCGGCCAGCGCGTACACGTCGAAGTACGGCCACACCGCGCCGGTCAGCAGCGCCGCGGCCCCGGCCAGCGCCCAGCGGCCCAGCAGCGCCGGCCGCCACCGCCGCTCCCAGCCGGCGATCAGTGCCAGCGCGCCCAGCACCGCCGCCATCGCCGTGATCGGGTGGACCAGCAGGATCAGCCCGTACACCACGCCGAGCCCGGCGTACCCGGGCAGGCCGCGCAGGCCGCCGGGCCCGACGTACCGCACCCGGCGCAGGTCCCGGGTGCGCGCGCCGGTCAGTGCCCAGGCCCACAGGGTCAGCCCGATCGCGAAGGCGGACGGGTAGCCGAGGTTGCCGGTCATGGACATCAGCCCGAGGTAGCCGCTCCACCAGGCCCGCTCGGTGCCCCACAGCAGCGTCATCGCCCCGAGCGCCAGCACCGGCGCCCACCGGCGCGGGCTCAGCACCCGGACGAATCTCCTCAGGCCGGTCAGCAGCACCAGCAGGTTGACCGGCCCGGCCAGCCGGACCACCTCCCAGCCGCCGAGCCCGGTGAGCCGGGCGGACGCGCCCTGCGCGAGGGCGTACGGCGAGTAGTACGCGCTGCCCGCGCCCGGCAGGTCCGCCATCGGATGACGGGGGTGGAACAGGTCGGCCTTCAGCCGCTCGACGACGGCCGCGTGCTGGCCCGCGTCGCAGCACAGCGGCACCCGCCAGTACGCCAGCGTCATCACCAGCCAGAACAGGAAGCCCGCGACCAGGTACGGCGTGGGGCGCCGGAGCGGGCCGCCGCGCAGCGCGGTGGCGCCGTGCACGGCCCGCCGGGCGAGGACTCCGGTGCTCACCGGACGGGAGGGGAGGGGAGCGACGTGGGCATCTGCCGTATGTTCCCGATTGAGTCAACGGCATGACGTGTGATCACCCCATCGGGTGATTGTCCGGCGATGCGGTGATCAGTTGACCGCGCGGACCCGGTCGGTGTGCCCCTGCGCCGGCAGGGACATCCCGTCCCGCACCACCGGCGCCAGCAGCAGCGGCACCCCCAGGACCGGCAGCAGCCAGGCCATCACGATCAGCCGGCCCCCGATGCCGACGTCCGGATGCCCGGCCTGGGTGAGGACGCCGGTGGCCGCCGCCGCGACCACGAAGGCGCCGAACGCGGGGCGGCGCAGCGCGCCCCACACCCCGGCCGCCAACGCCGTGACGAACAGCGGGTCCCGCGCCTGCCGGCGCGACCACTCGGTCCAGAAGTTGCCCTGCAACTGGAAGAACTCCGCCCACGGCCGCGCCCGGTCCGGCCGGGCGAAGTGGTGGGTCAGCAGATCCTGGAGGCTCTCCGACTCCGAGGGGTGGTGCAGCAGCCGGGCCAGCGCCACCGTGGCCAGGGCGGACCCCAGGCCCACCGCCGCCAGCCGGAGCACGTCCGGGCCCGGCGGCCGGCCCCGCCGGTGCCGCCGCCACGCCACCGCCGCGCCCGCCGCCGCCAGGCACCCCCCGAGGAAGAGCGCCTGCGAGTGCTTCACGGTGAACAGCGCCGCCGACGCCCCCGCGACCAGCGCGAACCCCGCCCGCGCCCGCCCCGCGCACAGCACCAGCGCACAGCCCCACACCGCCGCCAGGGTCAGCGCCAGCAGCAGCCCCTCGGTCATCGGGCGCATGGCGGTCGCCCCGGTCGGCAGCACGTAGTACAGCGCCTGCCCGGTCAGCGCGAACGGCACCGGCACGGAGACGGTGCGCAGGATCAGGAAGGCCAGCACCCCGCCCCCGGCCGCGAGCAGCACGCCCGCCGTCCACACCCCCCAGGTCACCCCGAGCAGGGTCACGAAGGGCACCAGGAACACCGGGTAGCCGGGGCGCGCCTCGAAGATCCGCATGAAGCGCTCCGGCATGAACGGCGCGGTGTGGCCGCCGGTCCGCCCGGCCCGCAGCCCCCGCTCGATCGCCCGCCACTCCCGCTCCCGGCACTCCGCCCGCACCAGCGGCGCGGGGTCGGCCCGGTGGAAGCGGACCACATGCACGCTCTGCGCGCGCTTCGCGTCCGAGGCCCGGCTCGCGCAGAAATGCTCGATGGCACCCGCCGCCGCCTCCCGCTTCTGCGCCCCGGCCAGACTCAAGGCGTACGACACGTAGTTCTTGCTGTCCGGGGTGGACCGCCCGGTGACGTCGGTGAGCTGGAGCAGCGCGAAGACCGCCGCCAGGAGCAGGACCCAGGCGCGCGGTCTCACGAGGAGGTCATCAGGTCACGGCCGGCCGACCGGGCCGACCGGGCGTCCGGCACGGACACCTGCCCCGGCAGCTCCTCGCCCAGCATCAGCGTCCGCACCACCCGCTCGGCGGCCCGCCCGTCGTCGAACGCGCAGAACCGTCCGGCGAACGCCGACCGCAGCCGCCCGGCCTCCTCGTCCCGCCACGCGCCCGAGGTGAAGAGATACGCCAGTTCCCGGTAGGTGCCCGCCACCTGGCCCGGCGGCTCGGCGGTGATGTCGAAGTAGGTGCCCCGGCTCGCCGCGTACGCCTCCCGGTCGTCGGCGAGGATCACGATCGGCCGGTCCAGGTTGGCGTAGTCGAACATCAGGGCGGAGTAGTCGGTGACCAGGACGTCGGAGGCGAGCATGACCTCCTCGACGTGCGGTTCGTCGGTGGCGTCGACCAGCACGCCCCGCCGGTGCAGCTCGCTCAGGCCCAGACCGCGCGCGGGGGAGGCGGCGAGGGAGGGGTGCAGACGGACCACCAGGGTGTGCCCGGGGCCCAGGTCGGCCGCCAGCCGGGCCGGGTCGAACCGCTCGACGTGGCCGCCACGCCGGTAGTCGCGGCGGGTCGGCGCGTACAGCACCACCGTGTGGTCCGCCGGAATGCCGTACCGCAGGCGGAACCCGGCCCCGGCCGCCCGGTCGGCGCGCCCCCGGACCAGGACGTCGTTGCGCGGGCTGCCGGTGCGGGCCGAGGCGAAGTGGCACGGATAGGCCCGCTCCCACACCCGCTCCGAGTGCGGGTTGGCGACCAGGCTGTGGTCCCAGCGGTCGGCGCGGCGCAGCATCTGCGGCACGTCCACGCCCAGCCGGGCGCCGGGCTTGTCCAGCAGGTCCGCGCCCATGTACTTCAGCGGCGTCCCCTGGTGGGTGTGGATGTGGACGCTGCCGGGCCGCTTGCGCAGCGCGCCCGGCCAGTTGACGTTGTTGACGAAGAACGTGGCCCGCTCGGTCACCCGGCGGTAGGCGGCGCTGCCGAGGAGGACGTGCTCCACCCCGGCGGGCAGCAGCGGCACCTGCTCCTCGTCCCGCAGCACCCACACCCCGCGCAGGTGCGGGGCCCAGTGCCGGGCCGCCCGGTAGATCGCCGCGGGGTCGCCGTACACCCCCCGGTGGGAGAAGGCCGAGTAGACGGCCAGCTCCGGGTCGAGCGGACGGCGGACGGTGAGAAGCGGGCGGGCCCGGCCCAGCTTCCCGGCCGCCGCCGTCCGCGTCCGCCCCGCCCGGCGGGCCGCGGCGCGCACCGCCTGCCCGGCCCGCCGCCGGGCCGCGTAGACCGCGTACCCCTGCTCCAGCACCCGCAGCCCGGCCGGGACCGGCGCGCCCGGCGGCCGGTGGGCGCGGAAGAGTGCGGCGGTGCGGCGGAAGAACTCGGCCCGGTCGGACGGCGGCAGCCGGTCCGGCTTGGAGAGGATGTCCAGACAGTGCTCGCCCATCTTGATGTGCAGGTACGGCCGCCACCCGGCGAGCTGCGGGCGGGCGTCGAGGAAGGCGAAGACCCGCTCGTACTGCGCGTGGATGTCGAAGTGCTTGCGGCTGGTGGTGGAGAGGATGTTGCCCTGGCGGCGCTGCCGGTAGTCCAGGCAGATCCGGTCCAGCACCGCGATCCGCCCGGCGCTGAGCAGCACCGGGAAGGTCCAGGGCGTGTCCTCGTAGTAACCCGGCGGGAAGGTGAAACCCTCGCGCTCCACGAAGTCGCGCCGGTACGCCTTGTTCCAGACCACCATCAGCAGGTCGAGGATCTCGGGGCGTTCGGTGAGGGTGAAGGTGGCGCCCCGGGCGTCGGCGAGGACGTGGGCGAGGGCGTTGCGGCGGGTGCCGCCCCACCAGTAGGTGCGCGCGTAGTCGAAGACCAGCACGTCCGGGTCGTCGGTCTCGGCCAGCCGGTCGGCCATCGCGCGCAGCGCGCCGGGGGTGAGCGTGTCGTCGCTGTCGAGGAAGAGGAGGTAGTCGCCGGTGGCGAGCGGCATCCCGGCGTTGCGGGCCCGGCCCAGGCCCACGTTCTCCGCCAGGTGCAGCACGCGCAGCCGCTCGTCGCGGGCCGCGTACTCGTCCAGGATCGCGCCGCAGCCGTCCGGGGAGCGGTCGTCGACGGCGATCACCTCGACGTCCCGGTAGGACTGCCCGAGGACCGAGTCGAGGCACTCGCGCAGGAAGCCCTGCACCTTGTAGCAGGGGATGATGACGCTGAAGCGGGGCACGTCGGGTTCAGCTCCTTACGAGGGTGGCGGCGGCGGGGGCCGGGACCCGCTCGGCGAGCGGCAGCACGGGCGGGAGCGCCTCGGGGTCCTCGCCGAGCAGCACCCGGCGGACGACGCGCTCGGCGGCCCGGCCGTCGTCGAACTCGCAGAACCGCTCCCGGAACCGGGCCCGCAGGGCGGCCGACTCCGGTCCCGCCCAGGAGCCGTCGGCGAAGAGGCGGGCCAGCTCCTCGGGGGTGCGGGCGACGGGGCCGGGCGGCTCGGCCATCAGGTCGAAGTAGACGCCGCGGGTCTCCCGGTAGACGTCCCAGTCGTCGGCGTACACGACGATCGGCCGGTCCAGGTTGGCGTAGTCGAACATGATCGACGAGTAGTCGGTGACCAGCGCGTCGGCGGCCAGGCAGACGTCCTCGGCGGAGCGGTGCGCGGTGACGTCGATGATCCTTTCGCCGCCGAGCGCGCCGCCCCGGTCGTAGAAGTAGTGGGCGCGCAGCAGGATCACGACGTCCTCGCCGGCCGCCGCGCAGAACGCCGCCAGGTCGAGACCGGACTCGAAGCCGGAGCGGTGGTCGCGGTGGGTGGGGGCGTACAGCACGGCCGTCTTCCCCTCGGGGACGCCGAGTTCGTGCCGGATCCGGGCCACGTCCTCGGCGGTCGCCGTGGTGTAGACGTCGTTGCGCGGATAGCCGTACTCCAGGTGCTCGTAGGAGCCGGGGAAGGCGCGCTCCCACATCTGGGTGGAGTGGCGGTTGGCGGAGAGGTTGTAGTCCCAGCGGTCCACCCGGCCCAGCAGCCTGGTGAAGCTGCCGGAGGCCGCGGCCACCACCGGGTACGTCGACTGGTCGACACCCATCTTCTTCAGCGGGGTGCCGTGCTGGGTCTGGAGGTGGACGCTGCCGGGGCGCTTGACGACACCCTCGGCGAAGTTGGCGTTGTTCACCAGGTACTTGGCGCGGGCCAGCACCTCCCAGTAGCGGCGGCCGCCGATCACCGCGTGCTCCACGTCCTCCGGCATCGTGTGCGCCTGGCCGGCCTCGACCAGGAAGACCGCCCGCAGATGCGGGGCGAGTTCGCGGGCCTTGGCGTGGATCGCGGCCGGATTGCAGGCGTAGCCCCGGCCCCAGTAGGCGCAGTACACGACGAGGTTCTCGTCGAGCGGGCGGGCCAGGTGGAACCGGTAGCGCAGCCGGGTGCGCAGGCCGCGCGGCCGGGGCAGCCGGGTCAGTACGGCCGTCACCGCCCGGTTGGCGCCGCGCAGCACACGGAACGCGCCGTACGCGCCCCGGGCCAGCAGCCGGTGCTGCACCCCGAGGCTGCCGCCGGGCAGCGCGAAACCGGCCGGACGGTGCGCCCGGTACAGCGCGCTCGCCCGGCGGAAGAAGGCCCGGCGGTCCGCGGGCAGCCGCCTCGGGTGCGCCGCCGTCTTCAGGACCGCCGCGAAGAGCTGCTCGAACAGCGCACCCGCCCGTTCGGCGCCGAGCCCGAGCCCGGCGACGCGGACCAGCACCCGCTCGACCTGGTCCAGCAGTTCGGCGTGGTGCGCGCCCGGCAGGTTCAGCCGGTTGCCCTGGCGCCGCACCAGATGCCGCACGACGACCGACCGCAGCACCGCGATCCGCCGGGCCTCCGCCGTGACCAGAGCGCCGAAGCCGACGTCGGTGAAGTGCCCGGCGGGAAAGGACAGCCGCCGCTCGGCCAGGAAGGCACGGCGGTAGGCCGCGCTCCAGGCCGGCAGCCGCACACCGGTCAGTCCGGGCGCGGCACCCGGCGGGAAGGCGCCACCCGGGGCGTCCGCCAGCAGCGGGGCGGCCGGATTGGTCGGCTCGCCCTCCCACCAGGGGACCTTCTCGTGCTCGAAGTACAGGACGTCCACGTCGCCGGTGACGGTCAGCCGGGCGTCCAGCGCCGCCAGCGCGCCCGGGACGAGGGCGTCGTCGCCGTCGAGGAAGAGCAGATACGTGCCGGTCGCCGCCCGGACCCCGGTGTCGCGCGCCCCGGCCAGACCGTCCGCCGGCGGCGAGTGCACGGGCGCCACCCGCGAGTCCCGCCGCGCGAGGGCGGCGGCCACCTCCGCGGCCGGACAGTCCGGCGTCCGGCACACCGGGATCAGCTCGAAGTCGCCGAAGGACTGGGCGAGGACCGAGTCCAGCGCCTGGGCCAGCCGGCCGGCGACCCCGTGGGAGGGGACGATGATGCTGAAGCGGGGCATTGCGTTCTCTCTGTCTCACGTCGGCTTGCTGTCTTGAGCCCGCCGCCGGACCGGCGGCCGGGACCGGCTCAGGCGGCCCGGGGGCGGCCGGGCCGTCCCGTCGGCCGCCGCACGGGCGGCCGGATCGGCGTGGGCCGCGACGGGCTCAGGGGCATGGCGGACTCCCGGTGCACAACGGCGGTCAGTGGCGGTCGGTGACGGCGCGCGGACCGGCCGGGCCGGGCACGGTGACGAGCTGGGGACGGGCGCGCGCCGCGGCGGCCGGGGCCGGACGGCGCCCGGCGGGCGGGACGACCGGCAGCGGCTCGCTCTCGCCCAGCACGATCCGGCGCACCGCGCGCTCGGCGGCGCGGCCGTCGTCGTACGGGCAGAACCGCTCCCGGAACGCCGCCCTGAGCGCGGTGGCACGGGAGTCGCGCCACTGCCCGCCCGCGAAGACGCCGATCAGCTCGTCCTCGCTGCGCGCGAGCGCCCCCGGCGGGAAGGAGCACAGGTCGACGTAGGTGCCGCGGGCCGCCTCGTACGCCTGGAGGTCCTCGGTGTGCAGCACGATCGGCCGGTCCAGGCCCGCGTAGTCGAACATCAGCGGCGAGTAGTCGGTGACCAGGGCGTCCGAGGCCAGGCAGAGCGCGGCGAGGTCCGGGTGGCCGGTGACGTCGAGGAGACGGCCGGCGGCGCGGACGTCGGGCACACCGCGGGCCAGCACGACGAAGCGCGGGCCGAGGCGGCGCAGGACGCGTTCCAGGTCGAGGACGGGGCGCTGGGTGCGCCACCAGTCGCGGTGGGCGGGCGCGTACAGCAGCGCGACCGCGCCCTGCGGGATGCCGAACACCTCGCGCAGCCGGGCCACGTCCGCGGCCGTCGCCCGCTGGAAGACGTCGGTACGGGGCTGGCCGCACTCCAGCGTCGTGTAGCCGCCGGGGAAGACGCGCTCCCAGGTCAGGGTCGAGTGGCGGTTGGCGGAGAGCACCCAGTCCCAGGAGTCCACCTCGCGCAGCAGCCGGGCGAAGTCGGTCCGGCCGGCCGCCGCCGGGCGCTCCTGGAGGTCCAGGCCCAGGTGCCCCAGCGGGGTGCCGGCCCGCGTCTGCACCAGCACCTGGCCCCTGCGCTTGACCAGCAGCGGGTCCGTGGCGCCGTTGTGCACCAGGTACTTGGCGCGGGCCAGCGCGGTGAGGTACGCCGCCGTGCCCGGGGACAGCCGGCGCGGGCCCGGCGGGACGTCGTGGTGATGGGCGCGGCCGGTCGCCCACGCCGTACGGATGTGCGGCGCCAGATCGCGGAACGCCCGCTCCAGGGCGCCCGGGTTGCAGCCGTGCCCGCCGCCCCCGTCGACGGCGAACAGCGCCCGGTCGGCCCGGACGGGCAGCAGCCGCTGCACGCGGTAGTGCAGGCGCAGGGCGGCGGACCGCGCCGCGCGCGGCGCCCGCCCGGTGAGCCGCCCGGCGCGCCGGGCGAGGGCCGAGGCCAGTCGCAGGCAGTGGTAGGTGCGGTGCAGGCCGAGCCGGAGCAGGGCGTGGCGCAGCCGGACCGGCAGCGGGGCCGGGGCGCCGGGGACGCGGTAGCGGCGCAGGTGGGCGCGGACCTGCCGCAGGAACGCGGCGCGTGAGCCGCGCGGCAGCCGCGCGCGCCGGGTGAACACCACCGTCAGGTGGTCGGCCATCCGCCGGTACAGCACCGGCCGCCAGCGGGCCAGCGCCGGATCGGAGTCGAGGAACGCGAAGACCCGGTCGTACTGGTCGAAGACGTCGAAGTGCCGGTCGCTGGCCGTGCCCAGGATGGAGCCCCGGCGGCGCTGGCGGTAGTGCACGCAGACCCGGTCCAGGGTCGCGATGGACTCCGCCGCCATCAGCACGGGGTACGTCCACGGGGTGTCCTCGTAGAAACCCGGCGGGAAGGCGAGGCCGCGGCGCCGCACGAACTCCCGGCGGCAGGTCTTGTTCCAGGCCACCATCATCAGGTTCAGCAGCTCGGGGCGGTCGGCCAGCCGGAACGGGGCCGGGCCCCGCTCGCCGAGCCGGGCGGCGGCCTGGTTGCGCACCGCCTCGCCCGTCCAGTAGGTGCGCGCGTAGTCGTAGACCAGGACGTCCGGCTCGCCGGTCTCCTTCAGCCGGTCGGCCAGCGTCCGCAGCGCGTGCGGGGTGAGCGTGTCGTCGCCGTCGAGGAAGACCAGGTAGTCGCCGCGGGCGTGGCGCATCCCGGCGTTGCGGGCCGGGCCCAGGCCCTGGTTCTCGGGCAGCCGGACCGGCCGGACCCGCCCGTCGCGCGCCGCGAACTCCTCGATGATGTCGCCGCAGGCGTCCGGCGAGGCGTCGTCGACCGCGATCAGTTCGAGATCCGGGTACGACTGGGACAGCACCGATTCCAGGCACTCGTGCAGATACGCCTGGACCTGGTACGCGGGGACGATGACACTGAACCTGGGCACAGGGGGACATCCATGGGTCGGCGCGGGCGTTCCGGCCCGGGAACGGCCGATGGAGTGACTTGGTTACGCCGCCTGTGGCATACGGGGGACCCGGAGCCAGGGAAAAGCCAGGGAAAACGAGGGGAAGCGAGGAAAAGAGGTGGAAAGTGAGAGAAAAGGGACGAACCGGTGTCGGTCCGTCCCCCCTCGCTCACGTGTCCGCCGGCCGTGCCCGCCCGCCGGTCACTTCACCGTGCCCGCCCGCCGGTCACTTCACCGCGCCCGCCATCACGCCGGACACGAACTGCCGCTGGAACGCGAAGAACACGGCCAGCGGGATCACCATGGAGATGAACGCGCCGGGTGCCAGCACGTCGATGTTGTTGCCGAACTGCCGTACCTGTGTCTGCAGGGCGACCGTGATCGGCTGGTTCCCGGAGTCCGAGAAGATCAGCGCGACCAGCATGTCGTTCCACACCCACAGGAACTGGAAGATGCCGAGGCTCGCGATGGCCGGGCCGCCCAGCGGCATCACCACCCGGGCGAACAGCCGCAGTTCACCGGCGCCGTCCAGGCGGGCCGCCTCCAGCAGCTCCCGCGGGATCTCGGCGAAGAAGTTCCGCAGCAGGAACACCGCGAACGGCAGGCCGAACCCGACGTGGAAGAGGACCACGCCCAGCAGCGAACCGAACAGGCCGACCTTGCCGAACAGTTCGGCGATCGGGATCAGCGCGACCTGCACCGGCACCACCAGCAGCCCGACCACGCCCAGGAACCACCAGTCGCGGCCGGGGAACTCCATCCAGGCGAACGCGTAACCGGCCAGCGAGCCGATCACCACCACCAGGACGGTGGCCGGGACCGTGATCAGCACGGTGTTGAGCAGCGAGTCGGTGATGTCGCCGTTCTTCAGCAGTTCCTGGTAGGCACCGAAGGTGAGCCGGGAGGGCTCGGCGAACACCTGCCACCAGCCGTCGGCGGCCATGTCCTGCGAGGTCCGCAGCGAGGACAGCAGCAGACCGATCGTCGGGACCAGCCAGAACAGGCCCACCAGGAGCAGTACCACCCGCACCAGGCCGCCGCTCGCGCGCCCGGCCAGCCGGGCACCCAGCGACCGGCGGGGCCGGGCGCCCCGCGCCGCCTTCGGGACGGAGCCCGCGTCCGCGGTCATCGCCGCACCTCCCGCCGCAGCCGTCGCACGTTGAACCACATCACCGGGATCACCAGGAGCAGCAGGAAGACCGAGATCGCGCTCGCGACGCCCGGCTGGTCCTCGGCGAAGCCCTTGCGGTACAGCTCCAGCGCGAGGACGTTCGCGTCGTCCTGCGAGGAGCCCGGGGCGATGATGAACACCAGGTCGAAGATCTTCAGCACGTTGATCATCAGGGTGACGGCGACGACCGCGAGGACCGGGGCGAGGAGGGGGACGGTGACCCTGCGGAACACCTGCCACTCGCTCGCCCCGTCGACGCGCGCCGCCTCCAGCAGCTCCCGGGGGATACCCGCGAGCCCGGCCGCGATCAGCACCATCGCGAACCCCGCCCACATCCACACGTACGAGCCGATGACGGCCGGGGTGACCAGCGCCGGGCCGAGCCAGTCCAGGCCGTTGTACGGCTCCTCGAAGTTGTCCGCGGGCAGCCGCAGCAGCGCCCCGTCGGCCGCCGCGGGCAGCGTGAACGTGCCGTCGCCCGCCGCCTCGGTGGCCGCGACGACCGCACCGTCCCGGACCGCCTCGATCCGCATGCCGGGGTAGCCGAGTTCGCCGGCGTCGACCCCGCCGAGGGTGCCGACGCCCTTGCCGCGGGTGAAGTCCTGCCAGGTGGTGCCGGTGACCCTGCCGTCCTCGGGCTGCGCCGCCGCGGCGGGCTCCGCGCCGTCCGGCAGCAGGTCCGGGGCGACCCCGACCAGCGGCAGCACGACCGGCCGGCCGGCCCGGACCGGCTCCTTGGTGACGAACGCGCCCCCGCCGGCCGCCTCCAGTGGCGAATCGCGCCCGGGGTGCGCCTTGGGGAACGCCGACGACTCGGCGAACGTGTCGTGCACGCCCACCCACACCGCGTTGGCGATGCCCTTGTCCGGGTCCTGGTCGTAGACCAGCCGGAAGATGATGCCGGCCGCGAGCATCGAGATCGCCATCGGCATGAAGACGACCAGCTTGAACGCCGTGCCCCAGCGCACCCGTTCGGTCAGCACCGCGAAGACCAGGCCGAGGGCGGTGGCCACGGTCGGCGCGAACACCACCCAGACGATGTTGTTCTTCAGCGCGGTACGGATGCCGTCGTCGGTGAACAGGGCCTGGTAGTTGTCCAGTCCGGCGAAGCCGTCACCGGACTGGTCGTAGAAGCTGCGGACGAGCGAGTACCCGATCGGGTAGACCACGAGCGCGCCGAGCAGCACGAAGGCGGGCAGCAGGAACAACACCGCCACGGTCCTGCGGGTGCCGGTCACACTCCTGCGCGACTTGGGGGCGGCGGGGCCCGCAGGGCCCCCCGCCGCCGCGGTCGACGCCACCGCGTCAGTCCCCGTAGGCGGCCGCCGCGTCCGCCTCCAGCTTCCGCTGCGCGCCCGCGATGTCCTTCGGGTCCTTCAGGAAGTCCTGCAGCGCCTTCCACTCGCCCTTGCCGGGCGTGCCGCCGAACGCCTGCGGCGCCTGGTCGGACATGTCGAAGCGGAAGTCGTCGCCGGCCGCGATGAGCGCCTCGGCCATCTCGCGCTGCACGTCGTTCGGGTACGCGGCGGCGTCGACGCTTCTGTTCGGCGAGAGGTAGCCGCCCAGCTTCGCCTGGATCGTCGCCGCGTCCGGTGAGGCCAGGAAGGTGGCCAGCGCCTGCGCCGCCTTCGACTCCTCCAGGATCACCGCCGCGTCGCCGCCGGAGACCACCGGCGCGGTGTCACCCACCGGCGGGAACGGGAACACCTTCGCGTCCGTGCCGACCTTCGCCTTGGTCTCCCCGATGTTGACCTGCACGAAGTCGCCCTCGTAGACCATGCCGGCCTTCGGCTGGTCGCCGCCGGTGAAGGTCTGGGTCACCGAGGCCGGGAACTCCGTCTGGAGGGCGCCCTGCGCGCCGCCCGCCACATAGTCCTTCTTGCCCCAGATCCCGGCGAGGGTGGTCAGGGCGTCCTGCACGGACGGGTCGGTCCACTTGATCTCGTGCGCGGCGAGCTGGTCGTACTTCTCCGGGCCCGCCTGGGAGAGGTAGATGTTCTCGAACCAGTCGGTGAGGGTCCAGCCGTCGGCGCCGCCGACCGAGAACGGCGTGACGCCGGAGTCGTAGACGGTCTGCGCGGTGGTCAGCAACTCGTCCCAGGTCTTCGGCTCGGTGGCGCCCGCGTTCTCGAAGACCTGGGCGTTGTACCAGATCAGCGACTTGTTGGCGGCCTTGTAGTAGACGCCGTACGGCTTGCCGTCGACCGTGCCGATGTCCTGCCAGCCCTGCGAGTAGTTCTTGGCCAGCTCCGCGCGGGCCGCGTCGCCCAGCGGCTTCGCCCAGCCCTTCTCGACCGCCTGCTTGACGGCGCCCGGCTGCGGCAGCATCGCCACGTCCGGCGGGGCACCGCCGGCGATCTTCGACCCGAGGAAGTTGATGATCGGGTCCTGCGCGGGCACGAAGGTCACCTTGGCGCCGGTGCGCCTCTCGAACTCGGCGAGGACCTGCTTGAAGTTCTTCTGCTCGGCGCCGGTCCAGACGGCGGCGACCTCCAGGCTCTCGCCGTCCAGCTTCGGCAGGGTGACGGTGGCCGCCGTCTCCTTGCCGCCGGTGTCCGCGCCGCCCTTGTCGTCCCCGTCGTCGTCGCCCCCGCACGCGGTGAGCGTGACCGCCAGCGCGCCCGCGACGACGGCCGCGGCGGCCCGCGCGGCGGTGGCGGATCTCGTGACGGTGGCGGCCCCCGTGGCGGTCGCGGGCCTCGTGCCCCTCGCGGTCCGGCGTGTCCGGATGGTGCTGCTCCTGCGCATCACTGCCCCGTTCTTCGTTCCTCGTCGAACGTCTCCGCGCTGTTCCGTGGGCTCTGTGTACGCCCGGGGGGACGGGGGCGGCAAGAGCGCGTCCCACGCCTACCGGGGGATCGTGACTCCCTCGTGACCAGGGGCGGGGAGCAGGGCAGGGCTCAGCGCGGGGAGCGGGGCAGGGCTCAGCGACGGGAGCGCGGCGGGGCTCAGCGAGGGGAGCGCGGCGGGGCTCAGCGAGGGGATCAGAGCAGGGAGGGCACCTGGGCCGCCGACACCTGCCGGGCCGCCCGCTCCAACGCGCTGGCCAGCAGGGCCAGATCGGTCGGCCCGTTGCCCAGTTCGCGCACCGGGCGGCGGGCCGGCGGGTCGCCCATGCGGTGCCACTCCAGCGGCACCACCGTGGGGCGCAGGGTCGCCGTCCGAGGGATGCGGCCGGTGACCCGGCCGCCCTGGAACGGGACCGTACGGCCGTCCGCCCACGCCAACCGGCCGCGTCCCGGCACCGGTTCGTCCGGTCCCGGCACCGGCGGGTCGAGCGTGACCCGCAGCGCGGCCCGGCGGGCCGGTTCCGTCTGCGCGGTACGGCCCCCGGGCACGGCGGCGGCCACCAGGTGCACGCCCAGCCGCTCGCCCTCGCGCGCGACGGCCTCCAGCGCCCGCATCACCGACCCGGCGGCGGGCCGCCCGGGCGAGCCCAGCGGGGGAGCGACCAACGCGTCGAGGTCGTCCACGATCACCACCAGGCGGGGCAGCGGCGGCGCCGCCTCCGCCCGCCGCCGGGCCGCCCCCGGCCGCAGCCGCAGCGTCGAACTGGGCGGGCTGTCCAGATCCGCGGCCCCGCAGCGCACCCCGCCCGGCGCGCCCTGCCCCGCCGCCGGTCCGTCCGCGCCGCGCGTCGTACCCGCCGAGCGCTGGGCGACCAGCCGGCCGGACACCTCGTGCCCGGTGTGCCACCGGGCGAAGTCCGAACGCCCGAGCAGCTCCGCCCGCCGTTTCAGTTCGGCGCTCAGCGACTGGGCGAACTCCCGCATCCGCACCGGGTCGTCGGCGGTGAGGTGGGTGGTCACGTGCGGGACGTCCGTGCAGACCCGCAGCCCCTCACCGGACGCGCCGCCCGCACCGGTGCTGTCCCGCCCGTCCATCAGCACGATGCCGAGGCGGTCGGGGCGTTCGGCGGAGGCGAGCGAGGCGACGAGGGCGCGCAGCAGTTCCGTACGGCCGCTGCCCGGCGCCCCCTCGATCAGCAGGTGCGGTCCCTCGGCGGCGAGGTCCACGACGACCGGGCCGCGCGGTCCGGCGCCCAGCACGCCCTGCGCCCGTCCGCCGAGGGCCTGCGCGTCGTCGGCGGCGTCCGCCCAGCGCGCCATCAGGGACGCGGGGGTGGCGCGGGCGAGTCCCAGTTCGTCGAGGAGGCGGGCCGCCTGGGGCAGCGGCGCGGACACCCGCGCGTGCCGCTCACCGGCGCCGCCCTCCGTGCGCAGCGGGGCCAGCGCCCGCGCGAAGCGCTCCGCCCAGGCCAGGGAGACGGCGTCCACGGTGCCCAGGGTGCCGTGCCCGACCGGACCGGCCGGGGCCGACCCCGCGGGGGCGACGCGCAGCAGCCGCAGGGCCGTCGCCACGTCCCCGCTGAGCAGCGCCACCGCGCCGCAGTGCCGGAACACCGGCGACACCGCGCAGGCCGCCTCGTACGTCCGCGTCACCGGGGAGAGGGGGGAGGCGGGGGGCGTCTCGGCGAGACACACGACGTGGATGCCGGCCCCCGGCCCCTCCACGGCCAGCCGCGCCACCGCCTCGCGCAGATCGGCGCCGGGCAGATCACCGTCCACGACGACGACGGTGTACGGCCCCGGGAAGCCGCGCCCGGCACCCTCGCCGGCGCCGGCCACGCCGGCCGCGTCGTCCGGGAGCGCCCAGGAGGGGCGGCGGTGGTCGGACGCGGGGACGGCCTGCGCGGAGGTGGGCTGCGCGGAGGTGGCCTGCGCGGGGGCGGCCTGCGCGGGGACGGCCTGCGCCGGGGTGGTCAGGCCGGTGACCGGGCCCGTCGCCGGGTCCGGCACCGCGACCGTCCGGTGGTCCTCCAGGTGGTCTTCGAGGCGGCGCAGGAGTTCCTGGGTGCGGGCCGTGGCCTGTTCGCGGTCGTGGGCGAGCAGGAGCCGGCAGTCCTGGCCGTGCCCCGGGCGCAGGTGCGGCAGCCAGCCGAGCCAGGACCACTCCGCGGCGCGGTCCGCCGCGGGGCGGGTACGGTCCGCGCTGATCAGGACGATCTCCAGGGCGTCGGGCGAGTGCAGGGCGGCGAGCTGGGCCAGCACGGCGCGGGCCAGCCCCGCGAGCCGCTCGCGCGGTCCGGCCAGCCCCAGCGCCCCGGCCTCGCGGAGCCCGGCGGTCACCGGGACGGCGGGCAGCGGCGCCGCGCCGCCGGGGGCGACCCGGTCGGCGGTGCCGAGCCGCACGGCGAGCGCCTCCGGGTGACCCGGACCGCGCTCCCACAGCCGGGGGCCGGGGGCCAGCGCCGTCAGCAGCAGCGAGGCCGGGTCCGGCCAGGTCTCCGGCACCGGGGAGGGACCGGCCACCGGCTCCACCGGGGCGCCGGCCGGTTCCTCGGGGGCGCCGGGGACCTGGCCGGACCCGGCCGCCGGTTCCTCGGCCCGCCCGCCGGCCAGCCGCCGCGCCCAGGCCGACAGCCCACCACGCCGACGCACACCCTGCGGGGCGTCGGTCCCGCGCAACGGCGTCCCTTTACGCCCGCTCGTGGTGTTGTACGGGACGCCGGTCCCGTCGCCGTCGCTGTAGCCGTCGTCGTAGCCGTGATCGTCGCCGTAGCCGTCGCTGGGGGGAGTTCCTCGGCGGGAGACCCCGGGGGCGGACGCCTCCGGTTCCGACCCGTCCCGCGGACCGGCCTCCCGCGTGTGCCCGGCGTACGGGTCACCCGGCCGTCCGGCCCTGTCGTGCGACCCGCTCACGGACCCGCCGCCCCTGGAGGCGGTCTCGCCGTACCCGGACGGCGCCCGCGAGCCCTCCTCGCGCCCGTGCGCGCGGGCGGCGCCGCCGTCCGGCCCCGCCTCTCCGTACCGGCCGGTCCCTCCGTACGGGCCCGCCCCTTGCCCCCGATGTGCGTCGCGCGGGTCGGCCGCGTGTCCCCCGAGGGCCGGCCCGTCCCCCCGGTACGGATCGTCCCCCCGGTACGGATCGTCCGCCCGGTACGGATCGTCCGCCCGGTACGGATCGTCCGCCCCGGACGTCGCCGGGACGTCTCCCGCTCCGGAACGTCCCCCGTGCGTGCCGCCGCCGCCCACCGCGTCTGGGCGCTGGTTCTCGATCCGCGGGGCGAGGCCCTGCCCGGGGACGAGGGGCTCGACCGGGCCGTGGCCCCGCGCGCCGGACGCCTCGTCGGCGCCCCAGCCCTCCGCGCCGTAACCGTGCCCGGCGGACCGGCCCCGCCCGCTCCCTGTGAACCCGTCGCCCACGCGTGCGCCCGCCGCCCCCGGCCCGGACGCGGGACTGCCCCCCGCCCCCGGCCCGGACGCGGAACCGCTCTGCGCCCCCGGCCCGCCGGAGGAGCCCTGCCCCGCCGCCGAGTCACCGCCCACGCGCGTGCGTGCCGTCCGCCCCGGCCCGGACGCGGCACCGTCACCCGCCCCCGGTCCGGCTGCCGCCCGGTGCCTCTCGGCGGCCCCGCCGGCCGGCCCGTGCTCCCCGCCGCCCCGGGTGGACACCCGTACGTGCCCCTCCCCGTCCGGCGTCGTCGCCACGCGTGTCCCCGTGCCGGGGGCCGGGACCAGGCGCAGGGCCGACTCGCCGACCCGCAGCAGCGCCCCCGGCGGGAACCGCACCGGGCGTTCGCCCACCCGCCTGCCGTCCAGGCAGGTGCCGTTGGTGGAGCCGAGGTCGGCGACCGTGACCCGGCCGTCGGCGGCGACGGTCACGGCGCAGTGCGCCCGGGAGACGTCGGGGTCGTCGAGCGCCACGTCCGCGTCGGCGGCGCGGCCGAGCTGGATCTGGCCGCCGTGCAGCAGGTGGACGCCGCCCGCGTCGGGACCGGCGACGACGTGGAGCTGGGTCGGGGCGTCGGCCGACTCGGGGTGCGGCTGGGGATCGCCCGGGGCGCCCAGGAAGAGCACGGCACCGTCGATCAAGGGGGGCTCGCCCAGCGTGCAGCGCTGCGCGTCGAGCCGCCGCTCGGCCGCGTACAGCACCACCGAACCGGAGCCACCGGAACCGGGGCCCGGACCGGAGGCGTCCCCGCCCGGGACCGCCGCGGCCAGCGCGGGCGCCACCGTGGCGAGGGCGGTGCCCGCGGGCGCCGTGACGAGCACGTCGCAGCGCGCGGCGCTCCCCGCCGAGGGGGAGGAGAACGGGCCCAGCGGGTCTACGACGGTCAGCCGGATCTGCATCGCCGTCAGCGGTCCCTTCGCGCGGGCGCCCGCGCGGCCGATGGGGACGAAGCAGCCCCGTGGTCCCCCACCACGGACTTCCCCCACCGCCACACGAACACGTCGGCCAGTACTGACCCGCATCCTCGCACCTGCCACTGACAACGCGCCCGCCCCGCACTGTCAAATGATCTTGATTGGTCGGCTCTGCCCTCAAAAATGCCTGACCAGTGCTGCCCAGATGATCGTTTGAACGCCTCTTAAGATCGGTCGCCTTCACCCCCCGGCAACCGGAGCGCCGCGTCCCGCGTCTTTCCTTCGGACGCGTTCCGGAACCGCTCCGGAACCGGAACCACCCCGGCACTACAGTGGGTCGGAACAGGCGACAAGCAACTCGGCAAGCAACCCAGCAAGCAGCAAGGAGCGCATGACGTGCGGCCGGTAGGCAGCAAGTACCTCCTCGAAGAGCCGCTGGGACGCGGTGCCACGGGGACCGTCTGGCGGGCCAGCCAGCGGGAGACCGCGGGCGCCGAGGCGGCCGTGCCCGGACAGCCCGGCGAGACCGTCGCGATCAAGGTCCTCAAGGAGGAGCTCGCGAACGACCCGGACATCGTGATGCGCTTCCTGCGGGAGCGCTCCGTCCTGCTGCGGCTGACCCACCCGAACATCGTCCGGGTCCGCGACCTGGTCGTCGAGGGCGATCTGCTGGCGCTGGTCATGGACCTCGTCGACGGCCCCGACCTGCACCGCTACCTGCGCGAGAACGGGCCGTTCAGCCCCGTCGCCGCGGCGCTGCTCACCGCCCAGATCGCCGACGCGCTCGCCGCCAGCCACGCCGACGGCGTGGTGCACCGCGACCTGAAGCCGGCCAACGTCCTGCTCGCGCAGACCGGCGGCGAGATGCACCCGATGCTCACCGACTTCGGCATCGCCCGCCTCGCCGACTCGCCCGGCCTCACCCGCACCCACGAGTTCGTCGGCACCCCCGCGTACATCGCGCCGGAGTCCGCCGAGGGCCGCCCGCAGACCTCCGCCGTCGACATCTACGGCGCCGGCATCCTGCTGTACGAGCTGGTCACCGGGCGTCCGCCGTTCTCCGGCAACTCCGCTCTGGAGGTGCTGCACCAGCACCTGAGCGCCGAGCCGCGCCGCCCCTCGACCGTCCCCGACCCGCTGTGGACGGTCATCGAGCGCTGCCTGAGCAAGAACCCCGACGCCCGCCCGAGCGCCGAGAACCTCGCCCGCGCCCTGCGCGTGGTCGCCGAGGGCGTCGGCGTGCACGCCAACTCCGCGCAGATCGCCGCCGCCGAGCACATCGGCGTGCTGCTCGCCCCCGACCCGGCCCCCGCGCCGGTCCCCGGCACGCCCGGCGCCGCCGACGCCACACAGGTGCTCCCGCAAAATCCGGACGGCGCCTACGACCCGAACGCCGCCACCAGCGTCCTGCCGCACACCGGCGGCCCGGCCGGCGCCGCCGATCCCACCGCCGTACTGCCCAGTACGGGGGCGGGCGCGGCCGACCCGACCGCCGTCATGCCGCCGGTGCCGCCGGGACAGCCCGGCGGGCCCGGTCAGGGGCAGGGGCCCGAGGACCCGCACCCCTGGCAGAACCAGCTCCGCGCCGCCCGCGACCGCAACGAGCAGACGCAGGTGCAGTACCTCGACCCGAACGAGGACCCGCTGCGCCGCCGCCCCCAGCGCCAGGTCTCCCGGCCGCAGCAGCAGCCCCGCCAGGCGCCCCAGCAGCCCCCGCAGGGCTACGGCTACCCGCAGCAACAGCAGCGACAGCAACAGCAGCAGCAACGACAGCAGCAGCCCCAGCCGCGGCGGTACGCCACCCCGCAGCCCCAGCAGCCCCAGCCGCAGCGGTACGCCCCGCCGCCGACACCCGAGCCGCAGCGCCCCCGGCGCGAGCCCCGGCCGCCGCGGCAGCGCAGCGCCAACCCGGTGCGCATCCCCGGCCTGGGCTGCCTCAAGGGCTGCCTGGTCACGCTGGTCGTCCTCTTCGTGGCCGGCTGGCTGATCTGGGAGCTGAGCCCGCTCCAGGACTGGATCGGCACCGGCAAGGGCTACTGGGATCAGCTCTCCGACTGGGTCGGTGACGTCACCGGCTGGATCGAGGACCTCGGCGCCGGCAACTGACCTCCCCGGAGCCGTCGTGCACGGCCGCCGCGCACGGCGACTCCGGGGATTTGTCGACTTCCGACGGGTGATTTCCGCCTCGGTGGTGAAGGCCGGCTCTTTCGGCGCGTACTTTTGTCGACCGAGGGCCGGCTCAGCCGGCCGGGGGTCCGGGGGCCGTCCCCCGGATCGGCGCAGCGTCGGCAACACGCGTCGGTAGGAGCAGTCTTGGCACGGAAGATCGGCAGCCGGTACACCGCCCACCAGATCCTCGGGCGGGGCAGCGCCGGCACGGTGTGGCTGGGCGAGGGTCCCGAGGGACCCGTCGCGATCAAGCTGCTGCGCGAGGACCTCGCGTCCGACCAGGAGCTGGTCGGCCGCTTCGTGCAGGAGCGCACCGCCCTGCTCGGTCTCGAACACCCCCACGTCGTCTCCGTGCGCGACCTCGTGGTCGACGGCAACGACCTGGCGCTCGTCATGGACCTGGTCCGCGGCACCGACCTGCGCACCCGGCTCGACCGTGAGCGGCGCCTGTCGCCCGAGGCCGCGGTGGCGATCACCGCCGACGTCGCCGACGGACTGGCCGCCGCGCACGCCGCCGGGGTCGTGCACCGCGACGTCAAGCCGGAGAACGTCCTCCTCGACATGCGGGGCCCGCTCGGCCCCGGCGGCTCGCACCGCGCGCTGCTGACCGACTTCGGGGTGGCCAAACTCATCGACACCCCGCGCCGCACCCGCGCCACGAAGATCATCGGCACCCCCGACTACCTCGCCCCGGAGATCGTCGAGGGCCTGCCGCCGCGCGCCGCCGTGGACATCTACGCCCTGGCCACCGTCCTGTACGAGCTGCTGGCGGGCTTCACCCCGTTCGGCGGCGGCCACCCCGGGGCGGTACTGCGCCGCCACGTCACGGAGACCGTCGTCCCCCTCCCCGGCATCCCCGACGAGCTGTGGCAGCTCCTCGTGCAGTGCCTGGCCAAGGCGCCCGCCTCCCGGCTGCGCGCCTCCGAGCTGGGCGGCCGGCTGCGCGAGCTGCTGCCGCTGCTGGCCGGGATGGGGCCGCTCGACGTGGACGAGCCCGGCGCCGAGCAGCCGGAGGAGACCGGGGGCGGCGCCGAGGAGCCGCCCGCCGGGCCCGCCCCGGCGGGCGACCCGGTGCGCCGGCGCGGCGCGGTTCCGCTCGTTCCCGGCGCCAGACCCGCCGACTCCAACCGCGACACCCACACCTCCATGCGGGTCCCGGCCGCCGACGAACTGGCCGGCGGCGCCCTCGGCACGGCGCGGGCGCCACGCGCGGCCGGCGCCCCCCGCCCCGGCTCCGCCCGCAACCGCGCGGCCACCCGGCGGCGCCGGATCGCGCTGGGCGCGGGCGCCCTCGTCCTGGTGGCGGCCGGCGTCGGCACCTGGCTGGCCGCGGACGGCGACGACCCGGGCGCGGAGCCCCAGGACACGCGGAACTCGGCACCCGCCTCCCCCTGAGGCCGGACCCTCCCGGCGCCGGGCCGCGGGGCGCCGCGGTGAGCAGGCCCACCCGCCGCGGCGCCCCGGTCCGGCGAGGACCGCTTGGCGGAGCCGTTAGGCTGGAGGCGTGGCAGTCGTCGATGTTTCCGAAGAGCTCAAGTCCCTCTCCTCGACCATGGAGTCGATCGAGGCCGTTCTGGACCTCGACAAGCTGAGGGCAGACATCGCCGTGCTCGAGGAGCAGGCGGCCGCGCCGTCCCTGTGGGACAACCCGGACGAGGCGCAGAAGATCACCAGCAAGCTGTCCCACCTCCAGGCCGAGGTGCGCAAGGCCGAGGCCCTGCGCGGCCGGATCGACGATCTCGGTGTGCTGTTCGAGATGGCCGAGGAGGAGGACGACCCGGACACCCGCGCCGAGGCCGATGCGGAGCTGGTGTCGGTGCGCAAGGCGCTGGCCGAGATGGAGGTCCGCACCCTGCTCTCGGGCGACTACGACGCCCGTGAGGCGCTGGTCAACATCCGCGCCGAGGCCGGTGGCGTGGACGCCGCGGACTTCGCCGAGAAGCTCCAGCGGATGTACCTGCGCTGGGCCGAGCAGCACGGCTACAAGACGGAGATCTACGAGACCTCGTACGCGGAGGAGGCCGGCATCAAGTCGACCACCTTCGCCGTGCAGGTGCCGTACGCCTACGGCAACCTCTCCGTGGAGCAGGGCACGCACCGGCTGGTGCGCATCTCGCCCTTCGACAACCAGGGACGCCGGCAGACCTCGTTCGCGGGCGTCGAGATCCTGCCCGTGGTCGAGCAGACCGACCACATCGAGATCGACGAGTCCGAGCTGCGGGTGGACGTCTACCGCTCCTCCGGCCCCGGCGGCCAGGGCGTGAACACCACCGACTCCGCGGTGCGCCTCACCCACCTCCCCACCGGCATCGTCGTCTCCTGCCAGAACGAGCGCTCGCAGATCCAGAACAAGGCGACCGCGATGAACGTCCTCCAGGCCAAGCTCCTTGAGCGGCGCCGCCAGGAGGAGCAGGCCAAGATGGACGCGCTCAAGGGCGACGGCGGCAACTCCTGGGGCAACCAGATGCGTTCCTACGTGCTGCACCCCTACCAGATGGTCAAGGACCTGCGCACCGACCACGAGGTGGGCAACCCCGAGGCCGTCTTCAACGGTGAGATCGACGGCTTCCTGGAGGCCGGCATTCGCTGGCGCAAGCAGCAGGAGAAGTAACTTTGTCGATACGACAACTGCCGTCCACCGGGCGGCAGTTGTCGTATGTCCGGTTTTTACGGCACGCTCACATACTTTGTATCAGGCCATACTCCCCGTTCCGGGACATCCCGTACGCAATGGCCTTGACGTTGCTATGAAAAATAGGAATGGTGAGGCGCGGCATGCGTATTCCTGGGGCGCATGTGAACCGGGGGACTTCCAAGCGCTACTCCCGTCGATCACGGCCCCGAGCGCGGCCGCATCGACTATTTCAGCTACTGGGGGTAGCAACCATATGACGAAGAAGACGCGGATCCGTGTCGCGCGGATAGCGGCCGGTGCCGTGATCGCGGCCGGAGCCTCGCTGACCGCCGCGGGTGCCGCCTCGGCACTCGATTTCAATGTCGGCGTGACCCTCACGGGCGAGCCCGACCCGTGCGACATCGTGGTCGACCCGACCTGCGAGGACGACGGGGGCGCGGCCGGCGGCTCCACGGGCGACACCACGTCCGGTGGCACCACCGGCGACACCACGACCGGTGGTACCACGGGCGACACCACGTCCGGTGGTACGACCGGCGACACCACGACGGGTGGTACGACCGGCGACACCACGACCGGTGGTACGACCGGCGACACCACGACCGGTGGTACCACGGGCGACACCACGTCCGGTGGTACGACCGGCGACACCACGACGGGTGGTACGACCGGCGACACCACGACCGGTGGTACCACGGGCGACACCACGACGGGTGGCACGACCGGCGACACCACCACCGGTGGCAGCACCTCCGGTGGCTCCACCAGCGGTGGCAGCACGTCCGGCGGTGGCACGACGTCCGGCGGTTCGACCGGCGACACCACCACCGGTGGCAGCACCTCCGGCGGTTCCACCAGCGGTGGCGGCTCGACCGGCGGTGGCGGCTCCACCGGCGGTTCCGGCGGCTCGGACGCCACCGGTGGTTCCACCGGCGGCAACACCAACCCCGACGGTGGCAACGACAACGTCACCCAGAACCAGGGCTCCTCGGCCCTCACCGAGACCGGCGACGACTCGCCGGCCGACACCGCGGCCCAGGGCAGCGGCGAGGAGCTGGCCGAGACCGGTGCCGCGGAGACCACGTTCCTGATCATCGGTGCCGCCACGATGATCGCCGGCGGCGTCGGCTTCCGCGTGCTGCCGCGCCTCATGAACGGCCGGGGCGCCGCCGCGGCCTGACCGCGACCGCCCGCGTACGCCCCGCGCGTACGACCACGGCACAGACGAGAGGCCCGGAGCGTGTCCCACGCTCCGGGCCTCTCGCCCGTTGTCCCTGCTGGTCCCTGCCGATCGCTGCCGGTCTCAGACGGTCTGGTGGGCCAGCATGGCCACGGCCGCCACCAGTACCGCGAGCAGCGCGATCAGCGCCACCGGGTTGAGATCCGCGAAGAAGTTCCCCTGCTGCAGCCGCTCGCGGTTGGCCCGGCAGACGGGACAGCGGCCCTCGCTCACGGGCGCCGCGCAGTTCGCGCACACCAGCCGGTCGTACGTCATGCGCTCGCCCTCCTCGCACCGGTTCCACGTACACAACGCCCGCGCGTGCGCGAACGTTCCCCTTCCACTGTGCCAGGTTCCGCGAGTCGCTGCGCGTGGTCCGTACCGGCAGGGTGTACGGACATAAGGCGCAACCATGGCGCAACCCCGACCGGTGACTGCGGGCGCCCGTCCCCTTCGCGTATGGTCACGCACATCTACCCCCGGCGACCCGTGGTGCATCCGTGATCCGATTCGACAACGTCTCCAAGGTCTACCCGAAGCAGAACCACCCAGCCCTCAGGGACATCTCCCTGGAGGTCGAGAAGGGCGAGTTCGTCTTCCTCGTGGGGTCCTCCGGCTCCGGCAAGTCCACCTTCCTGCGGCTGGTCCTCCGTGAGGAGCGGTGCAGTCACGGACAGGTGCACGTCCTCGGCAAGGACCTCGCCCGGCTGTCCAACTGGAAGGTGCCGCAGATGCGGCGCCAGCTCGGGACGGTCTTCCAGGACTTCCGCCTGCTGCCCAACAAGACGGTCGGCGAGAACGTCGCCTTCGCGCAGGAGGTCATCGGCAAGTCGCGCGGTGAGATCCGCAAGTCCGTGCCGCAGGTGCTCGACCTCGTCGGGCTCGGCGGCAAGGAGGACCGCAGACCGGGTGAGCTGTCCGGCGGTGAGCAGCAGCGCGTCGCCATCGCGCGCGCCTTCGTCAACCGCCCCAAGCTGCTGATCGCCGACGAGCCCACCGGCAACCTCGACCCGCAGACCTCCGTCGGCATCATGAAGCTGCTCGACCGGATCAACCGGACGGGCACCACAGTGATCATGGCGACCCACGACCAGAACATCGTGGACCAGATGCGCAAGCGCGTCATCGAGCTGGAGAAGGGGCGCCTCGTCCGCGACCAGGCGCGCGGTGTCTACGGCTACCAGCACTGAGACCCGCCGCTCGCCCGGTATCCACGGAAAGGCTTGACCAGACGCCATGCGCGCCCAGTTCGTCCTCTCGGAGATCGGTGTCGGTCTCCGCCGCAACCTGACCATGACCTTCGCGGTCATCGTCTCCGTAGCCCTGTCCCTGGCCCTGTTCGGCGGCTCGCTGCTGATGAGCGACCAGGTCACCACCATGAAGGGCTACTGGTACGACAAGGTCAACGTCTCCGTCTTCCTCTGCAACAAGAGCGACGCGGAGTCCGACCCCAACTGCGCCAAGGGCGCGGTGACCGACGACCAGAAGAAGCAGATCCTCACCGACCTCGACAAGATGGCGGTCGTGGACGACGTGACGTACGAGTCGCAGGACGACGCGTACAAGCACTACAAGGAGCAGTTCGGCGACTCGCCGCTGGCCAGCTCCCTGACGCCGGACCAGATGCAGGAGTCGTACCGGATCAAGCTGAAGGACCCGGAGAAGTACCAGGTCATCGCGACCGCCTTCGACGGGCGGGACGGTGTGCAGTCCGTGCAGGACCAGAAGGGCATCCTGGACAACCTCTTCGGGCTGCTCAACGGCATGAACTGGGCGGCCCGCGCGATCATGGCGCTGATGCTGGTCGTCGCGCTGATGCTGATCGTCAACACCGTGCGCGTCTCCGCCTTCAGCCGGCGCCGCGAGACCGGCATCATGCGCCTGGTCGGCGCCTCCGGCTTCTACATCCAGGCGCCGTTCATCATGGAGGCGGCGGTCGCCGGACTCATCGGCGGCGGCGTCGCCTGCGCCTTCCTGGTGATCGCGCGGTACTTCATCATCGACCACGGCCTGGCCCTGTCCGAGAAGCTGAATCTGATCAACTTCATCGGCTGGGACGCGGTGTTGACGAAGCTTCCGCTCATCCTCGCCACCAGCCTGCTGATGCCCGCGCTGGCCGCGTTCTTCGCGCTGCGCAAGTACCTGAAGGTGTGACACACGACAAGAGGGTCGTACGGGCAAGCCGCCGTGCGGCCCTCTCGCCGTGTCCTAGACTCACCGGCATGTCAGGTCGTGACCTGTTCTGTCAGCCCCGCCGCGTCCGCCGCGGGGCCGCCCTGACCTTGGTGTTCGCCAGTGTTCTGGTCGCCGGGGCGGCCACCGGCTCGCTCCCCGAGGCCGACCGGAAGACGGCCCCTCACGCGGCCCGTCCGGCCGCCCCCAGCGGGAGCCACACCGAGGTCGCGCGGGCGGCCGCCGAGGCGCTGGCCGACGGCAAGTCCCCCGAGGAGGCCGCCGAACGGGCCGTCAGCCGCAGCGGGGACCGCTGGGCCGCCGTCTACTCCCCGGGCGAGTACGAGGAGTTGGAGGAGGCCCTGGACGGCCAGTACACCGGCGTCGGGCTGTCGGCGCGGCGCGAGCGGGGCGGTTCCATCGAGGTGACGAAGGTGCGTTCCGGGTCGCCCGCGGCCGGCGCCGGGGTTCGCGAGGGCGACCGGCTGCGCAGCGTCGACGGGGTGCCGGTCGGCGGGCGCCCGGTCACCGAGGTCGTCTCCCTGCTGCGCGGCGACGCCGAGGACGCGCCCGCCGGCACCGCCGTCCGGCTCGGCCTGGAGCGGGGCGGCCGGGCGTGGACCGAGACCGTGCGCCGGGCCCGGCTGCGCACCGAACCCGTCTCCGTGCGCCGGCTCGCGGGCGGGGCCACCGTCGTCCGGGTCACCTCCTTCACCAAGGGCGTCGGCGACCAGGTCCGCACCGCCGTACGGCGCGCGCCGGGCCGCACGGGCATCGTCCTGGACCTGCGCGGCAACTCCGGGGGACTGGTCGGCGAGGCCGTCACCGCCGCCGCCGCCTTCCTCGACGGCGGCCTCGTCGCCACCTACGACGTCGAGGGCGACCAGCGGGCCCTGCACGCCCCGGACGGCGGCGACACCACCCGCCCGCTGGTCACACTCGTCGACGGCGGCACGATGAGCGCCGCCGAACTCCTCACCGGGGCGCTCCAGGACCGCGGGCGCGCGGTCGTGCTGGGCTCGCGCACCTTCGGCAAGGGGTCGGTGCAGATGCCCAGCCGGCTGCCCGGCGGCGCGGTCGCCGAGCTGACCGTCGGCCACTACCGCACCCCGTCGGGCCGCGGCGTCGACGGCCGGGGCATCACCCCCGACCTGGACGTGGACCCCGCGCGTCCGGCGGCCCTGGACCGCGCCGAGACGGTCCTCAGCGGTCTGGGGGCGTAGCCGGCCCCCTCCCGGGCCCCCGGGGTCTCGCGCGGCGCGTCGTAATCGACTTCCCGCGGACCCGCTTCGTAGTGCGAAAATGGGCGGCACTATGAACAAGGGAATGTACGTACCCAAGGAGTCCCAGGCCAAGCAGGGCGGCGGGGCGGCCAAGGCGCAGGACGGCGAGAAGGGCGGCAAGCGCAAAATCGTCGCCCAGAACAAGAAGGCCCGGCACGACTACGCGATCATCGACACCTTCGAGGCCGGGCTGGTGCTCACCGGCACCGAGGTCAAGTCGCTGCGCGAGGGGCGGACCTCGCTGACCGACGGCTTCGTCCAGATCGACGGGGGCGAGGCGTGGCTGCACAACGCCCACATCCCCGAGTATCACCAGGGGAGCTGGACCAACCACTCCGCGCGCCGCAAGCGCAAGCTGCTCCTGCACCGCGAGGAGATCGACAAGCTGGAGGCCAAGAACCAGGAGACCGGCCACACGATCGTGCCCCTCGCGCTGTACTTCAAGGACGGCCGGGCCAAGGCCGAGATCGCGCTGGCGCGCGGCAAGAAGGAGTACGACAAGCGGCAGACCCTCCGCGAGCACCAGGACCGGCGTGAGGCGGAGCGCACCATGTCCGCGATCCGGCGCAAGCAGCGGGCCTGACGCCGGGCGGGGGCGGGGCGGGGGCGGGGCGCGGGGAATAGGCTGGCCCCGACCTGCGTTGGTCACGTACGATGGCAACGCACCTCACAGCGGGTGCGCGCTCCCTCTCCGGAGGGGTTGAAAAAACAACATGGGGATGATCGGTTTCGACAGCGGATGTCGAAGCAGGGGAAGCGTGTCGAGGAAGCGGCCATGATCTCGTAAACCACAGGCCGAAAAAAATAATCGCCAATTCCAAGCGCGATTCCTCCCAGCAGGCCTTCGCCCTCGCTGCCTGATCTCAGGTAGCGAAGCGAGCCTCCTACTAAGGGAGTGTCAGCCCGGGGCTGTTCCCGACCCGGATCCTGGCATCAGCTAGGGGACTAAACCTTGATCCCGGTCACGGGGTGAAGAGGGAAATCCAACAGTGACTGAGCCCGTCGGAGACTTGTCCGCGTGATCTCCGGGGCTGAGAAAATCGAAGCGGACTGCACACGGAGAAGCCCTGATTCCGCACCGTTGGACGCGGGTTCGATTCCCGCCATCTCCACAGTTCCCATGTGGGCGCAGGCCCCGTCGCTTCCGAGCGGCGGGGCCTTCGTCATGCCCGGACGCCCGGGTCGGAAGAGTCGGCCGGCGAGGAGCGGACCACCGTGGTCGGGGTCGGGGTCAGGGTCAGGGTCAGGAGCAGGGCTGTCGTGGCGAAGGCGACCGGTACGGCGTAGCCGAGTGCCGCCGGGAGGTGTTCCACCGTCCAGCCGCCGAGCGCGCTGCCGCAGGCGATGCCGCCGAGCAGGCCGGTCACGGCCAGGGTCATGCCCCTCGTTCAGCCGGTCCTCGGGGGTGTACCGCTGGACCAGCGTCATCGTGGTGACCATCGTCGGCGCGGTCGCCATCCCGGCCAGCAGCAGCGCGCCCGCCAGCAGCGGCAGCGACCCCGGGCCGGCCGCCGCCAGCAGCGGCAGCGTCAGCAGCGCCGCCATCGCCGCGACGCACCGGGCCAGCCGCGTCCGGTCCGGACCGGACGGCTTCAGCGCCCCGTACAGCAGACCGGCCGCGCAGGAACCGCCCGCCTGGAGGGCGAGTACCGCGCCGGCCGCCGTGCGGTGGCCCTGCGCGTCGGCGAAGGCGATCGTGACGACCTCCATCGCGCCGAACACCCCGCCCGTCGCCAGGCACACGGCGAGCAGCGGGGGGATGCCGGGGGCGCGCAGCGGGGCCCGCGCGGTCGACCGGGGCCGGGCGGGCGGCTCGGTGGCCCGCTGGGCGGTGAACAGCAGCATGCCGGTCATCAGCAGCCCCGCCGCGACGAGCGTGCCCGCCTCCGGGGCGACCGTCCCGCACAGGAACGCCGCCAGCACCGGGCCGAACAGGTAGCACAGCTCGTCCATGGCCTGTTCGAAGGAGTGGGCGGTGTGCAGGGCGGCGGCGTCGCCCTTCAGCAGACGCGACCAGCGGGCGCGGGCCATACCGCCGGTGTTGGGGGTGGTGGCGGTGGCGGCGTACGCGGCGAACAGCGTCCAGTCGGGGGCGTCCCGCCGCACGCACCACAGCAGGGCGAGCGAACCGAGGACCGCGGTCACCGTGGCCGGTACCGCCACCCGGGCCTGCCCGCGCCGGTCGACCAGCCGCGCGATCAGCGGGGCGACCAGGGCGGTCGCCGCCAGCCCCGTCGCGACGACGGCGCCGGCCAGGGCGTACGACCCCCGGGTGGCGGCGATCATCATCACCGCGCTGACGCTGAACATCCCCTGCGGAAGGCGCGCGACGAGGTTCCCGGCTGTGAAGGCGCGGGCGCCGGGTACGGCGAGAATTCGCCGGTACGGGCCGGGCGGCCGTTGTCGCGGAGGGGTACGCGGACGGGTGCGCGGACGGGTGCGTGGACGGGGAGGCGGAGGGGTGCGCGGAGCGGCGGGTCGAGCGGTGGGTGGACGGGTACGCGGACGCAGGTCCACGGCGACGAGCGTGTCGGCGGTGACGGTCAGCAGCACGGCCGGTGCGGGCGGCTGACGGGACATCGGATGCGGCATGTGCCCACCGTCGCCCGGGTCCCGCCGGGCGGTCCAACACCTTCCGCGCGCCCATTCACGCACCCCTGTTGTAAGTTCGCCCGATGCCCGCCCGCCCGAGCCACCTCGACCCCCGCCTCCTGCGTGCCTTCGTCACCGTCGCCGAGGAACTGCACTTCACCCGCGCCGCGAGCCGTCTCTACGTCGCCCAGCAGGCGCTCAGCCGGGATGTGCGGCGCCTGGAGCGGGAGTTGGGCGCCGACCTGTTCGTACGGACCACCCGGCAGGTGACGCTGACCGCCGACGGTGAGCGGCTGCTGCCCCACGCCCGGCGTGCCCTCCAGGCCCAGGACGACCTGCTCGCCGCCTTCGGGCAGGCCCGCCCCCTGCTGGTGGACCTCAACTCCCCGGGCCTGTCCACCGGCCGCCGGGTACTGCGCGCGGCCCGCGCCCTCGCCCCCGAACTGGAGCTGATGGCCCGCTTCGAGAGCGGTCTGACCTGGGCGGCGTCCGAACTGCTCGGCGGCCGGCTGGACGCCTCCTTCGGACGGTTCGCGGGCCTGCCGCCGGCGCTGCGGGCGGGCCTGGACCAGCAGCCCGTACGGTACGAGCGGATGGCCGTGGTCCTGCCCGAGGCGCATCCGCTGGCCGGGCTGGCGGAGGTGCCGCTGGGGGCGCTCGCGGGCGAGACCGTGTACGCCGGGGCGGGCAACGACCGCACGCCGGAGTGGACCGATCTCGGCCGCCGCCTGTTCGAGGGGCGCGGCATCGAGGTGGCGCCGCCGGCGCCGCTCGCCGTCGGGGACGAGGAGTTCGAACGTCTTATCGGGAGGACCGGGACGCCGGTGCTCGCCGTGGTGGACTTTCCGGCCATGTCCTCGACGGTGGTGCGTCCGCTGGTCGACCCGGTCCCGCTCTCGCCGGTGTCACTGGTCTGGCGAAAGGGGCTGGTGCACCCCGCGTTCCCCGCCCTGCGCCGGGCCGCCGCGCGGCTCGCGGCGGCGGAGGGATGGCTGGACAGACCGGCCGATGGATGGATTCCGGACGGTGACGAGAAGGTGATGACCTCTTAACAAATGGGAACCGAGTCAACACGCCGCCTCTCCGGTGCGCTACATTCCTCTCCCGGGCACCGTGTGATAAAGGGGGCGCTCGAACACTGGTGGGGGCCGTGTTCGATCGACGAGTGCTCGGAGTCGACAGCGCACCCCGACCCGTCTGTGGGGGGAAGTGCGTGCACGTGAACGACCGTCAGAACAACGCCCGACCGGAGTGGCCCGAAGCCGCGTCGGCGACGCGTGAGACCCCCGAGGACCGGATAGCCCGGGGCGCGTGGACGCCCACCGACAGACAGCCGGCCCCCGCCCCGAAGACCCCGGCGGCGACCGCCGCGAAGACCCCGGCGGCGACCGCCCCGAAGACCCCGGCGGCGACCGCCCCGAAGGCACCGGCGGCGACCGGTCCGGAGACCACCCGCACCGACATCCTCCGCTTCCGCCGGGGCCTGGGCCCCGCCGAGCCGGACGTCCTGTCGCCGGGTCCCGGAACCGCCGCGACCGACGTGCTCCCTCCGGTCCCCGGCCCCGCCGTGACCGAGGGGCTGCCCGCGATCCCCAAGCCCGCGTTCCCCAGACTCGCGGCCCCCCGGCCCACCGCCACCGCCGTACGGCCCCCGTTCCCTGGGACCGGCCCCACCACGGCCACCGCCGCTGCCACCGCCGGCGGCGCCGCCGTGCGCGATCCCTGGCGGGACACCGGCTCCGGTACCGCGCGGGCGGTCCGGCCCGCGTCGGCCGGTCAGCACCACGATCCGCACGAGGTGACCGTCCAGCTCGACGCCGTCCAGCTCGGCGACGGGATGCTGCGCCGGGTCCCCGGCGGAACCGACGGCGGGGCCGGTGGCTTCAGCGACCGTGCCGACCGTGCCGACCGTCCCGTCTTCGTCGACGAGTCCGGCCGCCGCATCCGCCGCTACCGGCGGATCGGCATAGCCGTCGGCCTCGCCTGCGCGGTCTACGCCGTCGCCATGGTCGCCACCCTGCTGTCGGGGAACTCCGACGCACCCTGGCTGCCCGTACCCGGCCAGGAGCAGGGGCGGCCGGCCGGCCAGGTCGACACCACTCCGGGCCGCACCGAGCCGGCCGAGCCCACCGCCACCGCCAGTGCCGCACCGCAGACCTCCGCGCCGGCCCTCGGCGGCGCGACCTACGCGCCCGGCACCGACACCCGGGCCACCGCCACCGCCCCGACGTCCGCGTCGCCGGACGCCTCCGCGGACCCGTCGCCCACCGCCACGCAGACCACGCCGCAACCCGGCGCCGGCGATGCGAGCGAACCGGCCCCGACCACCACGGCCGTGGAACCCGACCCCACCGCGACCGACCCCGGCCCGACGGGCGGCACCGACCCGACCGCCGGTCCGACCGAGACCGCCGGCGAGGACGGCGGCACCGGCGACGGTTCCGGCACCGTCGCCCACGGAGCGGGCGACCCCGCCCAGGTCGCCGGCGCCGCCCCCACCTCCCCCTCACCGCACGTGGAGCACACCCTCTGATGGCCGTCCCCACCCGCCGTCGCGGCCCCGCGAAGGGAGCCCGTGGCGGCTCCCGGCGGCGCCGTCTGCCCCTGCGCCTGCTGCTGCCGGTGCTCGTCCTCGTCGCGATGACGGCGATGCTCCTGCTGCGCGGCTACGTGCACAGCGAGATACTCGCCGACCACCGCGTCCAGCCGCCCGCCGCCACCGACAAGGTGCCGCAGAAGATCCTGGACGGCGGGCCGGTCATCGACACCCGCGGCGGCCGCACCGACAGCATGAGCGTCCCCGACCGCCGTCTCGTCCTCACCTTCGACGACGGCCCCGACCCGACCTGGACCCCGAAGGTCCTGGACGTGCTGAAGAAGTACGACGCCCACGCCGTCTTCTTCGTCACCGGCACCATGGCCTCCCGCTACCCCGACCTGGTCCGGCGCATGGTCGACGAGGGCCACGAGATCGGCCTGCACACCTTCAACCACCCCGACCTGTCCTACCAGTCGAAGGACCGCATCGACTGGGAGCTGTCGCAGAACCAGCTCGCCCTGACCGGTGCCGCCGGCATCCGCACCTCGCTCTTCCGCCCGCCCTACTCGTCCTTCGCCGACGCCATGGACGACAAGTCCTGGCCGGTCACCGAGTACATCGGCAGCCGCGGCTACCTCACGGTCGTCAACAACACCGACAGCGAGGACTGGAAGAAGCCCGGCGTCGCCGAGATCGTCCGGCGCGCCACCCCGCGGGGCGACAAGGGCGCCATCGTCCTCATGCACGACTCCGGCGGCGACCGCCACCAGACCGTGCGGGCGCTGGACACGCTCCTGCCCGACCTGCAGCGGCGCGGCTACGAGTTCGACAACCTCACCGAGGCCCTCGACGCGCCCAGCGCACACACCCCGGTCACCGGCGCCGCCCTGTGGAAGGGCAAGGCGTGGATCGTCCTGGTCCAGGCCGCGGACGACATCACCGACGTCCTGGTGGTCGGCCTGGCCGTCATCGGCACCCTGGTCATCGGCCGGTTCGGACTGATGCTGCTGCTCTCCGCCGTGCACGCCCGCCGGGTCCGCCGCAAGGGCGCCGGCTGGGGCCCGCCGGTCACCGGACCGGTGTCGGTGCTGGTCCCGGCGTACAACGAGGCCAAGTGCATCGAGAACACGGTGCGTTCGCTGATGCTGAGCGACCACCCCGTCGAGGTCATCGTCATCGACGACGGCTCCACCGACGGCACCGCCCGGATCGTGGAGGCGATGAACCTGCCGGGCGTGCGGGTGATCCGCCAGCTCAACGCGGGCAAGCCCGCCGCCCTCAACCGGGGCCTGGCCAACGCCAGTCACGACATCGTCGTGATGATGGACGGCGACACCGTCTTCGAACCGACCACCGTCCGCGAACTCGTCCAGCCCTTCGCCGACCCGAAGGTCGGCGCGGTCGCGGGCAACGCCAAGGTCGGCAACAAGGACAGCCTCATCGGGGCCTGGCAGCACATCGAGTACGTGATGGGCTTCAACCTCGACCGCCGCATGTACGACGTGCTGCGCTGCATGCCCACCATCCCCGGCGCCGTCGGCGCCTTCCGCCGCTCCGCGCTGACGCCGATCGGCGGCATGAGCGACGACACCCTCGCCGAGGACACCGACGTCACCATGGCGCTGCACCGGGCGGGCTGGCGGGTCGTCTACGCCGAGAACGCCCGCGCCTGGACCGAGGCCCCGGAGTCCGTGCAGCAGCTCTGGTCCCAGCGCTACCGCTGGTCCTACGGCACCATGCAGGCGATCTGGAAGCACCGCCGCGCGGTGATCGAGAAGGGCCCCTCCGGCCGCTTCGGCCGCGTCGGCCTCCCCTTCGTCTCCCTCTTCATGGTCGTCGCCCCGCTGCTCGCCCCGCTGATCGACATCTTCCTGCTCTACGGGGTCGTCTTCGGCCCGACCGAGAAGACGATCGGCGCCTGGCTGGGCGTACTGGCCCTCCAACTGGTCTGCGCGGTCTACGCCTTCGCCCTGGACCGCGAGCGCCTCACCCCGCTGATCTCGATGCCGCTCCAGCAGATCCTCTACCGGCAGCTCATGTACGTCGTCCTGCTCCAGTCCTGGATCACCGCCCTCACCGGCGGCCGGCTGCGCTGGCAGAAGCTGCGCCGCACCGGGGGAGTGGCCACGCCCGGGGGCGTACCGACCCAGCGCCGGCGCGTGCCGCAGGAGGAGCAGGAGTACGTCCGATGAGCACGACGCCGCAGAAAGCACCGAACCAGAACATGACCGCACCCCCGCTCTCGCCCGGTCCCGCCCTGTCGCCCGCGGCCCCACCGGTACCACCCGCCGACGCCACCGAGGCCGCCCCGGTGAAGCGGACGCCCGTCCGTGACCGCTACTTCGACCTGCTGCGCGCGGTCGCCCTCTTCCGGGTCGTCTTCTACCACCTGATGGGCTGGGCCTGGCTGCCGGTGGTCTTCCCGTCCATGGGCGTGATGTTCGCGCTCGCCGGAAACCTGATGGCCCGCTCCCTGAAGCGGCCGGCCCTCCATGTCGTACGCGGCCGGATGCGCCGGCTGCTGCCCCCGCTGTGGCTGCTCGGCGCGGTCGGCGTCACCGGCATGGTGATCCAGGGCTGGGGGCCGGACGCGGAGGGCCACCCGGGCTGGTGGTGGTTCGACCTCCTCTACTGGATCGTCCCGCTGAGCGACCCGCCCTACGCCGAGGGCCTGCCCGGCATCCACGGCCTCATCGGCGAGGACTGGGCCGCCGAACTGGCCGGACCGCTCTGGTACATCCGCGCCTACCTCTGGTACGTGCTGCTCTCCCCGTTCCTCCTGAAGGCGCTGCGCGCGCTGCCCTGGCCGACGATCCTGTCACCGATCGCGCTCGCCGCCGCCCTGGAGTTCGGCTGGCTGCACATCCCGTTCGTGCGGATCGACTCGGCCGTCACCGACTTCAGCACCTTCGGCGCCTGCTGGATCGTCGGCATGGCCCACCAGGAAGGCGTCCTCGGCCGCCTGCCGCGCTACGTCATCCCCTCCCTGGTGCCGTTCGTCGCCGGCTACGGCCTCTGGTACGCGCTGACGCACGGCTTCGCGCCCGGCCACGACCTCGACGACATCCCGTTCGCGCAGTCCCTGTGGTCCTTCGCCACGGTGCTGCTGCTCCTGCACCTCAGCCCCTCGTGGACCGAGTGGCCGCGCCTCCTGCGCCGCTGGGACCGGCTGATCACTCTCCTCAACTCCCGTGCCGTCACGATCTACCTCTGGCACAACACCTGCATCCTCGTCGCCGCCACCGTCTGGGACCGGCTCTGGAACTTCGACACGCTCGCGGACCACGAGGCCTGGCTCCTGGAGAGCCCGTGGCCGGTCCTGCTGCTGGTGTGGCTCCTCATCGGCGCCTGCGTCGTCTGCTTCGGCTGGGTGGAGGACGTGGCGGCCAAACGCCGGCCGCGACTGTGGCCGGACCGAGACCGGTCCGCGCCCACACGGCAGAAGGCGGCGGCCCACCGGGCCTGACGGCACCGGCCCGCCACCCCCCGCCGCAGTGCTCCGCCCCGCTGGACGACATCCAGCGGGGCGGACGCGTCAGAGGGAGCCGAACCCGCCGGCGCCGACAGCGGTGACGAACGCGGCGAACGACGCGCGCGGGAAGAGGAGCGCGGGTCCCTCCGGGGTTTTGCTGTCCCGGACGGGGACGGCGCCGGGGATGTCCGCGGCGACCTCCAGGCACGCCTGCTCGCCGCCGCTGTAGGAGGACTTGAACCACTGGGCGCCGGTCAGTGCCTGTGTGGTCTGAGGGCTTATCACCTTTGCATTCCTTCCATGATCGCCTTGATGGTCTCCCGTGACACGTCGACGGGAAGTGCGGCGGCGACCACTCGGTCGAAAGCGGTCTCGAACACCGCCGCGTCGTCACCTTCCAGGAAGAAGCCGCCTCGGAGATTTTCGAGGTTGACTACGGTCGGCCACGGTCCGGTGAAGGAGACGATGTCGAAGGGGCCGGTCATGCCGGGGTGGGGACTGGCTTCCATCGGCATGACCTGGATGTCGACCGTGGGCAGTTCGCTCAGGTCGAGGAGCCTCCTGAGCTGTTCGGTCATCACTGTCGGCCGGGACGGGAACCGCTGACGCAAAGCCGCCTCGTGGATGACGGCCCAGATTTTCAGCGGGTTGCCCTGACGCGTGAGGACGGCCTGACGTGCCAGCCGGACCTCGGCCAGGGCAGCTACCTCTTCCGGGGTGCGCGTGAGCGCGGTCGCGGCGATCACCTCGCGGGTGTAGGCGCTGGTCTGCAAGAGGCCGTGCAGGAGGTTGGAGGAGTAGACGCGGAGGCCGGCGGCGTCCTGCTCCAAGAACATGTAGTCGGCGTATCCACCGCCGATGACGCTGCCGTACGTCTGCCACCAGCCCTGTTTCCCGGCGTCGCGCGCCAGTTCTTCAAGGGCCGTGATGATCGCCGGGTCCTCGATCCCGTAGATAGATCTTGAGCAGCGGGGCGATCTCCTTCGGCCAGATGTGTGCCTTGGCGTTCTCGATCCGGCTCAGCTTGCCCTTGTCCCAGCCGTTGGCCGCCGCGGCGGCCTCGACCGTGAGCCCGGCCTTTCCCCGGAAGCCCTGGAGCGCACCGCCGAGCCGCCGACGGCGCAGCGTGGGTTTCGCTCGGACGTTGGGCATACGTTCCTCCCTCGACGGTGCCAAGTGGGCGCCGCAGGTGCTTGTTTGCGCTGCGCAGGTGCAGTGTGTCGCACCTCGGGTGTCACCGTCGACAGGAACAAAGGTGCGGCTTTTTGCGGGAAGGGTGACGTGTGTTGTCACCGGCTCTGCAATGGGTCATTCTGCGTGTGTGTGACTGCGCGTCGCCCATCGACTACCTAAGGTGCGCAGTCGTCACTCCGATGTGTCTGTCCACGCGCCCCGTCGCGGACGGCGGCACACCGGCCGACGCCGTCCGCGAGTGATTGAGGCCGCGATGACCCACCACCCCTTGAACCTCACCCTGCGCCCGCTCACCGGCACGGCGCCCGGCTACACGCAGACCCTCCTGCTCCTCCCGGAGTCCGCCGCCCTGGCCCGGCGCAGTGTCCGGACCACCCTCGCCTGCTGGGGGCTGGAAGAACTGTCCGACAGCGCCGAGGTGATCGTGAGCGAGCTGGTCACCAACGCCGTGCTGCACGGCCGTCCGGCCTGGGCGACGGCGGAGGACCCGGGCCGGTGCAGGCTGACGCTGGAGCGCCCGTCGCCGGGGGTGGTGTGGCTGACCGTCGCGGACCCCTCACCCCGCCGCCCGGTGCGGCGGACCGCACCCCCCGACGCCGAGTCCGGGCGTGGTCTCGCGGTCGTCGGGGAACTCGCGGCGCGCTTCGCGGTGCAGGCGGCGAAGACCGGCAAGGCCGTCTGGGCCGAGCTGCGGGCCGAGCCGTGACCGGAGGGGACCTCTCACTCCCGTATCCCCGGGGGTGAGAGCATCGTTCCTTTCCGGTCACCCGGAGCCACAGTGCGGAAACGCGGCCTCCCTACCTTCGGAGATCCGAGTCCGAGCACCGTGGAGGCGTCATGAAAGTCCCTGGCGGACGTTGGATCCAGCACTGGGACCCCGAGGACGAGGCGTTCTGGGAGGAGACCGGCGAGAAGACGGCCAACCGGAACCTGCTCTTCTCCGTGCTCTCCGAGCACATCGGGTTCTCCGTGTGGACCCTGTGGTCCGTGCTCGTGCTCTTCATGGGGCCGGAGTACGGGCTCACCCCCGCCGACAAGTTCCTGCTGACCTCCGTGGTCACCCTCGTCGGTGCCGTCGTCCGGGTCCCGTACACCTTCGCCGTCGCGATCTTCGGCGGCCGCAACTGGACGATCATCTCGGCGAGCCTGCTGCTCATCCCCACGACCGCCGCCTTCGTGGTGATGGAGCCGGGGACCTCCTACTCCACGTTCCTCCTGGTCGGGCTGCTGGCCGGCATCGGCGGCGGCAACTTCGCCTCCTCCATGACCAACATCAACGCCTTCTTCCCGCTGCGCAAGAAGGGCTGGGCGCTCGGCCTGAACGCGGGCGGCGGCAACATCGGCGTCCCCGTCATCCAGCTCGCCGCCCTCGCGATCATCGGCGCGAGCGGCGGACCGCGGGTGCTGCTCGGCATCTACATCCCGCTGATCGTCGTCGCCGCCGTCCTCTCCGCGCTGTTCATGGACAACATCGCCTCGGTGAAGAACGACACCGGCGCCGCCAAGGACGCCGCCCGCGACGGCCACACCTGGATCATGTCCTTCCTCTACGTCGGCACCTTCGGCTCGTTCATCGGCTACAGCTTCGCCTTCGGGCAGGTGCTGCAGAGCGGCTTCGGACGGACCCCGTTGCAGGCCGCGTACCTCACGTTCATCGGCCCGCTGCTCGGCTCCCTGATCCGGCCGGTCGGCGGGCGCCTCGCCGACCGCTGGGGCGGCGCGCGGATCACGCTGTGGAACTACGTCGCCATGGGCGCCGCCACCGCCGTACTGATCGTCGCCAGCATGCAGAAGTCGCTGGGGATGTTCGTCGCCGCCTTCGTCGTCCTGTTCGTGCTCAGCGGACTCGGCAACGGCTCGACGTTCAAGATGATCCCCGGCATCTTCCAGGCCAAGGCCGCGGCCCAGGGCCTCACCGGCGAGGCGGCGGCCTCCTACGGGCGGCGGCTCTCCGGTGCCTCCATGGGCCTGATCGGCGCCGTCGGCGCGCTCGGCGGCGTCGGCATCAACCTCGCCTTCCGCCAGTCCTTCCTCTCCTACGGCTCCGGCACCGGCGCCTTCGTCGCCTTCCTCGCCTTCTACGCCGTGTGCTTCGCACTCACCTGGGCGGTATACCTTCGCCGCCCGGCCGTGCCCGCCCCGGGCCCGGTCACCGCCACGGAGGAGAACACGCAGCTCAGCTACGCCAGGGTGTGACGTAACACCGGCGACATACAGTCGAACCGAGCCTGTCACGCGCCGTTGACAGGCTCGTTCGGCACGATGGGCGCAGTCACGACCAACGCGGCAGTCACGACGGGCGCGGCAGAACCAAGCGGGACGAGGGTTATGGACGACACACAGCAACGACCCGACGACCAACGACCCGACGACCAGCGACCCGACGACCACGGGCCCCTGGCCGGGTTCACCGTGGGGGTGACCGCCGCCCGGCGGGCCGACGAACTGGGCGCGCTCCTGACCCGGCGCGGGGCCGCGGTCCTGCACGCCCCCGCGCTGCGGATCGTGCCGCTCTCCGACGACAGCGAACTCCTCTCGGCCACGAAGGAACTGCTCGGCCAGGCCCCGGACGTCGTCATCGCCACCACCGCCATCGGCTTCCGGGGCTGGGTGGAGGCCGCCGACGGCTGGGGCCTGGGCGAGGCCCTCGTCGAGCGGCTGCGCGCGGTGCGGGTGCTGGCCCGCGGCCCCAAGGTCAAGGGCGCGGTCCGGGCCGCCGGGCTGACCGAGGAGTGGTCGCCGTCCTCCGAGTCCATGGCCGAGGTCCTGGACCGGCTCCTGGAGGAGGGCGTCGAGGGCGCCCGGATCGCCGTACAACTGCACGGGGAGCCGCTGCCGGGCTTCGTGGAGAGCCTGCGGGCCGCGGGCGCCGAGGTGGTCGGGGTGCCGGTGTACCGGTGGATGCCGCCGGAGGACATCGGGCCCGTCGACCGGCTCCTGGACGCCGCCGTCTCCCGCGGCCTGGACGCCGTGACCTTCACCAGCGCGCCCGCCGCCGCCTCCCTGCTCTCCCGCGCCGACGAGCGCGGCCTGCTGCCCGAACTGCTCACCGCCCTCGGCCACGACGTGCTCCCGGCCTGCGTCGGCCCGGTCACCGCGCTGCCGTTGCAGGCCCGCGGCGTCGACACCGTGCAGCCCGAGCGGTTCCGGCTCGGACCGCTCGTGCAGTTGCTCTGCAAGGAGTTGCCCGCCCGCGCCCGGACCCTGCCGGTCGCCGGGCACCGCATGGAGATCCGCGGCCACGCGGTGGTGGTCGACGGCGCGCTGAAACCCGTACCGCCCGCCGGGATGTCCCTGCTGCGGACGCTCGCGCGGCGCCCCGGCTGGGTGGTGCCCCGCGCCGAACTGCTGCGCGCCCTGCCCGGCACCGGACGCGACGAGCACGCCGTGGAGACGGCGATGGCCCGCCTGCGCACCGCCCTCGGCACCCCGAAGCTGATCCAGACCGTCGTCAAGCGCGGCTACCGGCTCGCCCTCGACCCGGCGGCCGACACCAAGTACGCCGAGTAGGCCGCCGCCGGACGGCCGTCCGAGGCGGTACCAGGGGGCCTTGAGCGGTCCCAGGCGGTACGAGGGGGTCCCAGGGGTTCCGGGCCGGGGAACGGGCAGGCACTGTGGGAACGGGCGGGGACTGCGGGAGGAACCGGTGCGCCGGCCTCCCGCTCCGCCCCGACCCTGGTCCGCGCCGACCCCGAGGCGGGCCCGCGACACCCCAAGGCGGTGACAGGAACATGGCACTGGGCACGGTCACGGTCCCGCACGAGCTGCGGTTCGACGCCGGTCGGCTCTGCCTCGACCTCCTCGCCACCACCCATCCGGTGGAACGGCTCGACTCCGCCGAGGCGCTGCGGGCCTGGATCACCGGCTCCGGGCTGGTCCCGCCCGGCACCCCGCTGGACCACGCCGACGCCGCCTGGCTGCCCGGGTTCCGCGACCTGCGCGCCCAGACCGCCCGCCTGGTACGCGGCTGCCTGCGGGCCCCCGCCCGCACCCGCCCCGCGCCGGGCGCACGCCCCCGCGAAGCCGCGCTCGCCCGCGTCAACGACCTGGCCCGCGCCGCGCCCCCCGCCCCCCGGGCGGTCCGCGGCGAGGACGGCGTCCTGGTGCGCGAACTGGCCGGTGAGCCGCAGCGCGAGGCCCTGCTGGCCGCCCTCGCCCGGGACGCCGTCGAACTGCTCACCGACCCCGCCGACCGGGCCCGGCTGCGCCAGTGCGAGGGCGACAACTGCCCCATCGTCTACCTGGACACCTCCCGGGGCCGCCGCCGGCGCTGGTGCTCCAGCGAGGTCTGCGGCAACCGCGAACGCGTCGCCCGCCACCGCCGCCGCGCCGCCCTCGCCGACCGGCCCGGGTGAGAAACCGCCGCCTCCCTTTGAACACCCGGCACTCCACGTCCGTACCGGATGGGCGAGCGACCGACTCGGGGGAACCCCCGGACACCGGAGGTGGGCGTGCGCAAGGATCCCGTCGTGGCCAAGGACCGTGGTGCGAGGGCCCGGCATCGCCTGCCCGCCCAGCCCCCGGAACCCGACGAGGAGTTGATGCGGGCGCTCTACCGGGAGCACGCGGGGCCACTGCTGGCCTATGTGCTGCGGCTGGTCGCGGGGGACCGGCAGCGCGCCGAGGACGTGGTGCAGGAGACGCTCATACGGGCCTGGAAGAACGCCGGTTCGCTCAATCGGGCGACCGGATCGGTACGCCCCTGGCTGGTGACGGTCGCCCGGCGCATCGTCATCGACGGCCATCGCAGCCGGCAGGCCCGGCCGCAGGAGGTCGATCCGTCGCCGCTGGAGGTCATCCCCGCGGAGGACGAGATCGACAAGGCGCTGTGGCTGATGACGCTGTCCGACGCGCTCGACGACCTGACCCCGGCCCACCGGGAGGTCCTGGTCGAGACGTACTTCAAGGGACGTACGGTCAACGAGGCCGCCCGGACGCTGGGCATCCCGAGCGGTACCGTCCGCTCCAGGGTGTTCTACGCCCTGCGGTCGATGAAGCTGGCACTGGAGGAGCGGGGGGTGACAGCGTGATGGGCGGTGTTCACGGGGGATTCGGAACGGGTGGTACGGGTATGCCTGGCCCCATGCGGGAAGTGCCGAACGAACACGAGACGGTCGGCGCCTACGCCCTCGGCATCCTCGACGACGCCGAGGCAACCGCTTTCGAGGCGCACCTGGCCACCTGCCAGTGGTGCGCCCGGCAGCTCGACGAACTCGCCGGCATGGAGCCGATGCTCGCCGCCCTCGCGGACCTGCCGGGCACCGGGACGCCCGAGATCGCCGAGTCGCTGTCGGCGCGGCCCGCCCCGCGGCTGACCGAGAAACTCGTCGACGAGGTCGCCGAGCGGCGCGCCCGCAAGAAGCGCCGCAACCTCTACCTGGTGGGCACCGCCGCCGCGCTGATCATCGGCGGCCCGTTCGCCGCCGTGGCGACGACCAGCGGGGGCGAGGACAGCGGCGGCGGTGGCGGCCGCGGCACCCAGGCGCGGCCGGAGAGCCCCGCCCGGTCCGCCTTCACCGACATGCCCGACCGGGTCAGCGCCACCGACCCGGGCACCCAGGTCACCGCCACCGTCGGCCTGGCGAAGAAGAACTGGGGCACCGACGCGGTCCTGGAGCTGAAGAACGTCAAGGGCCCCCAGAAGTGCCTGCTGATCGCGGTGGGCACGGACGGCGCGCGCGAGACGGTCACCTCCTGGTCGGTCCCCGACCGGGGCTACGGCATCCCCGACGCCACCACGGAGAAGGCCAGGCAGCCGCTCTACGTGCACGGCGGCGCCGCCTTCCAGCCGGACGAGATCGACCGCTTCGAGGTCGTCACCTTCGACGGCAAGCGTCTGGTGGAGGTCGACGCGTAGCTTCACCGGCCCCCTTCGCGTACGGTTGACGGCTGCCCAGCACGTCAGAAGGGGGCCCGGTGGCCGCACAGGCGCAACAGGACTCGGCGGTCGACTCGGTTCGCGACTCCGCAGCCGACTCCGTACGGAAATCCGTACCGGATTCGGTGCGGGACCGAGAGATCAGCGTGGAGCAGGAACACCTGGACCGGGTGTACCGCCGACTGGAGGAGAAGATCCACGAGGCGGAATTCCTCATGAACGACGCCGCCCAGCGCGGCCAGGTCGGCACCCCCGGCGCGCTGGCCGAGCGCGACGCGCAGGTCTTCCGGGCGGGTATCCACCTCAACCGCCTGAACAACGAGTTCGAGGACTTCCTCTTCGGCCGCATCGACCTGCTGGCCGGCCGGGACGGCAAGAAGGGCCCGGACGGCGCCTACACGGCCGTGGAGCCCGCCGAGGGCGCCGTCCGGGACGACCGCACCGCCGACATCGCCGAGACCCTGCACATCGGCCGCATCGGCGTCCTGGACGCCGAGTACTCCCCGCTGGTCATCGACTGGCGGGCGCCGGCCGCGGCCCCGTTCTACCGCTCCACCCCGGCCGACCCGGGCCGGGTGGTGCGCCGGCGCGTCATCCGCTCCAAGGGGCGCCAGGTGCTCGGCGTCGAGGACGACCTGATGCGGCCCGAGGTCAGGGCCTACCTCGACGGCGAGGAACTGGCCGTGACCGGCGACGGCGCGCTGATGGCCGCCCTCGGCCAGGCCCGCACCCACACCATGCGGGACATCGTCGCCTCCATCCAGGCGGAGCAGGACCGCGTCATCCGGGCCCCCGCCGCCTCCGTGACCTTCGTCGAGGGCGGCCCCGGCACCGGCAAGACCGCGGTCGCCCTGCACCGCGCCGCCTACCTGCTCTACCAGGACCGGCGCCGCTACTCCGGCGGCATCCTGATCGTCTCCCCGACCCCGCTCCTGGTGGCGTACACCGAGGGCGTGCTGCCCTCCCTCGGCGAGGAGGGCCAGGTCGCGATCCGCGCCATCGGCTCGCTGGTCGACGGCGCCGAGGCCACGCTGTACGACTCCCCGGCCACCGCCCGCGCCAAGGGCTCCGCCCGCATGCTCAAGGTGCTGCGCAAGGCCGCGCGCGGCGCCCTGGAGCTGAACGACTCGCCGACCCGGCTGCGAGTGGTCGCCTTCGGCCGCCGCCTCGAACTGGAGGCCGGGGAGCTGGCCCACATCCGCGACTCGGTCCTCGGCGGCACCGCCCCGGTGAACCTGCTGCGCCCGCGCGCCCGCAGACTCCTCCTGGACGCCCTGTACGAGCGTTCCGGCGCCGGCACCCGGCACAGCGACGCCGAACTCGCCGCCGAACTGCGTTCCTCCTTCGACGAGGACGTCTCCTCGGAGGACGCCTTCCTCGCCTTCCTCGACGCCTGGTGGCCCGAGCTGACGCCGCGTACGGTCCTCGCCGCCATGGCCGACGAGAGACGGCTCGGCCGCTGGGCACGGCGGGTGCTGAACCCGGGCGAGGTGCGCCGGGTGGCCCGTTCGCTGCGGCGCGAGGGGTGGTCCGTGCACGACATCGCGCTGCTCGACGAGTTGCACGCGATCCTCGGCGCCCCGGCCCGCCCCCGCAGGCGGCGCGAGCTGGACCCGCTGGACCAGCTCACCGGCCTGGAGGAGCTGATGCCGCAGCGCGAGGAGACCCAGCGCGAGCGCGCCGAACGCCTCGCCCAGGAGCGCACCGAGTACGCCCACGTCATCGTGGACGAGGCGCAGGACCTCACGCCGATGCAGTGGCGCATGGTCGGCCGCCGCGGCCGGCACGCGACCTGGACGGTGGTGGGCGACCCGGCCCAGTCCTCCTGGTCCGACCCCGAGGAGGCCGCCGAGGCCCGTGACGAGGCGCTGAACCTGCGCTACGCCGGCGGCCGCCCGGCCGGGGGCGCCTCCTCGCGCGGGCGCCGGTTCATGCTCACCGTGAACTACCGCAACCCGGCCGAGATCGCCGACCTGGCGGCGAAGGTGCTGGCGCTGGCGATGCCGGGCGCCGAATCGCCCTCGGCGGTGCGCTCCACCGGTGTCGAGCCCCGTTTCGCGGTGGTCCGCGACTCGCCGGCCGACACCGTCCGGGCGGAGGCGGCCCGGCTCCTGGAGCGGGTCGACGGCACGGTCGGCGTGGTGGTGGCGATGAACCGGCGCGAGGAGGCCCGCCGCTGGCTCGCGGACCTCGGGGAGCGGGTGGTGGCGCTCGGCAGCCTGGAGGCCAAGGGCCTGGAGTACGACGCGACCGTCGTGGTCTCGCCGGCCGAGATCGCGGACGAGTCGCCGGCCGGCCTGCGGGTGCTGTACGTCGCCCTGACCCGGGCCACCCAGCAGCTCACGGTGGTCTCCGCGGAGCGGGACGTGCCGGACGCGGCCGGGGTGCCGGACCTGCTGCGCGACTGAAGCCGGGGCGGGAACGGGGGCAGGACACGCACGAGGGGCCCGCGCCGGGAAGGCGCGGGCCCCTCGTCCCGTTTAGGTGACACCGACCCGCCATGCTCGCCTCGCGGCAAGTGGTCGCTCGTAGCGACGAAGGTTGGGCCCGGGGGCTTGGATCGGGCCGGTGTCACATCCAAGGTAACAAACGATCCCCGCAAGTCGATTCCCGTCCCGCGGGTTCTCTTCGGGACGGCCCCCGGAGCCCCTTCCGTCGGCCCGGCACTTCTCGTATGGTGGAAGTGGTTTTCCGAAAAAAGTGACGTCGGGTTGACGGGCACGCGAACAAAACGTTCGCAATCCGGGGCGGCTACCGCGTACTCAGGGGTAGGTGCGACGATCGGACGGCACAACACAGCTACTCGCGGCGACACGCCGTGCACGGTGAAAGCAGAGGAAGTCGGCCATGGCAACGGCGCCCAGCGTCTCCTACTCGATGACGGTCCGACTGGAGGTGCCCGCGGGCGGAACCGCGGTCTCGCAGCTCACCACCGCGGTGGAGTCCGCCGGCGGCTCCGTCACCGGCCTCGACGTCACGGCCTCCGGCCACGACAAGCTCCGCATCGACGTCACCATCGCCGCCGGCTCGACCTCGCACGCCGACGAGATCGTGGAGCAGCTCCGCGGCATCGAGGGCGTCACCCTGGGCAAGGTCTCCGACCGGACCTTCCTGATGCACCTCGGCGGCAAGATCGAGATGGCGTCGAAGCACCCCATCCGCAACCGCGACGACCTGTCGATGATCTACACGCCGGGCGTGGCGCGGGTCTGCATGGCGATCGCCGAGAACCCCGAGGACGCCCGCCGCCTGACCATCAAGCGCAACTCGGTCGCGGTCGTCACCGACGGCTCCGCCGTCCTCGGCCTGGGCAACATCGGCCCCAAGGCCGCGCTCCCGGTCATGGAGGGCAAGGCCGCCCTGTTCAAGCGGTTCGCCGGCATCGACGCCTGGCCGCTCTGCCTGGACACCCAGGACACCGACGCGATCGTGGAGATCGTCAAGGCCATCGCGCCGGGCTTCGCGGGCATCAACCTGGAGGACATCTCCGCGCCCCGCTGCTTCGAGATCGAGGCCCGGCTGCGCGAGGCCCTGGACATCCCGGTCTTCCACGACGACCAGCACGGCACCGCGATCGTCGTCCTGGCCGCGCTGACCAACGCCCTGCGCGTGGTCGACAAGGGCATCGAGAGCGTCCGGGTCGTCATGTCCGGCGCCGGCGCGGCCGGCACCGCCATCCTCAAGCTGCTGCTGGCGGCCGGGGTGAAGAACGCGGTCGTCGCCGACATCCACGGCGTGGTGCACGCGGGCCGCGCGGACCTGGTCGACGCCGCCCCCGGGTCGGCGCTGCGCTGGATCGCGGACAACACCAACCCCGAGGGCCTCACCGGCACCCTCAAGGAGGCCGTGCGCGGCGCCGACGTCTTCATCGGCGTCTCCGCCCCGAACGTCCTGGACGGCGACGACGTGGCGGCCATGGCCGACGGCGCGATCGTGTTCGCGCTCGCGAACCCCGACCCCGAGGTCGAACCGGCCGTCGCACGCCGGACGGCCGCGGTGGTCGCCACCGGCCGCAGCGACTTCCCGAACCAGATCAACAACGTGCTGGTCTTCCCCGGTGTCTTCCGCGGCCTGCTGGACGCCCAGTCCCGCACCGTCAACACCGAGATGATGCTGGCCGCGGCCCAGGCCCTGGCCGACGTGGTGACCGAGGACGAGATCAACCCGAACTACATCATCCCCAGCGTCTTCAACGACAAGGTCGCCGGGGCCGTGGCCGGAGCGGTGCGCGAGGCGGCGAAGGCCGCGGGGGCCACGGTCTCCTAGGACGCCGCTCAGCCGGTCACCGCCGGTCGCGACGCTCCGGCTGTGAGGATCACCACGGTCACCGCCGGTTTCTCCCCGGCGCGTCGCGGAACCCAGCGTCCCGGGCGGCCCTCTAGGGTTGCGGCCAGGCTCGCGCGCCTGCTCCGCGTGACTCCCAAGGGTGTTCTCACGACTCCTGCGGGTGCCGGATTGGCTTTACCGCCGCAGGTGGAGGCAGGATGCCTCCCTGGGCGCGTGGGTCTGGCGACGGACCCGGGTCCGGGACTGTCCGAGGGCCCTGGCAGCATCGGCTTCGCTGTGCCCAACATGCGGCTCCGCCGCGTGGCACGCCTCAATGGCAAGATGAACACGGGAGTAACAACATGAACCGCAGTGAGCTGGTGGCCGCGCTGGCCGACCGCGCCGAGGTGACCCGCAAGGACGCCGACGCCGTGCTGGCGGCGTTCGCCGAGGTTGTCGGCGAGATCGTTTCCAAGGGCGACGAGAAGGTCACCGTCCCCGGCTTCCTGACCTTCGAGCGCACCCACCGTGCCGCTCGCACCGCCCGCAACCCGCAGACCGGCGAGCCGATCCAGATTCCGGCCGGCTACAGCGTGAAGGTCTCCGCGGGCTCGAAGCTCAAGGAAGCGGCCAAGGGCAAGTGATCCTGCCCTCCGTACGCCACAGGACGGTGTACGGGGCCTGAGCACGACACGAAGGGGCGGCCACCTCACGAGGTGGCCGCCCCTTCGATGTGCCGACGCCCGCCGGTCGGCCCGGCGCGACGCGTGGCGGGGAGCCCGTGGCTCAGCCCAGCGCCTTGCCCGGCAGTTCCACCTTCGCCCCCAGCTCGGTGAGCTTCTCCATGAAGTTCTCGTAGCCGCGGTTGATCAGGTCGATGCCGTGGACCCGGGACGTGCCCTGGGCGGCGAGGGCCGCGATGAGGTACGAGAAGCCGCCGCGCAGGTCGGGGATGACCAGGTCGGCGCCCTCCAGCTTGGTCGGGCCGGAGACGACGGCCGAGTGCAGGAAGTTGCGCTGGCCGAAGCGGCAGTCGGAGCCGCCGAGGCACTCGCGGTAGAGCTGGATGTGGGCGCCCATCTGGTTCAGCGCCGAGGTGAAGCCGAGCCGCGACTCGTAGACCGTCTCGTGGACGATCGACAGGCCCGTGGCCTGGGTGAGCGCCACCACCAGGGGCTGCTGCCAGTCGGTCTGGAAACCGGGGTGCACGTCCGTCTCCAGGGCGATGGACTTCAGCCGGCCGCCCGGGTGCCAGAAGCGGATGCCCTTGTCGTCGATCTCGAAGGCACCGCCCACCTTCCGGTAGGTGTTCAGGAACGTCATCATGGACCGCTGCTGGGCGCCGCGGACGTAGATGTTCCCCTCGGTGGCCAGCGCCGCGGACGCCCAGGAGGCGGCCTCCAGCCGGTCCGGCAGGGCCTGGTGGTTGTAGCCGCCGAGCGAGTCCACACCGGTGATGCGGATGGTCCGGTCGGTGTCCATCGCGATGATCGCGCCCATTTTCTGCAGGACGCAGATCAGGTCCTCGATCTCGGGCTCGACCGCGGCGTTGGAGAGCACCGTGACGCCCTCGGCCAGCACCGCCGTGAGCAGCACCTGCTCGGTGGTGCCGACGGACGGGTACGGCAGCCGGATCTTGGTGCCGCGCAGCCGCTGCGGAGCCTCCAGGTACTGCCCGTCGGCCCGCTTCTCGATGGTCGCGCCGAACTGCCGCAGCACGTCGAAGTGGAAGTCGATGGGGCGCCCGCCGATGTCGCAGCCGCCCAGGCCCGGGATGAAGGCGTGGCCGAGCCGGTGCAGCAGAGGCCCGCAGAACAGGATCGGGATGCGGCTCGACCCGGCGTGGGCGTCGATGTCGGCGACGTTCGCGCTCTCCACATGGGTCGGGTCGAGCAGCAGTTCGCCGGGCTCCTCACCCGGACGGACCGTCACCCCGTGCAGTTGGAGCAGTCCGCGTACGACCCGCACATCGCGGATGTCCGGAACATTGCGCAGTCGGCTCGGTCCGCTGCCGAGCAGCGCGGCGACCATGGCCTTGGGTACGAGGTTCTTCGCACCGCGGACACGGATCTCGCCCTCCAGCGGGGTTCCGCCGTGGACAATCAGTACGTCATCAGCGCCGTTGACGGTCATGTATCTCGCGATCCGTGGAGTGGGGCAGGGGCCAGAAGGGAAAGGGTAATCGTCCTCCACCCCCCTTCTGTAAGCCGGCGGACCGCTCCTCCACGTCATGGTCCGGTCACAACACGAACGGTCCATCACCGGACACGCAGGGTCACGCTCTCCGGTCGGGTGTCCGGACCGGTGCGCCTCGCCTGAGCTGCGTTCACTCCCGTGCCCCCGATTGCCTCCCCACGGAGCGGCGGGATGCGGGATCATGTCTGGCATGACCGAGGTGTCCTCGCTCACAGGGCGGTTGCTCGTGGCCACGCCCGCCCTGGCGGACCCGAACTTCGACCGTGCGGTGGTGCTCCTTCTCGACCACGACGAGAAGGGCTCCCTCGGTGTCGTCCTCAACCGCCCCACGCCGGTCGGTGTGGGCGACATCCTGGACAACTGGGCCGGACTGGCCGGCGAGCCCGGCGTCGTCTTCCAGGGCGGCCCGGTCTCCCTGGACTCGGCGCTCGGGGTGGCCGTGGTCCCCGGCGACACCGACGCGGAGAGCACCCCGCTCGGCTGGCGCCGGGTGCACGGGGCGATCGGCCTGGTGGACCTGGAGGCGCCGCCGGAACTGCTGGCCGCCGCCGTCGGCTCGCTGCGGATCTTCGCCGGGTACGCCGGCTGGGGCCCCGGCCAACTGGAGGACGAACTCGTCGAGGGCGCCTGGTACGTCGTCGAGTCCGAACCCGGCGACGTCTCCTCGCCGTGCCCCGAGAGACTCTGGCGCGAGGTGCTGCGCCGTCAGCGCAGCGAACTGGCGATGGTGGCGACCTACCCGGACGACCCGTCGCTCAACTGATGCCGGTGAGCTTCAGTACCCTGGCATCCATGAGCACTCTCGAGCCCGAGCGCGGGACTGGTACGGGGACCCTCGTAGAGCCGACGCCACAGGTGTCCCACGGCGACGGTGACCACGAGCGCTTCGCCCATTACGTCCAGAAGGACAAGATCATGGCGAGCGCCCTCGACGGCACCCCCGTCGTGGCGCTCTGCGGCAAGGTCTGGGTACCGGGACGCGACCCGAAGAAGTACCCGGTGTGCCCCATGTGCAAGGAGATCTACGAGTCGATGAGCGGCGGCGGCGACGAGGGCAAGGGCGGCGGCGACAAGAAGTAGCCCCACCCCCGGCCCCCACCGGACCTGCCACGGGCCCCCGGAGCGCGTCACCACGCGCTCCGGGGGCCTTCGTGGATCACGAAGTGGTTCAGACCTCTTGTGGGCGTGTTCATGAGTACCTAGCCTCCGTGGTGTTGTGCAGAGCAAAACCGTCATTGCGCATGTTGCAACGCCTTTTTCTCGGAGGACCGCTCCATGAAGCTCCCCGTCCGACTGGCCGTGCTGCTCACCGTCCTGGCCGCCACCGCCTGCGCCCCCCAGACCTCCGGCGACTCCTCCCCGAAGGAGGACGCGAAGACCGGGACCCTGCGGATCTGGCTCTTCCAGGAGGTCGGCAACAAGCCGAAGGAACAGGTCGTCGACGCCGTCCTGGCCGACTTCGAGAAGGCCCACGAGGGCGCCGACGTCTCGGTCGAGTACATCCCCGTCGAGAGCCGCGCCCAGCGCGTCAAGGCCGCCTTCAACGACCCGGAGTCCGCCCCCGACCTGATCGAGTACGGCAACACCGACACCGCGGGCTACGTGAAGGACGGCGGCCTCGCGGACGTCACCGCGGACTTCGACGCCTGGAGCGAGGCGAAGGACACCGACCCCACCGCCCGGCGCTCGGTCACCGTCGACGGAAAAATCTACGGCGCGCCCTACTTCGTCGGCGTACGCGCCCTGTACTACCGCACCGACCTCTTCGAGGAACTCGGCCTCCGGCCGCCGCGGTCGCTGGCCGAGCTGGCCACCACCGCGCGCGCGATCCGGGCCGCCGAACCCGGCCTGTACGGCCTCGCCGTCGGCGGCGCCTACACCTACGGCGCGATGCCCTTCGTCTGGGCGCACGGCGGCGCGCTCGCCACCGGCGAGGACGGCGCCTACACCTCCGCCCTGGACAGCGCCGCCGCGCGCAAGGGCATCGAGGCGTACACCTCCCTCTTCGGCGACGACAACTGCCCCGCCGCCAAGTGCGCGGGGATGAGCGGCAACGACACCGTCACCGCCTTCGCCGCCGGCAAGGCGGGCATGGCGATCGGCGGCGACTTCAGCCACCAGGCCGTGGCGGCGGGGAAGGTCGAGGGCGCGTACGCGGTGGTGCCGCTGCCGGGCGTGCGGCCCGGGTCGGTCGCGCCGGCCTTCGCGGGCGGCAACAACCTCGGCGTCCTCAAAAGCACCGCGCACCGCACCCTCGCCGTCGACCTGATGAAGCGGCTGGCGTCCAAGGAGACGCAGGGGGAACTGTTCGACGCGATGGGCTTCCTGCCGACCTTCACGGACGTGCGGGACGAGGCCGCCGCGAAGGAGCCCTTCGTGAAGCCGTTCGTCGACACGCTCGCCGCCGGCACCGAATTCGTGCCCGCCTCGCCCGCCTGGGCGCAGATCGACTCCTCGATGGTGCTGCCGACGATGTTCCAGGAGATCGTCAGCGGCAGGAAGGACGTGGCGGCCGCGGCCGGGGACGCCGCCCGCAAGATGGACGACGCGTTCGGCTCCGCCGGATGACGGTGCGTTCGCCGGGCGTACGGGGCCGTTCGGGCACCCCCTGGCTCTACCTCGCCCCCGCCCTCGTCGTCCTCGGCGGGCTGCTCGTCTACCCCGTCTACCAGCTCGGGCTGATCTCCTTCCTGGAGTACACCCAGGCCCAGGTCAGCGGCGGCGAACCCGCCACCTTCCAGGGGCTGGGCAACTACGCCGAACTGTTCGGGGACGGCGAGTTCTGGCGGGTGCTGCTGGCCACCGTCGTCTTCGCGGCGGCCTGCGTGCTCTGCACCCTCGCCGTGGGCTGCGCGCTCGCCGTGCTGCTCACGCGCGTGCGCGCGGTGCCGCGGCTCGCCCTGACGCTGGCCGCGCTCGGCGCCTGGGCGACCCCCGCGGTCACCGGCTCCACCGTCTGGCTGCTGCTGTTCGACGCGGACTTCGGACCGGTCAACCGGGTCCTCGGGCTCGGCGACCACTCCTGGACGTACGGGCGCTACAGCGCCTTCCTCCTGGTCCTGCTCGAAGTGGTCTGGTGCTCCTTCCCGTTCGTGATGGTCACCGTCTACGCCGGCATCCGCTCCGTCCCCGCCGAGATCCTGGAGGCCGCCGCCCTGGACGGCGCCTCCCAGTGGCGGATCTGGCACTCGGTGCTCACCCCGATGCTCCGGCCGATCCTGGTGGTCGTCACCATCCAGTCGGTCATCTGGGACTTCAAGGTCTTCACCCAGATCTACGTCATGACGAACGGCGGCGGCATCGCCGGCCAGAACCTCGTCCTCAACGTCTACGCCTACCAGAAGGCGTTCGCGTCCTCGCAGTACAGCCTGGGCTCGGCGATCGGCGTCGTGATGCTGCTGATCCTGCTGACCGTGACCCTCGGCTACCTGCGACTGCTGCGACGCCAGGGGGAGGAACTGTGAATCTTCCCCGCATGCGCGTGCGAGTGCGGCGTCCGTGGCGGTCGGCCGCCGAGGTGTCGGCGCTGATCATCGCGGCGGTCGTCGCCTTCCCGCTGTACTGGATGGTGCTGAGCGCCTTCAAACCGGCCGGGGAGATCGAGTCGGACCAGCCCCGGCCGTGGACCCTGGCGCCCTCGGCGGACGCCTTCCGACGCGTCTTCGGACAGCAGGAATTCGGCCGCTACTTTCTCAACAGCCTGCTCGTGGCGGGCACCGTCGTGATCGCCTCGGCACTGATCGCGTTTCTCGCCGCGACCGCCGTGACCCGATTCCGCTTCCGTTTCCGGACCACCCTGCTGATCATGTTCCTGGTGGCCCAGATGGTCCCGGTGGAAGCCCTCACGATCCCCCTGTTCTTCCTCATGCGGGATCTCGGTCAGCTCAACACCCTGGGTTCGCTGATCCTGCCCCACATCGCCTTCTCGCTGCCGTTCGCGATCTGGATGCTGCGGGGTTTCGTGAAAGCCGTCCCCGAGGCCCTGGAGGAGGCCGCGTACCTCGACGGGGCGAGCCGCGCCCGATTCCTCTGGCGGATTCTCTTCCCGCTGGTCTTCCCCGGGCTCGTGGCCACCAGCGTGTTTTCCTTCATCTCCACCTGGAACGACTTCCTGTTCGCCAAGTCGTTCCTGATCAGCGACACCTCGCAGTCGACCCTGCCGATGGCCCTGCTGGTCTTCTACAAACCGGACGATCCCGACTGGGGCGGCGTGATGGCCGCGTCCACGGTGATGACGATCCCGGTGCTGGTCTTCTTCGTACTCGTGCAACGACGACTCGTCTCCGGCCTCGGCGGAGCGATGAAGGACTGATGGCGATGGCGACCATGGAACCCGCACCCGAATCCGGACCCGGACCCGGACCCGGACCCGGATCCAATTCGGAACCCGGACTCGGATCCAATTCGGAACCCGGACCCGGACCCGAATCGGGACCCGGATCCGCACCCGAATTCGGACTCGAATCCGGACCTGAACCCGCACCTGAAGCCGAATCCGCGTCCGTGAACGCGTTCGAACCCGGCCTGATCCCGGCCCCGCGTCGCCTCACCCGGCGCGCCGCCTCGTACAGGCGGCTGGGCGAGGGGACCCGGCTCGCGGCCGGGCCCGGCACCGAGGGCGTCGCGCGCTGGCTGCGGTCGGCCGTCGGCGCGGCGACCGGCCTGCCCCTCGCCGAGAGCGGCGGCGACCCGGCCGACCGCATCGTGCTCGCCCTCGACCCGGACCTCCCCCGGGAGGGCTACCGCCTCACCGTCGGCGACCCGCTCGCGCGGATCGAGGGCGGCAGCGCGGCCGGGGTCTTCTGGGGCGCGCAGACCCTCCGGCAGCTCCTCGGCCCCGACGCCTTCCGCCGTGCCCCCGTACGGCCGGGCCGCGCCTGGGAACTGCCGGAGATCACCGTCGAGGACGCCCCCCGGTTCCGCTGGCGCGGCCTCATGCTCGACGTGGCCCGGCACTTCATGCCCAAGGACGGCGTGCTGCGCTATCTCGACCTGATGGCCGCGCACAAACTCAACGTCTTCCACTTCCACCTCAGTGACGACCAGGGCTGGCGGGTGGAGATCGAGCGGTATCCGAAGCTCACCGAGACCGCCTCCTGGCGGCCCCGGACGAAATTCGGCCACCGTGCCTCGCCGCTCTGGGACGACCGGCCGCACGGCGGTTTCTACACCCAGGACGACATCCGCGAGATCGTCGCCCACGCCGCCGAACGGCACATCACCGTGGTCCCCGAAATCGACGTCCCCGGCCACTCGCAGGCCGCCGTCGCCGCCTATCCGGAACTCGGCAACACCGACGTCGTCGACACCGCCGCCCTCGGCGTCTGGGACAACTGGGGCGTCTCCCCGAACGTACTCGCCCCCACCGAACACACCCTGCGTTTCTACGAGGGGGTCTTCGAGGAACTCCTCGCGCTCTTCCCGTCGGAGTTCATTCACGTCGGCGGCGACGAATGCCCGAAGGACCAGTGGCGGCGCTCGGCCACCGCCAAGGCCCGCATGGAGGATCTCGGACTTCCGAACGAGGACGCGCTCCAGGCGTGGTTCACCGGCCACTTCGACACCTGGCTCACCGCGCGCGGACGCCGGCTCATCGGCTGGGACGAGATCCTGGAGGGCGGTCTCGCACCGGGCGCGGCGGTCTCCTCCTGGCGCGGTTACGGAGCCGGCATCGCCGCCGCGCGGGCCGGGCACGACGTCGTCATGTGCCCCGAGCAGCACGTGTACCTGGACCACCGGCAGGACGGCGGCCCGGACGAACCGGTGCCGATCGGGTTCGTGCGCACACTGGAGGACGTCTACCGGTTCGAGCCCGTTCCGCCCGAGTTGACGGCCGAGGAACGCGCGCACGTCCTCGGCACCCAGGCCAACGTCTGGACCGAGGTGATGGAGAGCCCGCAGCGGGTGGACTACCAGACCTTCCCCCGGCTCGCCGCCTTCGCCGAGGTCGCCTGGAGCCCGCTGCCCGCCCCCGCGGCCCGTGACTTCGCCGCCTTCGAACACCGGATGACCGGGCATTACCGGCGACTTGACGCCCTGGGGGTCTCCTACCGGCCGCCCACCGGGCCCCGGCCCTGGCAGCGACGCCCCGGAGTCCTCGGCCGCCCGCTCGACGGCCCGCCGCCGAACAAGTAGGCAAGTCGGACAACGAGCCGCTTAAACGCCCATCTCCCCGACGAGGTGGGCGAATGCCTCCTAGCGGACCCCCGCGTTCGTGCCCTGCGAAGATGTGCCAGAGTTGCCACGTCCGCCCTGTCAGCACGTACCGTACGGCGACACGGGCGGGACCAGTGGGACAGCGGGAAGGGGCAGCGGGTTTGAGCACGCACGCACCGCGGGCGGCGCAGGCCGTCACGCTGCCCACGACATTGGACGAGGCCGTGGCGGCGCTCGTCGCGCTGCCCGCGGCCGTTCCCGTGGCGGGCGGCACCGACCTCATGGCCGCCGTCAACTCCGGGCAGCTCAGGCCCGCCGCCCTGGTGGGCCTCGGGCGGATCAGCGAGATCCGCGGCTGGCAGTACCAGGACGGCCACGCGCTGCTCGGCGCCGGTCTCACCCACGCCCGCATGGGCCGCCCCGACTTCGCCGCCCTCATCCCGGCGCTCGCCGCCGCCGCGCGTGCGGCCGGTCCGCCGCAGATCCGCAACGCGGGCACCCTGGGCGGCAACGTCGCCTCGGCCGCCCCCACCGGGGACGCGCTGCCGGTGCTGGCCGCCCTGGAGGCGACGCTGGTCATCGCCGGCCAGGACGGGGCCCGCCGGGAGATCCCGGTCTCGCACCTGCTGGCCGGCGTGGAGATGCTCCGCGCGGGCGAACTCATCGGCTTCGTCCGGGTGCCGCTGCTGCACGCCCCGCAGGTCTTCCTCAAGGCCACCGGCCGGACCGGACCCGGCCGCGCGGTCGCCTCCGTCGCCCTGGTCCTCGACCCGGCCCGGCGCGGGGTGCGGTGCGCGGTCGGCGCCATCGCGCCCATGCCGCTGCGTCCGCTGGAGGCGGAGCACTGGGTGGCGGGGCTCATCGACTGGGACAACAACCGGGCGATCGTCCCCGAGGCGCTGGCCGCCTTCGGCGAGTACGTCGCCGCCGCCTGCATCCCGGACCCCGCCCCGGCCGAGGACGGATCCGTACCGCAGCTTCCGCCCGCGGTACTCCACCTGCGGCGCACCGTCGCCGCGCTGTCCCGACGAGCACTGGGGAGGGCCCTGTCGTGACCGACGACCAGCACGGAGAAGGCACGCCCCAGGGCGGCGGCGGACGCTGGGACCCGCTGCCCCAGGGCGACTACGACGACGGCGCCACCGCCTTCGTGCAACTCCCCGAGGGCGGGCTCGACGCGCTGCTGAACGCCGCCGACACGCCGCTCGCCGCGCCCGGCCACGGCTATGTGCCCCCGCCGCTCACGGTCACCCCGGCCGAGGGCACCGACCCGGCGGCCGCCGGGGGCTGGGCGGCGATGCCGTCCGCGCCTGTCGACGGCGCCCAGTGGCAGCACCCGGACGCCGGCCGGCCCTACGACGACAGCCACCCCTACGGTGTGCCGCGGCAGCAGGACCCGTACGGCACCGGGCACCCCGACGCCGGGCAGTACGGGCAGGACCGGTTCACCTACCAGCCGTCGGCCACGGGGCACTGGGACTTCAGCGCGGCCGCGCAGCACCAGCATCAGCAACAGCAGCAGGAGGGGGCGCCCGCGCCCGGCCACGACGTGACCGGGCAGTGGTCCATCCCCGTCGCCGGGGGCGACCTCCCGGACGAGTCCGGCGAGTACACGCAGACCTCCCTGGCCGAGCAGTGGGGCGGCACCCCGCCGGCCACGCTCCCGGGCGGCGCACCCGCTCCCTGGGCGGCCCAGCCGACCGGCCGTTCGTGGACCGACCGGCAGCCCGCGCCGGAGTACGCCCGGCCGGGCGACCCGGACACCCGGCGCCCCCCGGAGCAGCCCGGGAACTTCGAGGCGGCCGGCGACTTCGACGAGCCCCGGAACTTCGAGACACCCAGGGGCTTCGAGGCGCCCGGGGACTTCGAGGCACCCGGGTACACGGCGGCTCCGGGGTACACCGAGGCCCACGGGTACACGGAGGCCGCTGAGCGCCCCGCTGAGCCCTCGGACGGGCCCGCCCGCTTCCCGGGCCCCGGGACCGGCCCGCAGGACGCCCAGAGGCACGAGGCGCCGCCGAGGGACGGGTTCTCGTTCGGGCCGGGGACCGCGCCGGACTACCGGCCCGCGGGGGAGGACGGGTTCGCGCGGGAACAGGAGTTCTCAAGGGACCAGGACTCTTCGCGGGGCCAGGACTTCGGGCACGGGCAGGAGTCCGACGCCGAGCGGCGCCGCATCGCGGACGGTCAGGAGCCCGACGCCGAACCGGCCTACGTGACCGAGCGGGAGCCCGCCCCCGGCGAGTCCCTAGGACACGGGCAGCAGCTCGCCCCCGAGCAGCCCCTCGCACCGGAGCAGGAGCCCGCCCCGGAACTCCCGGGCGCCGCCGACCGGGCCGCCGACCCCGACCCCGACGCGGCCGCCCCGCCCGCCGCCGACTCCGTGACCCCTCCTGACACCGAGGCCGCTCCCCGTGCCGCCGCGCGTGCGAACGGCGCACCGGAGGAGGAGCACCCGGACCCCGTCGGCGAGGGCGCCGAGGCGGACACCCCCGCTCCCGAGGGCCCCGACGCCGACCCGGCGGACGACACCCCGTCACCGGAGGGCACCGCACCCGCCCCGGAGGCCACCGCACCCGCCCCCGAGGGCGCCGCGCCCGACGAATCTCCCGCGCCCGAAGCGACCGCCGCGCCCGACGCGGACGCCGTACCAGACGCGGACGCCGTACCAGACGCGGACGCCGTACCAGACGCAGACGCAGGCGCGAACGCGGACGCAGTCGCCGTACCCGACGCGGTCGCCGCGCCCGACGTGGCCCCGGACGCCGCCGACGAGCCCGGCCCCCCGGTCCCCGGCCACGAGGACCACCCCCTCGCCTCCTTCGTGCTGCGCGTCAACGGCACCGATCGCCCCGTCACCGACGCCTGGATCGGCGAGTCGCTGCTCTACGTGCTGCGCGAGCGGCTCGGGCTCGCCGGTGCCAAGGACGGCTGCTCGCAGGGCGAGTGCGGTGCCTGCAACGTCCAGGTCGACGGACGGCTCGTCGCCTCCTGCCTGGTCCCGGCCGTGACCGCGGCCGGCAGCGAGGTCCGCACCGTCGAGGGCCTGGCCGCCGACGGACAGCCCTCCGACGTGCAGCGGGCACTGGCCCGTTGCGGCGCGGTGCAGTGCGGGTTCTGCGTGCCCGGCATGGCGATGACCGTGCACGACCTGCTGGAGGGCAACCCGGCACCGACCGAGCTGGAGGCCCGCCAGGCGCTCTGCGGCAACCTCTGCCGCTGCTCCGGCTACCGGGGCGTCCTGCGCGCGGTCGAGGACGTCGTCGCCGAACGCGCGGCGCACGCCGCGGCCGACTCCGCGCCCGACCCGGACACCGGCGAACCCCGCATCCCGCACCAGGCGGGCCCCGGCGCCGGCGGCGTCAACCTGTCGGCCTTCGAGTCCCAGGGCCCGCCCGGAGCGCACCCCCAGGCCCGGCAGCACCCCGACCAGTCCCATGACGAACCCCACGGCCAGGACGGAGGCCAGGCGTGAGCAACGAGGCAGCCACCGCTCAGGCCGCGGACATCACGGAGGCGGCCCCCGCCCCCGAGCCGGTCCCGCACGGCATCGGCGCCTCCCTGCCGCCGGCCGACGCCCGCGCCAAGACCGAGGGCACCTTCCCGTACGCCGCCGACCTGTGGGCCGAGGGCCTGCTCTGGGCGGCCGTGCTGCGCTCCCCGCATCCGCACGCGCGGATCGTCTCCATCGACACCACCCACGCGCGTGAGATGCCCGGCGTCCGGGCGGTCGTCACCCACGAGGACGTGCCCGGCACTCCGCTGCACGGCCGCGGCAGGGCCGACCGCCCGGTCTTCGCCTCCGAGGTGGTACGCCACCACGGCGAGCCGATCGCCGCGGTCGCCGCCGACCATCCGGACACCGCGCGGATGGCCGCCGCCGCCGTCCTCGTCGAGTACGAGGTGCTCGACCCGGTGACCGACCCCGAGCAGGCGTTCGAGGCCGAGCCGCTGCACCCCGACGGCAACCTGATCCGGCACATCCCGCTGCGCCACGGCGACCCCGAGGCGGAGGGCGAGATCGTCGCCGAGGGCCTGTACCGCATCGGGCGCCAGGACCCGGCCCCGATCGGCGCCGAGGCCGGTCTCGCGGTGCCGCGCCCCGACGGCGGCGTCGAGCTGTACCTGGCCTCCACCGACCCGCACAACGACCGCGACACGGCCGCCGCCGCGTTCGGCCTGTCACCCGAACAGGTGCGGATCGTCGTCACCGGTGTGCCCGGCGCCACCGCCGACCGCGAGGACCAGGGCTTCCAGCTCCCGCTCGGCCTGCTCGCGCTGAAGACGGGCTGCCCGGTCAAACTGACCGCCACGCGTGAGGAGTCCTTCCTCGGCCACGTCCACCGCCACCCCACCCTCCTGCGCTACCGCCACCACGCGGACGCCGAGGGCCGCCTGGTGAAGGTCGAGGCGCAGATCCTGCTCGACGCGGGCGCCTACGCCGACACCTCCGCCGAGGCGCTGGCCGCCGCGGTCGCCTTCGCCTGCGGCCCGTACGTCGTCCCGAACGCCTTCATCGAGGGCTGGGCGGTACGGACCAACAACCCGCCCAGTGGCCATGTGCGCGGCGAGGGCGCGATGCAGGTGTGCGCCGCGTACGAGGCGCAGATGGACAAGATCGCCAAGAAGCTCGGGCTCGACCCGGCCGAGGTGCGGCTGCGCAACGTGCTCGCCACCGGGGACGTCCTGCCGACCGGCCAGACGGTCACCTGCCCCGCCCCGGTCGCCGAACTGCTTCAGGCCGTACGCGGCTTCCCGCTCCCCGCGCTGCCCAAGGACACCCCCGAGGACGAGTGGCTGCTGCCCGGCGGCCCCGAGGGCGCGGGCGAACCGGGCGCGGTGCGCCGGGGCGTGGGCTACGGCGTCGGCATGGTGCACATGCTCGGCGCGGAGGGCGCCGACGAGGTCTCCACGGCCACCGTGAAGGTCCAGGACGGCGTGGCGACGGTGCTCTGCGCGGCGGTGGAGAGCGGCCAGGGCTTCACCACCCTCGCCCGGCAGATCGTGCAGGAGACCCTCGGCGTCGACGAGGTGCACGTGGCGCCGGTCGACACCGACCAGCCGCCGGCCGGCGCGGGCTGCCGGGGCCGCCACACCTGGGTCTCCGGCGGCGCGGTGGAACGGGCCGCCAAGATGGTCCGCACCCAGCTCCTCCAGCCGCTGGCACACCAGTTCGGCATGTCCACCGAACTCCTCCAGATCGCCGACGGGAAGATCACCTCGTACGACGGCGTGCTGTCGACGACGGTCGCCGAGGCGCTGGAGGGCAAGGAGCTGTGGGCCACCGCCCAGTGCCGCCCGCACCCGACCGAACCGCTGAACGAGACCGGGCAGGGCGACGCCTTCGTCGGCATGGCCTTCTGCGCGATCCGCGCGGTGGTGGACGTCGACGTCGAACTGGGTTCCGTACGGGTCGTCGAGCTGGCCGTCGCCCAGGACGTCGGCCGGGTGCTCAACCCCGCCCAGCTCGCCGCCCGGATCGAGGCGGGCGTCACCCAGGGCGTGGGCATCGCGCTCACCGAGAACCTCCGGGCGCCGCGCGGCCTGGTCCGCCACCCCGACCTGACCGGCTACGCCCTGCCGACGGCCCTGGACACCCCCGACATCCGCATCGTGAAACTGGTCGAGGAGCGGGACGTGGTGGCCCCCTTCGGCGCGAAGGCGGTCAGCGCGGCACCGGTGGTCGCCTCCCCGGCGGCCGTCGCCTCGGCCGTACGCGCCGCCACCGGACGCTCCGTGAACCGCCTCCCGATCCGCCCGCAGGCCGCGGTGGTCACCGGCGACTGAGGCATCCGCTTGAGGCATCCGCCTGAGGCATCCGCTTGAGACGTCCTGAGGCATCCGCTGAGGCAACCGCTGAAGCTGCCGCGCGCGGGAGGCAACGCGCGGGGCGCCGTACGCGTCCTGTCGGTCGAACGGGTGCCGGGCGCGGGAGCGTTGTCAGTGGTGCCGCGTAGTGTGCGAAGCAGTGGGGACGGCGACCGCCCCGCACGGGCCCGCACACCTTCTCGGGGGAGACGATGCACACAGTCACGGCTGGGACGACGGCCACCGCACGGGCGGTGCCGTCGCTGCTGACGCTGGTCCGCCTCGCCACGTCGGCGGAGGTGGAGGACCCGTCATGGACCCGCGGCGCCGCCAGGCGGTCGCCCGGGACCTGTGAGACGCCGCCGCTGTGGCGGACGCCCGCGCTGATCGGCTGCCTGCTGCTGCGGGCGGGCGCCACGGGCCCCGGCCCCGCCCTGCCGACCCGCTTCCTGGACCGCGAGTTCGGCCGACACGGCGTGACGCGCTTCGAGGAGCTGGACTACCCGGCCACCCTCACCCACGAGCCCACCCGCCGCTTCCTGCGCGAGACCGGCCTGCCCGCGGACGCCCGCCCGTTCCGCCTCGACGCGGACGAGCTGGCCCTGCCCACCCTGACCGAGTACGCCCCCGCCCACCCGCTCCCGGCCCGCGCCGACCACCTGATCCGCCTGGGCGCCCTCTTCGACGACATCCACGTGCTCGCCGACGGCACCACCGGCGAGATCCTCACCTGGACAGCACCGGGGACCACCCTCCACCCCCTGACCGCGGACGTCTCCGCCCTGGCCCTCACCCTCTGGGCCCTGCGCCGCACCACACTGCTGGAGGCCGCGGCGGGAATCGAACCCGCGTAACTCGCTTGCGGGTACTTCCAAGCGGGTCGGAGCGTGATCGACCCGGCTGATGAAGTCGGCTTCGGCTGATGAAGCCGGGTGCGGCGGGCAGGCCGGACGGGTTGGACGGGTCGGACGGGTCGGTGCGCTGGGCGGTCACCCGGCGGCTCACTTCCGGTGCGTGGTGGCGAGGGCCGCGGTGAGGCTGCCGGTGAGGTCCAGCAGGAGGTGGCGGTCGACGCGCAGCAGCGCGAACAGGCCGGTGTCGCCGAGGGTGAGGTCGGGGGCGCGGGTGCCGGTCAGCGGGTGGCCGCCGGGGGTGGTGGGCGGGTAGGTGACGGCGAGGGAGCTGACCTGGGCGGCCAGGCGGTCGTTGAGGTCGGGCAGGGTGCTGATCAGCCGGGCGAGCAGGCCGCGCAGGTCGAGGCCCTCGGGGGTGAAGGCGGTCATCAGGGCGACCTGGGCGCGGGCCAGCTCACCCGCACCGCCGTGATCGACGCCGCCCTCCACGTCCTGGACGAGCGCGGACTGGGCGGCCTCTCCACCCGGGCGGTCGCCGACCGCCTCGGCGTGCGGATGAACACCGTGCTGTGGCACGTGAAGACCAAGGCCCGGATGGTGGAACTGATGGCCGACGCCGTCCTCGCCGGCATCCGCTACGACGACCTGCCCGGCGCCCCCCTGGATCGCGCCCGCGAACTCGCCGCCCGCTACCGGCGCACGTTGCTCGTCCACCGCGACGGCGCCGCCCTGGTCACCGGCACCTACCCGGCCGAACCGCACACGCTGCGCTTCGCCGACCGTCTCGTCGGCGCGTTCCTGGAGGCCGGGGCCGATGAGCGGCAGGCGGCGTGGACGGCCTGGACGGTCAACTACTTCACCCTCGGCCTGACCCAGGAGGAGCAGGCCGAGGGTGAGGAGGACGACGCGAGGCTCGCCCGAGCCGTCGAACCCGGCGCACACCCGGCGCTGCGCCGCGTCCTGCCCCATCTCCGGCAGAACTTCGACGAGCGCTTCGCCTTCGGCTTGGAGGCGGTTCTGTCCCGCATTCCCGGCTGACGGCCGAGAGGGCGGCACCCCCTGCGGGGTACCGCCCTCTCGTTCCGCCTGTTCAGTGCAACAGAGGCCGTGGCGGGAATCGAACCCGCGTAACTCGCTTTGCAGGCGAGTCCCTCAACCACTCGGGCACACGGCCGTGTCATGTCCTTCCGACCTGGCTGACTCGACCGTACGGCGGGGCCACGAGGGGCTCAAGAGGCCCGGCGGGGGTGCAACGCGACTGCCATACGGCGTTCATGAAGCGCTGCCCGCGGGAGCCGAGGGGCGTCCGAGGGGCGTACGACCAAGGGCGCCTCCGCGCCCCGTCTTCCGACAGGGGTCAAAGCGGGTTACAGCCCTTACGCTGACGGTCATGACCGTCCCCGACCGCCCCGACCGCCCCCATCCACGCGACACCGACACCGACACCGGCACCGACGTCGGCACCGACGTCGGCACCGGCACCGGCACCGGCATCGGCGGCGCCACCGGTTCCGCCGCCCCCGTGCCCCCGAGCGCGAGCGACACCGTGCTGAGCCGGGCCTACCGCGCGCTGAGTGTCGGCATCGTCTCCGTCATCGTGCTGATCGCCTTCGAGGCGACCGCCGTGAATACGGCGATGCCGGTCGCGGCTCGGGAGCTGCACGGGGTGGCGCTGTACGCGTTCGCGTTCTCCGGGTACTTCACCACCAGCCTGTTCGCGATGGTGCTCTCCGGGCAGTGGTCGGACCGGCGGGGCCCGCTGGCGCCGCTGGCCTGGGGGATGGCGAGCTTCGCGGCGGGGCTCGTGCTGGCGGGCACGGCCGGCGCGATGTGGCTGTTCATCCTCGGGCGGGCCGTCCAGGGGTTCGGCGGCGGGCTGGTGATCGTCGCCCTGTACGTCGTCGTCGGCCGCGCCTACCCCGAGCGGCTCCGCCCGGCGATCATGGCCGCGTTCGCCGCCGGTTGGGTGGTGCCGTCCGTCGTCGGCCCGCTCGCCTCGGGCGCGGTCACCGAGCACCTCGGGTGGAGGTGGGTGTTCCTCGGCATCCCGGTGCTGGTGGTCTTCCCGCTGGCGCTCGCGCTGCCTCACATACGCACCCGCGCGGCGGGACCGGTGAGCGGGAAGGCCGCCGTCCCGGCCGCCTTCGAACGCCGCCGCCTGCGGCTCGCCCTCGGCATCTCGCTGGGCGCGGGACTCCTCCAGTACGCCGCCCAGGACCTGCGCTGGATCTCACTCCTGCCCGGCGCGGCCGGTACCGCGCTGCTCGTCCCGGCCGTCCTCGGACTCCTCCCGCCGGGCACCTGGCGGGCCGCCCGCGGCCTGCCCGCCGTCGTCCTGCTGCGCGGGGTCGCCGCGGGCTCCTTCATCGCCGCCGAGTCCTTCGTCCCGCTGATGCTCGTCACCCAGCGCGGGCTCAGCCCGACCCTGGCCGGCCTCTCGCTCGCCGCGGGCGGGGTGACCTGGGCGCTGGCCTCGTGGGTGCAGTCCCGGCCGGGGACCGAACCGTACCGGGAACGCCTGATGACCCTCGGCATGCTCCTGGTCGCCGCGGCCGTCGCCACCGCGCCGAGCGTCCTGATCGACGCCGTACCCGCCTGGACGGTGGCCGTCGCCTGGGCCTTCGGCTGCTTCGGCATGGGCCTGGTGATCTCCTCCACCAGCGTGCTCCTGCTCAAGCTCTCCGCCCCCGCCGAGGCCGGCGCCAACTCCGCCGCCCTCCAGATCTCCGACGGCCTCTCCAACGTCCTGCTGCTGGCCGCCGGCGGCGCCGCCTTCGCCGCCCTCGGCGGCGGCACGGTCAGCCACACCGCGACCACCGCCACCGGTTCCCACCCGGCCGCCTTCACCGCGGTCTTCCTGCCGATGGCGGCGGTGGCCCTGGCGGGGGCGTGGGTGACGACCCGGGTGCGGGAGCGCTGAGCGGCACGAGGCGGCTGTGACGTCCGTCCCACCGGCCGGTGGGACGGACCACCGCAGGCGTCGGCAGCTCCGCGCCGCCGGTAGGGTGGCCCGGTTGTCATACGTGGCCGAGCCGTCCAACCCCCCCTTCGGAGACCGTGACTACCACCGCCGCTTCCAGCGCCTCGCACCACCTGTCGCCGGCCTTTCCCGGACGCGCCCCCTGGGGCACGGCCGGCAAGCTGCGGGCCTGGCAGGAGGGGGCGATGGAGAAGTACATCCAGGAGCAGCCCCGCGACTTCCTGGCGGTCGCCACACCCGGCGCCGGCAAGACGACCTTCGCGCTGACGCTCGCCTCCTGGCTGCTCCACCACCACGTGGTGCAGCAGGTGACCGTCGTCGCGCCGACCGAGCACCTGAAGAAGCAGTGGGCCGAGGCGGCGATCCGCGTCGGGATCAAGCTCGATCCCGAGTACAGCGCCGGACCGCTCGGCAAGGACTACCAGGGCGTCGCCGTGACGTACGCCGGCGTCGGTGTCCGTCCCATGCTGCACCGCAACCGCGTCGAGCAGCGCAAGACGCTCGTCATCCTCGACGAGATCCACCACGCCGGTGACTCCAAGTCCTGGGGCGAGGCGTGCCTGGAGGCGTTCGAGCCGGCCACCCGGCGGCTGGCGCTGACCGGTACGCCGTTCCGGTCCGACACCAACCCCATCCCGTTCGTCGTGTACGAGGAGGGCAACGACGGCATCCGGCGCTCCGCCGCCGACTACACCTACGGATACGGTTCGGCCCTCGCCGACGGCGTCGTGCGCCCCGTCATCTTCATGAGCTACAGCGGCAACATGCGCTGGCGCACCAAGGCCGGCGACGAGATCGAGGCGCGGCTCGGCGAGCCGATGACCAAGGACGCGGTCAGCCAGGCGTGGCGCACCGCCCTCGACCCGCGCGGCGAGTGGATGCCGTCCGTGCTGCGCGCCGCCGACCAGCGGCTCACCGAGGTCAGGAAGGCCATCCCGGACGCCGGTGCCCTCGTCATCGCCGCCGACCAGGACTCCGCCCGCGCCTACGCCAAGCTGATCCGCGAGATCACCGGCGACAAGGCGACCGTCGTCCTCTCCGACGACACCGGCGCCTCCAGGAACATCGACAGCTTCAGCGCGAGCACCGACCGGTGGATGGTCGCCGTCCGCATGGTGTCCGAGGGCGTCGACGTGCCCCGGCTGGCGGTCGGGGTGTACGCCACGACCATCTCCACGCCGCTGTTCTTCGCCCAGGCCGTCGGCCGTTTCGTACGGTCCAGGCGGCGCGGCGAGACGGCCTCCGTCTTCCTGCCGACCGTGCCCGACCTGCTCACCTTCGCCCACGAGATGGAGCGCGAGCGCGACCACGTCCTCGACCGGCCCAAGAAGGAGGGCGAGGAGGACCCGTACGCCGAGTCCGAGCGGGAGATGGACGAGGCCAACCGGGAGCAGGACGAGGACACCGGCGAGCAGGAGCAGTTCTCCTTCGAGGCGCTGCAGTCCGAGGCCGTCTTCGACCGGGTGATGTACAACGGCGCCGAGTTCGGCATGCAGGCCCACCCGGGCAGCGAGGAGGAGCAGGACTACCTCGGCATCCCGGGACTGCTGGAGCCCGACCAGGTGCAGATGCTGCTGCAGAAGCGGCAGGCCCGGCAGATCGCGCACAGCCGCAAGAAGCCGGACGACGAGGCCGACCTGCTCGAACTGCCCGCCGAGCGCCGGCCGGTCGTCTCCCACAAGGAGATGATGGAGCTGCGTAAACAGCTCAACACCATGGTCGGCGCCTACGTCCACCAGAGCGGCAAGCCGCACGGCGTGATCCACACCGAGCTGCGCCGCGTCTGCGGCGGCCCGCCGAGCGCCGAGGCCACCGCCGGGCAACTGCGCCAGCGCATCGCCAAGGTCCAGGAGTGGGCGACCCGCATGAAGTGACGCCACGGCCCGGCCATGCGACAAGTGCGGTACGTATCCGGACAAACATCGGTAGTTCTTGCCGGTGGCTGCCCGGATTCTGGACGGAACCTTCCGCTGAGCGGGACCGGCTCGCTACTGTCCGGCTACGCACACGCCCCGTGGCAGCGCCGCCGCGGAGCGCAGCCGTGAAGCGACTCGTGCCCGGACGCCACCGGGCCGCCGGCCGAACGGCGGCCTCTGACGCGCGTGACCGACGGGACTCGGTGACGCATTCGCCGCGAGGGGGCCGCCGACCTCACCACTTAAGGAGTGGGCGTCGTGACCGCGGAGACCTCCCAGACGCTCGACAGGGGACTGCGCGTCCTCAAGCTGCTGGCCGACACCGACCACGGGCTGACCGTCACCGAGCTGTCCCACCGCCTGAGCGTCAACCGGACCGTTGTGTACCGGTTGCTCGCCACGCTGGAGCAGCACGCACTCGTCCGGCGTGACCTGGGCGGCCGCGCCCGGGTCGGCCTCGGGGTTCTGGGCCTGGGCCGCCAGGTGCACCCGCTGGTACGGGAGGCGGCGATGCCGGCGCTGCGGGCGCTGGCCGAGGACATCGGGGCGACCGCCCACCTGACGCTGGTGGACGGCGCCGAAGCACTCGCCGTCGCCGTCGTCGAACCGACCTGGACCGACTACCACGTGGCCTACCGGGCCGGGTTCCGGCATCCGCTGGAGCGGGGCGCCGCGGGCAAGGCGATCCTCTCCGCCCGGCGGCAGAGCGCCCCCGACCCCGGGTACACCCTCACCCGGGGCGAACTGGAGGCGGGGGCCAGCGGGGCCGCCGCGCCGCTGGTCGGGGTGTCCGGCGTCGAGGGCAGCGTCGGGGTGGTGATGCTCTCCGACGTGGTGCCGGAGCGGGTGGGCCCGCGCGTGATGGACGCGGCCCGGGAGGTGGCCGAGGCACTGCGGTGACGAGCCGCGGCCGGCGGCCGGCCCACGCGCGGTCGGGCCGCGCACACCCCCGCGTTAGATTGACTCCGTGCTCTCTCGCCTCACACGCCCCCAGGCCCTGGCCGTCTGCGCCCTGCCCGCCGTGGCGCTGCTCGCCACGGCGGCCTTCGCGCCACTGCCGTTCTCCGTGGCCCAGCCCGGGATGACGGCGAACGTGCTCGGCGAGAACCGCGGCGACCCGGTGATCACGGTCTCGGGCGCGCCGACCCGGAAGACCACCGGGCAGCTCCGGATGACGACGATCGAGGCGACCGGCCCGGACACGCGCGTCTCGCTCGGCAAGGTGATCGACAGTTGGTTCGCCACCGACAAGGCGGTCATGCCGCGCGACGCGGTCTACCCGAGCGGCGACGACGTCAAGGAGATCGAGAGTTACAACGAGCAGCAGATGAAGGAGTCCCAGAACGCGGCGACCACCGCCGCCCTGAACCATCTGGACCTCGACGCCGCCGACGTCGACGTCACGCTGAAACTCGCCGAGGTCGGCGGCCCGAGCGCCGGGCTGCTCTTCTCCCTCGGCATCATCGACAAGCTGGAGTACGGCGACCTCACCGGCGGCCGGACGATCGCCGGCACCGGCACCATCACGCCCGACGGCGAGGTCGGGGCGGTCGGCGGCGTACCCCTGAAGACGCGGGCGGCCAGGCGCGACGGCGCCACCGTCTTCCTGGTGCCGAAGGCGGAGTGCTCCGACGCGCGGTCCGAGCTGCCCGCCGGTCTCCGGCTGATCCCGGTCACCACCCTGAAGGGCGCGGTCTCCGCGCTGCGCGCGCTGGAGAGCGGCGGCAAGGTCCCGAGCTGCTGAGGAAGACAGCCGTCACCGCTTGTCGGTCCGCGGCCCGCGCCCCTCAGCCCGCGGCGCCCCTCAGCCCTCCGTCACGAAGCCTTTCTCCTTCATCCAGTCCAGCGCCACCTGGTGCGGGTCCTCCCCGTCGACGTCGACCCTCGCGTTGAGGTCCTGGGCCACGGAGTTGGTCAGCGCCTTGCTGACCGGGTCGAGGACCTCGGCGATGGCCGGCCACTTCTTCATGGTGGCGGTCCGGACCATGGGGGCCGCGTTGTAGTTCGGGAAGAACTTCCGGTCGTCCGCCATCACTTCCAGGTTCATGGACTTGATCCGCCCGTCGGTGGTGAAGACCTCGCCGTAGGTGCAGGCGCCCTTCTGCGTCTGGGTGTAGATGATCCCGGTGTCCATCTGCGTGACGTTGCGCGCCGGGAGGTCCATGCCGTACGTCCGTTCCAGCCCCGGCAGCCCGTCGGCGCGGTTGGCGAACTCGCCCTCCACACAGAGCGTCACCGCCGGAGGGTCGGCCTTGGACAACTCCGCCACCTGCGACATCGTCCTCGTCCGGTACTTCCGGTAGTTGGCCTGGTTCATCGCCAGCGCGTACGTGTTGTTCATCGGCGCCGGCGACAGCCAGGTCAGGCCCTCCTTCGCGTCGGCGTCCCTCACCGCCTGCCACTGCCGGCGCGGGTCGGGCACGGGCTTGCTGTTGCCCAGGTAGGTGATCCAGGCGGTGCCGGTGTACTCGTAGGTGGCGTCGGCGTCGCCGTTCTCGACGGCCGCGCGGGTGCCCACCGAGCCCTGGATGCCGGTGCGGTCCAGTACCTCGGCGCCGGCCGCCTCGAAGGCGATGCCCATGATCGCCCCGAGGACGAGCTGCTCGGTGAACTCCTTGGACACCACCGTGAGGTCGGCGCCCGCCAGCGGTTCGCCCCGGCCGATCGTGCCCGGCCCGACGTCGTCGGCCATGGGGGAGCCGCTGGTCAGACCGCAGCCGGTGACCGCGACCAGCAGCCCGGCCGCCAGCGAGGCGGCGGGCCGCCTCATGTCGCCACCTCCAGGCCCCGGGGCCGCAGCAGCAGTTCGGCCAGCGAGGCCAGCCAGTCCACCAGCAGGGCCAGGGCGACGGTGAGGATCGAGCCGAGGATCAGCACCGGCATCCGCTGGCTGGTGATGCCCGTGGTGATCAGTACGCCCAGGCCGCCGCCCCCGCCGAAGGTCGCCAGCGTCGCCGTACCCACGTTGAGGACGAGAGCGGTGCGCACGCCGGCCAGGATCAGCGGGACGGCGAGCGGCAGTTCGACGCGGGTGAGCACGCCGAACGGGGACATGCCGATGCCGCGGGCCGACTCCAGCAGCGTCGGGTCGTTCGCCTTCAGGCCCGCGATGGTGTTCGACAGCACCGGCAGGACGGCGTAGACGATGATGCCGATCAGCGCGGACCGGCGGCCGATGCCGAGCCAGATCACCAGCAGCGCCAGCAGACCGATGGCCGGGGTCGCCTGGCCCATGTTGGCGAAGGCCATCGCCACCGGGGTGGCCCTGCGGAACATCCGCCGGGTGAGCAGGACGCCCAGCGGGATCGCGATGATCAGCACGAAGAACGTGGAGATCACGGTCAACTGGACGTGCTGCCACAGCGCCTTGGTGACCTGGCCGCCCGCCAGCGCGTTCTCGCTCAGCGCGTCCAGCTCCGCCTGCCGGAACCACAGCCAGGTCGCCAGCAGGACGACGACCAGGACGGCCGGCAGGAAGGTCAGCTTCTGCCAGCTCACCCGCCGTTTCGTCGCGGCCGGCGACGGCGTCCGCGGCGGGCCCGCGCCGGCGCCCGCGCCCGCGCTCCCGCTCTCGCCGCCGCCGAGGCCGTCCTCGTCCCCGGCCGGTGCGGCCGACGCCGGGCGGGGAGACCGCGAAGAGGGGGCCATCACGCGTTCGCCCCCCCGGTGCCCGTGAACCCCTCCTGCTCCGTGTGGGTCCGCCCGGACCGGGTCTCCGCCAGGTCGTGCTGGTGCTCCAGCGCGTCCAGCCGGTCGGCCTCCAGCAGTTCGTGCACGGAGTTCATCAGCGTCTCCATGTCGACCACGCCCGTGTACTCGCCGCGCCGTCCGGTGACCGCGACCCGCCCCGCGTTGTCGGTCAGTACCGCCTCCAGCGCGTCCCGCAGCGTCGCGTCCCGCGTCACGGTGTCGTGGACCAGCGCCCCCGCCCGCGCCAGCGAGCCCTTGGCCCGCATCAGATCGCCGCGCCGCAGCCACTTGTACGGCCGTCCCCGCTTGTCCAGGAGCAGGATCTCGTTGCCGCCCGCCGAACGCAGCCGGTCGAAGATGTCCTGGAGCGGGTCGTCGATGGTGACCGTCGGATAGTCGGTGATCTCCACGTCCCGTACCCGGGTGAGGTTGAGCCGCTTCAGGGCCGCCCCGGCGCCCACGAACCCCGAGACGAAGTCGTCCGCGGGGTTGGTGAGGATGGCCTCCGGGGTGTCGAACTGCGCGATGTGGGACTGCTCGCGCAGCACCGCGATCCGGTCGCCGACCTTGATCGCCTCGTCGAAGTCGTGGGTGACGAAGACGATCGTCTTGTGCAGCTCGTGCTGGAGCCGGATCAGCTCGTCCTGGAGGTGGTCCCGGGTGATCGGGTCCACCGCGCCGAACGGCTCGTCCATCAGCAGCACCGGCGGATCGGCGGCCAGCGCCCGCGCCACCCCCACCCGCTGCTGCTGGCCGCCGGAGAGCCCGCGGGGATAGCGGCCGTGGAACTCGCCCGGATCGAGACCGACCAGGTCGAGCATCTCCTCCACCCGGGCGCGGATCCGCGCCTTGGACCAGCCGACCATCCGCGGCACCAGCGCGATGTTCTGCGCGACCGTCAGGTGCGGGAAGAGGCCGGAGGACTGGATGGCGTAACCGACCTGGCGGCGCAGTTTCACCGGGTCCATGTCGGTGACGTCCTCGCCGTTGATCCGGATGCGGCCGCCGGACGGCTCGATCAGCCGGTTGATCATCTTCAGGGTCGTGGACTTGCCGCAGCCGGACGGGCCGACGAAGACGACCGTCTCGCCCGCCCCGATCTCCATGGAGACGTTGTCGACGGCCGGCTGCGCGCTGCCCGGATACCGCTTGGTGAGGTTCTCCAGCTCGATGGTGGCGCCGGTGGTCCCGCGGCGGCTGCTCGCCCCGGCAGCCGTCCCGCCGTCGGAAGTCGTCGCAGTCGTCTCAGGCACGGATCCCCCTGGGAATGGTCAGCCGTCCGAGCAGGACGTACGCGGCGTCGAACAGCAGCGCCAGGACGATGATGCCGAGGGTGCCCGCGAGCACCTGGTTCAGGGCGTTCTTGCTGCCCAGCGAGGCGATCCCGCGGAAGATCTCGTTACCGAGACCGGGACCGGAGGCGTACGCGGCGATGGCCGCGATGCCCATCAGCATCTGGGTGGAGACCCGGATGCCGGTCAGGATCGGCGGCCAGGCCAGCGGCAGCTCCACCCGCAGCAGCCGGGCCACCCGCGACATGCCGATGCCCGTGGCCGCGTCCACCAGCGCCGGATCGACGCCGCGCAGCCCGACGATCGCGTTGCGCACGATCGGCAGCAGCCCGTACAGGGTCAGCGCGGTCACCGTCGGCGGCACGCCGAGCCCCACGATCGGGATCAGCAGGCCGATCATGGCCAGCGACGGGATGGTCAGGACGGTGGAGGTGGCCAGCGTCGCCAGGTTCCCGGCCCATTCGCTGCGGTAGGTGACCACGCCGGTCAGCACCCCGAGCAGGGTCGCCACCACCATGCACTGGAAGACCGCGCTGGCGTGCTGCCCGGCGTCGGTGAGGAGCTGCTGGTGCCGGCTGCCCAGGAATTCCCAGAAGTTCACCGCCGCTCACCTCCGGGTGGGGACCGGTCGCCGCCGGGCCTCCTGCTCGTGTCACTCGCTCACCTGACCGTCCTCGGCCGCCTGCTCCACCAGCGGGATGATCCGCAGTGGGACGGGGTTCTCCATGACGATCGTCGTGGCGGCCCGGACGATGCCATCAAAACCGACAACCCGGTCGATCACCCGCTGGAGATCGGCGTTGGAGCGGGCCACCAGGCGGCAGAGCATGTCCCCGGCACCGGTGGTGGTGTGCAGTTCCAGGACCTCCGGCACGGTCGCCAAGTGCGCCCGCACGTCCGGCCCTTGGCCCTGGCGGATCTCCAGCGTCGCGAACGCCGTGACCGGGTAGCCGAGCGCCGCCGGATCGACCTGGGGGCCGAAACCGCGGATGACTCCGTTCGACTGAAGCCGGTCCAGCCGCGCCTGCGCGGTGCCGCGCGCCACCCCCAGCCGCCGGGACATCTCCAGCACCCCGAGCCGCGGCTCCCGCGCCAGCAGGGCGATGATCCGCCCGTCGAGCCGGTCGATCCCCATGCCCGCCCGCCTCCTCCGTCCAACCGGCTGGTCATCCTGTACAGATAGCCCGTACCGACCGGCCTCCCACTGGTCACCATGCCCAGCGAAAAGCCGAACTATTGCGCACCTTGCAGAGTCGGGGGACCCTGCGATTATGACGCAGACCACACACCACACTCCCGACACCGCCCGGCAGGCAGACCCCTTCCCGGTCAAGGGAATGGACGCGGTCGTCTTCGCCGTGGGCAACGCCAAGCAGGCGGCGCACTACTACTCCACCGCCTTCGGCATGACGCTGGTCGCCTACTCCGGACCGGAGAACGGCAGCCGCGAGACCGCGAGCTACGTCCTGGAGAACGGCTCCGCCCGCTTCGTGTTCACCTCGGTGATCAAACCGGCCACCGACTGGGGCCGCTTCCTCGCGGCCCACGTGGCCGAGCACGGCGACGGGGTCGTCGACCTCGCCATCGAGGTCCCCGACGCGCGCGCCGCCCACGCGTACGCCGTCGCGCACGGCGCCCGCTCGCTCGCCGAGCCGCACGAGGTGAAGGACGAGCACGGCACGGTCGTCCTCGCCGCGATCGCCACCTACGGCACGACCCGCCACACCCTGGTCGAGCGCACCGGCTACGACGGCCCCTACCTCCCCGGCTTCGCCACCGCCGCCCCGCTCGTGCCGCCCCCCGCCCACCGCACCTTCCAGGCCGTCGACCACTGCGTCGGCAACGTCGAACTCGGCCGGATGAACGAATGGGTCGGCTTCTACAACGAGGTCATGGGCTTCACGAACATGAAGGAGTTCGTGGGCGACGACATCGCCACCGAGTACAGCGCGCTGATGTCCAAGGTGGTCGCCGACGGCACCCTCAAGGTCAAGTTCCCGATCAACGAGCCGGCCGTCGCCAAGAAGAAGTCCCAGATCGACGAGTACCTGGAGTTCTACGGCGGCGCGGGCGTCCAGCACATCGCGCTGAACACCGGCGACATCGTGGCGACCGTCCGCACCATGAAGGCGGCCGGCGTGCGGTTCCTGGACACGCCCGACTCGTACTACGACACCCTCGGCGAGTGGGCGGGCGAGACCCGGGTGCCGGTGGACGTCCTGCGCGAGCTGAAGGTGCTGGTCGACCGGGACGAGGACGGCTACCTGCTGCAGATCTTCACCAAGCCGGTCCAGGACCGCCCGACCGTCTTCTTCGAACTGATCGAACGCCACGGCTCCATGGGCTTCGGCAAGGGCAACTTCAAGGCCCTGTTCGAGGCGATCGAACGCGAGCAGGACCGGCGCGGCAACCTCTGAGACCGGCGCACCGCGGGCCCGCTGTCAGCGGGCGGGCGGGTCCTCCACCGAGGGCTCGCCCAGCGCCGCCAGCGCCCGCTCGCACCTCGGCGCGTGCAGCGGCGAGAAGTACGGGTCGATCCGCAGCGCCTCCGCCAGATGCCGCCGCGCCGCCCCGTACCGCCCCAGCGCCCGCTCGATCGCGCCCCGGTGGTAGATGTACGACGCGCTGCGCACCCCGCCCCCGCGGTCGCCGTCGGTCGCGCGCACCGCGTACCCGAGCGCCTCCTCGTCACGGCCCAGCCGGTGCAGCGCCCAGCCCAGGGCGTCGGCCACCGCCGTGCCGGGCTGCCGCCGCCACTCGGCGTCCAGCCGCCGCAGCGCCGCCCGCGCGTCCCCGTGGTCGGCCTCGAACCGGCCGAGCACCAGCTCCTCGTCCACCCCGGCCGCCGCCGCCCCGCGCACCCGCTCCCGCAGCAGGTCGTACTGGACCCGCGCGCCCTGCCCGAGCCGCAGCGACTCGTACAGCTCGCCCAGCTCCAGCGCCCACTCCGGGCGCGGCTGCCTGGCCAGCGCCGCCCGGTACGCGGCCAGCGCCTCGGAGGTCCGCCCCAGCGCCGCCAGCGCCCGCCCCTGACCGGCCTGCGCGGCCCGCTGGTCGGGATCGGCGCGCAGCGCCTCCCGGAAGAACCGCAGCGCCGGCTCCCGGTCCCCGCGCTCCAGCGCCAGCCGCCCGGCCTGCTCCAGATACGCGGCCCGCTCCACCGGCGCCCCGGCCGCCGCCGCGGCGTCCGAGATCCGGGCCGCCGCGTCCTCCCGCCAGCCCCGGTCCCGGTACACCGCCGCCGCCCGCGCCGACCCGGCCGGCCCCGGCCGCAGCTCCAGCAGCCGGTCCAGGGCCCGCCCCACCCCCTTGTGATCGCCGAGCCCGGTGTACGCCTCGACCAGCACCGCCTGCGCCGTCCACCGCTTCGGCGCCCGCCGGGCCGCGGCCTCCCCCCAGGTGCGCGCCGCGGGGAAGTCCCGGCGCGCCACCGCCAGCGCCGCGAGCCACTCCAGCGTCGCCGGGTCCTGCCGCGAGCCCAGCCGCAGCGAGGTCCGCAGCGCCTTCGCCGCCTTCGGGAAGTGGGCGGGGTCCGCCGTCCGCCGGCCGTGCTCGACATGGGCGGCCCCGAGCACCGCCCAGGCCCGCGCGTCCAGCGGATGCGCCCGCAGGTGCGCCTCCCGCTCGCCGATCAGCACCGCCAGACCGGGCAGAGCGGCCGGCAGCCCGGCGCCGATCGCCCCGCCGGCCCGCGCCGCCGGCCCCGGCGCGGGCCGGGGGGCGGTACCCCGCTCCCAGGGCAGCACCAGCACTCCGCCGAGTACGGCGGCCCCGGCGACCGAGGCGATCACCAGCCGCCGGGCGCGGCCCCGACGCCGCCGAAGTCGGATTTCCATACCGTCCACTGTGCGCTCATGCGACCGGCCCACCCGTGCAGGTGAAGGGTCGCGCCCACGGGGTTCACACCGATGGCCCCCGGTGCGACCCTGTGATCATGAGCCGTATCGAAGCGCGTCCCGACGAGGAGACCGCGAGGACCGGCGACCTCCTCGACCGACTCCTCGGCCGACTGCGCGGCGGGCTGCCCGCCGACGCCGTTCTCACCGACCCCGACGTCACGGTCTCCTACGCCCGCGACATGGCGAGCTTCTGCCCGGCCGGCACCCCGGCCGCCGTCGTGCTGCCGCGCACCGTCGAAGAGGTCCAGCACGTCATGCGCACCGCCACCGCACTGCGGGTGCCGGTCGTCCCGCAGGGCGCCCGCACCGGCCTGTCCGGCGGCGCCAACGCCGACGACGGCTGGATCGTGCTCTCCCTGACCAGGATGGACCGCATCCTGGAGATCAGCCCGGTCGACCGGATCGCCGTCGTCGAACCCGGCGTCGTCAACGCCGCCCTCTCCCGCGCGGTGGACGCCCACGGCCTGGCCTACCCGCCCGACCCGTCGAGCTGGGAGACCTGCACCATCGGCGGCAACATCGGCACCGCCTCCGGCGGCCTGTGCTGCGTGAAGTACGGGGTGACCGCCGAGTACGTCCTCGGCCTCGACGTCGTCCTCGCCGACGGCCGCCTGATGTCGACCGGCCGCCGCACCGCCAAGGGCGTCGCCGGGTACGACCTCACCCGGCTCTTCGTCGGCTCCGAGGGCTCGCTCGGCATCGTGGTCCGCGCCGTGCTGGCCCTGCGCCCCAAGCCGCCGGAGCAACTCGTGCTGGCCGCCGAGTTCGCCTCGGCCCGCGCCGCCTGCGACGCGGTCTGCGCGATCATGGCGGGCGGCCACGTCCCCTCCCTCCTCGAACTGATGGACCGTACGACGGTCAAGGCGGTCAACGAACTCGCCCACATGGGCCTGCCCGAGGCCACCGAGGCGCTCCTGCTCGCCGCGTTCGACACCACCGACCCCGGCGCCGACCTCGCGGCCGTCGGCGCGCTGTGCGAGGCGGCCGGCGCCACCCAGGTCGTCCCCGCCGACGACGCCGCCGAGTCCGAACTGCTGCTCCAGGCCCGGCGGCTGTCGCTCCCCGCCCTGGAGGCGGTCAAGGGCACCACGATGATCGACGACGTGTGCGTGCCCCGCTCCCGGCTCGGCGACCTCCTCGACGGGGTCGAGCGCATCGCCGAGAAGTACCGGCTCACCATCGGCGTCTGCGCCCACGCCGGCGACGGCAACACCCACCCCGCGGTCTGCTTCGACGCCGCCGACGCCGACGAGTCCCGCCGGGCCCGTGAGTCCTTCGACGAGATCATGGCCCTCGGCCTGGAACTGGGCGGCACCATCACCGGCGAACACGGCGTGGGCGTCCTGAAGAAGGAGTGGCTGGCGCGTGAACTGGGTCCGGTGGGGCTGGAGATGCAGCGGGCGGTCAAACAGACCTTCGACCCGCTCGGCATCCTCAACCCCGGCAAGCTCTTCTGACCGTCCCATGGCCCTCTCCCCGGGCTCATCGGGACCGGTACGGCGGGACGGGAGATGCGGGGCGCGCCCGTCTGATAGATGTGGAGCCCCCCCTACCCACCCCCGAGCAGATACGGGACGACGGACATGAGCGCCCCCACCCCGGCCCCCGGTGACGACCGGCCCCGCGAAGGGTATTACCCGGACCCGTCCATTCCTGGATATGTCCGGTACTGGAACGGTGCCTCCTGGATGCCGGGCACCAGCCGTCCGGCGCCCGCGGACGGCGAGCCGCTCGCCCCGCCGCCCGGGGCGCGGCCGGCCGGACCCTCGGTGGAGGAGACCGGCCCGCACTTCTTCGACGAGGACCCGGTCGCCGGTTCCGCGTCCGCCGCCCCGTCGGGGCCGCAGCACGGCAACCGGCCCGAGCCCGCCTCGGCCTGGGCCGCCGACCCCGCCCGCCAGGCCGGCGCGGGCCCCGGCTGGCCGGTCCCGGGCCGGCACGACCCGAGAGTGGCCCACACGTCCCCGCCCGCCGCCGCCTCGCCCGCGCCCGCCCCGCCCGCCCCC
>NZ_BAABIG010000071.1:0-101109 GCF_039542605.1 Streptomyces ziwulingensis
CCGCGGCGCCCGCGCCCGCCGCCGCCCAGCCGGCCCCGGCCAAGGCCGCCGCCCCGGCCGCTCAGGCCGCCCCCGCGGCGAAGCCCGCCGCCAAGGCGCCGGCCAAGGCCGAGCCCGCGAAGGAGGCCGCCGGCGGACCCGAGCTGGTCACCCTGCGCGGTCCGGCCGCGGCGGTCGCGAAGAACATGGACGCCTCGCTGGAGATGCCCACGGCCACGTCCGTGCGCGCCGTCCCGGTGAAGCTGCTCTTCGACAACCGCATCGTCATCAACAACCACCTCAAGCGCGCCCGCGGCGGGAAGATCTCCTTCACGCACCTCATCGGGTACGCGATGGTGCAGGCCGTCAAGGCCATGCCGGCGATGAACAACTCGTTCCAGACCAAGGACGGCAAGCCGACCCTGGTCAAGCCGGAACACGTCAACCTCGGTCTCGCCATCGACCTGGTCAAGCCCAACGGCGACCGCCAGCTCGTCGTCGCGGCGATCAAGAAGGCCGAGACGCTGAACTTCTTCGAGTTCTGGCAGGCCTACGAGGACATCGTCCGTCGCGCCCGCGACAACAAGCTGACGATGGCCGACTTCACCGGCGTCACGGTCTCCCTGACCAACCCCGGCGGCCTCGGCACCGTCCACTCGGTGCCGCGGCTGATGCCCGGACAGTCGGTCATCATGGGCGTCGGCGCCATGGACTACCCGGCCGAGTTCCAGGGCACCAGCCAGGACACCCTCAACAAGCTCGGTGTCTCGAAGGTCATGACGCTCACGTCGACCTACGACCACCGGGTGATCCAGGGCGCCGCCTCGGGCGAGTTCCTGCGCCAGGTCGCCAACCTCCTCCTCGGGGAGAACGGCTTCTACGACGAGATCTTCGAGGCGCTGCGCATCCCCTACGAGCCGGTCCGCTGGCTCAAGGACATCGACGCCAGCCACGACGACGACGTCACCAAGGCCGCCCGGGTCTTCGAGCTGATCCACTCCTACCGGGTCCGCGGCCACGTCATGGCCGACACCGACCCGCTGGAGTACCAGCAGCGCAAGCACCCCGACCTGGACATCACCGAGCACGGGCTCACGCTGTGGGACCTGGAGCGCGAGTTCGCCGTCGGCGGTTTCGCCGGCAAGGCGATGATGAAGCTGCGCGACATCCTCGGCGTGCTGCGCGACTCGTACTGCCGCACCACCGGCATCGAGTTCATGCACATCCAGGACCCCAAGCAGCGCAAGTGGATCCAGGACCGGGTGGAGCGCGGCCACTCCAAGCCGGAGCGCGAGGAACAGCTCCGCATCCTGCGGCGCCTGAACGCGGCGGAGGCGTTCGAGACCTTCCTGCAGACGAAGTACGTCGGCCAGAAGCGCTTCTCGCTGGAGGGCGGCGAGTCCGTCATCCCGCTGCTCGACGCGGTCCTGGACTCGGCCGCCGAGTCCCGCCTTGACGAGGTCGTCGTCGGCATGGCCCACCGCGGCCGCCTCAACGTCCTCGCCAACATCGTCGGCAAGTCGTACGCGCAGATCTTCCGCGAGTTCGAGGGCAACCTCGACCCGAAGTCGATGCACGGCTCCGGCGACGTGAAGTACCACCTGGGCGCCGAGGGCACCTTCACCGGTCTCGACGGCGAGCAGATCAAGGTCAACCTCTGCGCGAACCCCTCGCACCTGGAGACGGTCGACCCGGTCCTGGAGGGCGTCGCCCGCGCCAAGCAGGACATCATCAACAAGGGCGGCACGGACTTTACCGTCCTGCCGGTGGCGATCCACGGCGACGCGGCCTTCGCGGGCCAGGGCGTGGTGGCCGAGACCCTGAACATGTCGCAGCTCCGGGGCTACCGCACCGGCGGCACGATCCACATCGTCATCAACAACCAGGTCGGCTTCACGGCGGCGCCCGAGTCCTCGCGCTCGTCGATGTACGCCACCGACGTGGCGCGGATGATCGAGGCCCCGATCTTCCACGTCAACGGCGACGACCCGGAGGCCGTGGTCCGCGTGGCCCGGCTGGCCTTCGAGTTCCGCCAGGCGTTCAACAAGGACGTGGTCATCGACCTCATCTGCTACCGCCGCCGCGGGCACAACGAGTCGGACAACCCGGCCTTCACCCAGCCGCTGATGTACGACCTGATCGACAAGAAGCGCTCGGTGCGCAAGCTCTACACCGAGTCCCTCATCGGTCGCGGCGACATCACCCTGGAAGAGGCCGAGCAGGCCCTGCAGGACTACCAGGGGCAGCTCGAAAAGGTCTTCACCGAGGTCCGCGAGGCCACCTCGCAGCCCGGCTCGGTGCAGCCGGCCGAGCCGCAGGCCGAGTTCCCGGTCGCCGTGAACACCGCGGTCACCCCCGAGGTCGTCAAGCGGATCGCCGAGTCCCAGGTCAACATCCCCGACCACGTCACCGTGCACCCGCGGCTGCTGCCGCAGTTGCAGCGCCGGGCGTCGATGGTCGAGGACGGCACGATCGACTGGGGCATGGGCGAGACCCTCGCGGTCGGCTCCCTCCTCCTGGAGGGCGTGCCCGTCCGCCTGGCCGGCCAGGACTCGCAGCGCGGCACCTTCGGCCAGCGGCACGCGGTGATCATCGACCGCAACACGGGCGAGGAGTACACGCCGCTGCAGTACCTCGCCGAGGAGCAGTCGCGGTACAACGTGTACAACTCGCTGCTCTCCGAGTACGCCGCGATGGGCTTCGAGTACGGCTACTCGCTGGCCCGCCCCGACGCGCTGGTGCTCTGGGAGGCGCAGTTCGGCGACTTCGTCAACGGCGCCCAGACGATCGTGGACGAGTACATCTCGGCGGCCGAGCAGAAGTGGAACCAGACCTCCGGTGTGGTCCTGCTGCTGCCGCACGGCTACGAGGGCCAGGGCCCGGACCACTCCTCGGCCCGGGTCGAGCGCTTCCTCCAGCTCTGCGCGCAGAACAACATGACGGTCGCGATGCCGACCTCGCCGTCGAACTACTTCCACCTCCTGCGGTGGCAGGTGCACAACCCGCACCACAAGCCGCTGGTCATCTTCACCCCGAAGTCGATGCTGCGCCTGAAGGCGGCGGCCTCGAAGGCGGAGGAGTTCACCACCGGCCAGTTCCGCCCGGTCATCGGCGACGACTCGGTCGAGGCGGCCGCGGTCAAGAAGGTCGTCTTCACGACCGGCAAGGTCTACTACGACCTGGACGCCGAGCGGAAGAAGCGCGGCGTGACGGACACGGCGATCGTCCGCATCGAGCGGCTGTACCCGCTGGCGGGCACCGAGCTCCAGGCGGAGATCGCCAAGTACCCGAACGCCGAGAAGTACCTGTGGGCGCAGGAGGAGCCGGCGAACCAGGGCGCGTGGCCCTTCATCGCCCTCAACCTGATCGACCACCTGGACCTGGCGGTCGGCGCGGACGTCCCGCACGGCGAGCGGCTGCGGCGCATCTCACGCCCGCGCAGCTCCTCCCCGGCGGTCGGTTCCGCGAAGCGGCACCAGGCCGAGCAGGAGCAGCTCGTCCACGAGGTGTTCGACGCGTGACCGACTGACGTCGGCCCACCCGACGCCCGAGGGCCCGCCACCGGAACTTCTCCGGGGGCGGGCCCTTCGGCGTGGGGGCGAGTGGCGGGGTCAGGTGATCTGGGGTTCGAAGTCCCAGTACGGCCGGGCGCGCGCCCGGGCGGAGACGGTGAGCGGATGGTGACCGCCGAAGTCGGCCATGAGGACGGCCAGCGCCCGTCGCTCGACGTCGTCGGCCTCCGTTTGCCGCCCGAGCGCGCGCAGATCGGCCGCCAGCGCCACCTGGGCGGCCACGGAGAACGGATGGCCGGGGCCCAGGGCGAGGGCGGCCCCGGTGACCGTGTCCCCGCTCAGCACGAGAGCGCGCTCGGCGTCACCGGCGTCCGCGCGGGCGGCCGACGCGTTGAGCGCGCAGCCCAGGGTCCAGGGATGCGCGGGTCCCAGGGCCGTCGTCATGTCCGAGAGGGTCGCCTCGGCCAGGGCCAGGGCTGCGTCCCGCTCACCGGCCCGCCGCAGCACCAGCGCGTGGTTGGCGCGGGCCCCCACGGTGTAGGGGTGTCCGGCGGTCAGGGTCGCCTCGTAGCGGGCGATGACCGCCTCGCCGAGTTCCCCGGCGAGCTCGGCGTCACCGTGCTCCCGGACGAAGCAGCTCTGTCCGACGGCGAAGATCAGTGTCAGCGGGTCCTCCTCGCCCAGCACCCGTTCCCCGCGCTCCAGCGCGCGGGAGAAGTGCCGGGCGGCGCCCTCCAGGTCCCCCGCGAGGTAGCGGCACATCGCCAGGCCGTGCCCGGCCCGCAGGCTCTGGGGGCTGTCGGCGCCCAGCGCCTCGTGGCCCGCCCACAGATTCCGTTCCTGGATCGCCTCCGCCTCGGAGTACCGGCCCAGCAGCCGCAGGTCGACGGCGTAGGCGAGTTCCGAGTTGAGCGTCCACGGGTGGTGGGCGCGCAGCAGCCGCCGACGCGCCTCCATCGTCTTCCGGTCGAGGTCCAGGGCCTCTCGGTACCGTCCGAGCAGCCGCAGGGAGACGGCCACGTTGTTCAGGGCGTTGAGGGAGCGGGTGTCCTCCTCGCCGAACACCGCGCGCGAGTTGGCCAGGACCCGCTCCGACAGTTCCAGCGCCTCCTCATACTGCCCGAGGCCCCGCAGGTCCGCGGCGAGCCCACCGAGGGTGCGCAGCAGGTCGGGGTCCCGTTCCCCGCGCTCCCGCTGCAGCCGCCGTACGGCCGCTCGCTCGATCTGCATCGTGCGGTGGTAGTCACCGGAGGCGCGCAGCAGGTTGGCGTAGTGGTAGATCAGCTCCCAGATCAGGGGGTGGCTCTCGCCGAGCAGCCCGCGCCAGGCCGTGGCGGCCCGCTCGCCGAGTTCCACCCCTGCTCCGTACTCCCCGGAGAGGTACAGGTAGCGAAGGCAGTTCAGGACCAGCCCCTGCACTTTCGCGTCGGTGCTGTCGAGGCCGCGCGCGTACGTCAGGTGGGGCACGATCTCGGCGTACACGGGCCAGTCGGCGGGGGTCGAGGGGCGCCCCGGGTCGGCTGCCGCGAGAGCCCGCCGTACGACGTCGACGAACTCGTGCCGGTCGTCGTCCGGCATGTCCTTGTGCACGAACTGGTGGACGAGACGGTGCAGGTAGAGGAACTCCCGCTCGGGGGCCGCCTCGTAGCGCTCGACCCGGACGACGGAGAACCGGCGGAGCTGGCCGACCGCCCGGCTCCACAGCGCCGGGTCGGTCAGCAGGTTCGCGACCGAGGGAGGCAGGCCCTCGCGCGGCATGTCCTGGAGCAGGTCCACGGGGATGAGGCCGGGGGCGAAGAAGGTGCACAGCCGCAGCAGGTCGATCGATTCCGGGACGGTCTCCCGGAGCTTGTGCAGGAGCATCGACCAGGCCGTCTCGAAAGCCAGCGGGAAGTCCGCCGACACCCTCACGACGGCGCTGTCGATCCCGCTGCCCAGCAGGCCGATGTATTCCTCGACCGAGAGGTCCGAGTCCGTCAGCCAGCCCGCCGTCTGGTCCAGCAGCAGCGGGAGGTCGTCCAGCGCCTGGGCCAGCCGGTCCGCCTCCGCCCCGGTCAGCCGCGGCGCGCGGCGGCGGACGAAGGCGACCGACTCGGCTCGGGAGTAGACACCGACCTCCAGCAGCCCGCTGCCGTGCTCGCTCCACTCGGGATTGCGGGAGGTGATGAGCACATGTCCGGGCCCGGTGGGCACCAGGTCCCCGACCTGGTCCGGGTCGTCCGCGCCGTCCAGGACGAGCAGCCAGCGCGGGTACGGCTCACCGCGCCGCAGCGAGTCGCGTACCGCCCGCAGCCGCTCGCCGTACTCCTGCCCGGTGAGCAGGCCGAGTCGCGGTGCCAGTTCGGCGAGCTGCCGTCGGCAGGTGACCCGGTTGTCCGCGTTCACCCACCACACCACGTCGTACTCCGGGCCGAACCGGTGGGCGTACTCCGTCGCGAGCTGTGTCTTGCCCATTCCGGACATGCCGTACAGCGTCACCGTGCCCGCGGTCTGCAGTACTTGGTGCACCTCCGCGAGCTTCTCCTCCCGGCCCGTGAAACGGGTGTTCCGGCGCGGCACGGCCCCCCACACCTCCGGCGCGGTCGCCGGGTAGCGCGGGCGGTGTTCCGCCCCGGCCGGGTTCTGGCCGACCGGATCGGGCGGCAGGTCCAGTCGGTCCAGCAGCCGCCGCTCCGCCTCCGGTGCGCTCAGACCGGCCAGTTCGATCGGCGTCAGCGCCCGGGCCGCCGACGGGAAGGCGGACGCGGTGACGGACACGGCGGTGAAGCGGGAACGTTCGACGGCGGCGAGCCCGCGCAACGCCTGGGCCCACTCCTGCGAGGTGTGGGCTCCCTGGTCGAAGTAGCGCCCGCTCAGGACGAGCAGGACGGGGCCGGGCCCCAGGTCCTGGAGGAGGGCGGACAGCGGGGTGTCGGCCGACGGTTCCCACCGCAGGTACGCCACCCGCTGTCCGCGCCGCTCCAGCAGATCCCCGATCCAGGCGGCCCACGCCCGGTCGAAGCCGGCGAAGCTGAGCGTCACGGTCCGCCGGTCGGCAGGTGCGGCGGGGCGCTCCGCCCGCACCTCGGATCCCTCCCGTGCCACCGGCTCCTGCCGAGCCGGGTGCGCGGCGAAGGGCAGGTCGGCCGGCCGGCCTCCCCCGGAATCCGCCGCGTCGCGGATCTCCGCCCGCAGTTCGGCCTTGCGGACCGGCACACCCCAGCGGTTGCTGACCGTCAGCCACAGCGAGGCCGGTCCGGTGCCGGTGCCCGCGGACACCCGGAACCGGGCCGGCCCGTACGTGCCGCCGAAGCGGTGCAGGACGACGCTCGGTTCGCCGAGTGCCGCGCAGGCGAAGTGCGGGGAGCCGTCCAGGGAGAGGGTGAAGGCGAACTCCTCCTCCGGATAGGGCCAGTCGGCCGGGGTGCCGTCGGAGGCCGGGAGGGGTCCGCGCAGGTCGACGGTGACGAGGTAGTCACCGCCCGCGTCGGCCTGCCGGGGCCAGGCCACGACGGGCTCGATCAGCAGTGGCCGCTCGTCGCCGCTCACCACCCCTCACCGCCTCGGGCGTCGCGTCCGTCCGCCCTGGTGAGCCGCAGCGTGGTCCGCGGGTGGCCGTAGTAGTGGAACATGAAGGCGTACAGCAGTCGCAGGACCCGTTTCTGGCCCGCGCTGTCGACCCGTCCGTCGTCGTCGCGGACGCGCGGGACCCCCGTCAGGGGACCGAACTCGGCCAGCGCCCGCCCGCGGAAGGCCCGGAGCGTCTGCGGCACCGGCCGCCGCGGATGGTCGGCGACCTCCCCCATCAGGCGCCGGACCATTTCCCGGGCCTCCCCGTCGCCGACCTTCCCGGACGTGACGATGCAGCCGCCCGCCCCTTTGCGCAGGAACAGTTCGGCGAAGCCACGCAGCGCCTCCTCGCCCTGGGCACGGTTGTCGACGAACCTGCCGGAGTCGCAGGCGTTGAGGCAGACCAGTGAGCGGTCCCGGCGCAGGACGGTCATCGCCTCACCGTTCAGTTCGGCCCAGGTGCGGTCACCCAGGGTGAGGTGGGGCACGGTGTCGCCGTAGGTGCCGTGGCAGCCGAGATACACCAGGCCGGTGGGGTCGGCCGTGGCCTCCAGTTCGCGCAGGAAGGGCGTCATGCGCCGGTGCAGCCGGTGCGTGTAGGGGGCGAAGACGTCGCTGTCCTCGGCCATGTCCTGGTGAAGGTAGCCGAGAACCCTGCCGCGGCAGTCACCGGTGTCGGGCGGCAGGCCGGGGCCGAGGTCGCGGACGGTGGTCCAGCGGGCCAGCACGGTCAGCGCGCCCAGCGGACCGCCCGGCGTCTTCAGCGCGGTGTCCTCGGGCAACCAGAACAGCTCCCAGGGCAGGTCGAACCCGGTGTCGTCCCAGACGACGAGACGCAGGTCCTCGCCGTGCCGGGCGCGGATCCGCTGCAGCCAGTGGGCGAGTTCGCGCTGGTTGTCCGACCACAGGCGAATGCCGCGCAGCACCTCGGAGGGGTACTCGCCCTCCTCCTGCCGGAGGGCGGCGAGGCGGACGGCGGGGGCGGTGAGGCGGGTCGGTCCGGACGCGCAGGTCACGGACAGCTCGCCGCACCAGCCGTGCAGCCGGTAGCCCTGCCGTCCGTCGGCGCTCTCGCTGCGCAGCACGCGGAGCACGGCCAGGCCGTCGTCGAGGTGCGCATCAGGGTGGGCCTCGGTGCCGCCGAGGCCGGAGGGCGGCTCCTGAGCGCGGCGCAGAGCGGGCACGGCGAGCACCGGCCGGCGCGCGGCGGCCCTCAGCCCCGGCAGTCCCGTACGGCGTACGGCGGTGCCGGCTCCGGTCAGCCAGCGCGGCCCGCGCTGCGGCTCACCGCTCACCGGTGCCTCCGGCCCGCCCCTCGGCCACCGTCGCGCCCAGGCTGTCGGCGAGGACGAACGGCAGGTCGCCGTACGGCTCCCGGGCCGCGTCGACGACGGCCACGTGCAGCCGGGTACGGTCCATGGCACCGATGCGGGCCGCGGCCTCGACGGTGTCCTCGACCCCTGCGGCGGCCACCTCGCCGGTCAGCCGGCCGGAGTGGCTGGCCCGCAGGGGGACGTTCCCGCGTCCGTCGGTCACGACGACCAGCCAGGCCTCGGCGGGACCGGTGCCGTGCTGGCGGAAGGTGCGGCGCAGTGCCTGCGCGGCCAGTTCGACGCCGTGGGCGAGCGGGGTGGCCCGGCCCGCCGGGCGGTACAGCGCGGCGAGCACCCGGGGGTCCAGGACGCTACGGGCCGCGAAGGACCCGGCGCGCAGTTCATCCGCCGCGTCGGCCGCGCCGACCTCGATCACCTGGACGGTGGCCCGGCTGGTGTACGCCCACTGCAGGAAGGGTGTCAAGGCGTCCTGCCAGTCCCAGTCGTCACCCCGGCAGGTGTGGTCGAGGAGTATCACCAGGACGCGTTCGGGGGCCCCGGCGCGGACATTGCCGTGCAGGTCGACCGGTGAGACGGTGAATCGGTCGGTGCGCCGCAGGCGTTGGTGGACGGCGGCCTCCCGCACGGTCCGCACCCAGGCGAGGTCACGCAGGTCCGTTGCGCGCCGGGTGCCGATCACGGTGCCCCGCGCGGCGGCGGGCCCGGAAGTGCGCCGTCCGGGGGCGCGCAGCGGTACGAAGTCGCGCGGTCCGGCCGCCTCGTCCTCGGGGAAGGGACCGCCGGGCCCGGCGGGTACGGGCCCGGGGGCGCTCCCCACGCCTTCGGCGGGCCCGGACTCCAGCAGCGTCCCGGGCCTGCGTGCGCGGTGCCGGTCGTCGCGCTCACCCCGGTGCCGTGCGGAGACCGTGCGGGGCGCCCCGCCCGGCGGTGGTTCGCCGTCGTCGGGCGGGGCGGGGCCGTCCTGGGGCCCGCGCGGCGGTTCTGACACGGTCAGGCCGATGAGCCGGGCCGCCGTCTCGCCGTGCCCGTCCGAGGCGGCCGGCGCCCCGTCGAGGGCCGCGACCGTACGGGCGAGCCGTCCGAGCGCCAGCTCCCGGCGGACGCCGGCGTTCGGGCCCAGCAGTTCCCGCACTCGGGTGAGCGCCTCGTCGGTGACCGGCACGGGTGCGACGCCGCGGCCGGCGGCCCGCCACGCGGCCGGCAGGGCGTCGAACAGTTCGTCGGGCGGGGGGAGGCGCAGTTCCGCCGCCGACAGCCGTACGGCGAACCGGTCCAGCAGGTGGCGGCTGAGCCGTCCCGCGTCGGCGGACCGGCAGGCGGCCAGCCAGCGTGCCCGGGGCCGGAGCGTGCGGCGCAGTCCGGTGCGTTCCACCACGGCCACGTCAGCGCCGAGGAGTTGAACGGCCGCACGCATCCCGGTGACGCTCAGCCGGGCCAGGTCGGGCACCACGACCAGCGGCGCCGGCCCGCCACCGGTGCCGGTGCCGGTGTCGGTGTCGGTGTCGACGAGCGGGCCGGGTTCGGTGCTGAAGGTGATGCCGTGAGTGTCCTGGCGCAACCGGGTGCGGGTCCACAGGTCCTCGTCGCGGTCGGCGGCGCCCAGCACGACCGGTGGCCGGGCTGCTTCGGCCGAGCCGGCGAGGAGGTGGGTGAAGAGGCGGGCGACCGGGGCGACGAGCCGGGGTTCCAGGTCGAGCAGCAGTACGCCGGACAGGGCGGGATCGGCCGCGGCGCAGACCAGGGCGTGAGTGAGCCGCCGCATCAGATCGGCCGCCCGTGGATCGTCCACGGGGGCGTCGGTGCGGCTCGGCGGCCGGATGACCATGCTCGCTCAGCCTTCGAAGAGGTCCTCGACGCGGTCCCGGTCCTCGGGCCCCCAGTCGAAGGTGCCGCCGTGCGCGGTCTCCGGGCGGCGGTGCCGCAGCGCCATGGGCAGCACGCGCCGCACATGGCCGGCCTCCACCCGGTCGGCGCCCTCCAGCGCGGCGCACGCGCGTGCCGCCTGAGTGGCGGCGATCTCCCCGCGCTGCCCCACGGCCTCCGTACGGTCCGCCGCCCGGGCACACAGCGCCACGATGTCGTCGGGCACGACGACGTGTGCGACCCGTTCGCGGGCCGCCCGCAGCCGTTCGCGAAGGGCGGCGTCGTCCCGTTCCGCCGCGACCAGCCACTCCGAGTCAGCCCGTCCCGTCTCCGCCTCGAAGTCCAGCACCGTGCGGATCAGCCGGTGCCGGGCGTCGGCGTCCAGTTGCTCGGCGGTGACCATCAGTCCGAAGCGGTCCAGCAACTGCGGGCGCAGTCCGCCCTCTTCGGAGTTCATGGTGCCGACCAGTCCGAAGGAGAGGTGCTTGGCGGTGCCGAGTCCCTCGCGCTGCACCGACAGCAGGCCCGTGGAGACGACGTCCAGGATGATGTCGACGAGGTGGTCGTCCAGCAGGTTGACCTCGTCGATGTAGAGCAGGCCCCGGACCGCCGCGTCCTCCAGGAGGCCGGGCTGCGGGCGGGCCTCGCCCCGGATCAGCGCGTCGAGGTCCCAGCCGCCGATGACCCGGTCGTCGGTCGCGTTGATGGGCAGGGTGACCGGCAGCTCGCCGTGGGCCATCAGCGCGAAGGCCCGTACCAGGGTGGACTTGGCGGTGCCGCGCGGCCCGGCCATCAGGACACCGCCGACACCCGGCATGACGTGGTTCAGCTCCAGCGCCAGCTTCAGTTCGTCCTGGGCCACGACACGGGAGTACGGCAGGATGCGCACGCCCGGCGGGGTGTGGCTCACGAGGCGGCCCCGTCCGTGCCCCCGGAACCGGTCCGCCAGCGCAGCGTGATCTGGAGCTGGGCCTCCGCCCCGCTCTTGACCAGGGCCGCGACCCCGGCGTCGACCTTGATGGCGAGCTGCAGTTCGATCTCGTCCGGGCGCAGTCCTTCCTGCAGTTCGTCGAAGTGCCGTACCGCCTGGGCGGCGCACCGGCGGGCCAGGTCCAGCCCGTCGGCGTAGACGTCGCGGGCGACCCGGACGACGCGCGGTCCCGCGCCGTCCCGGGTCCCCTCGTCGCCGTAGACGAGGTCGAGCCCGTCGGCGGCGGACGGGACGGACTCCGCGTCCACCTCGACCGGGACGGGCCCGTCCGCGCCCCGCGACACCGGCCCCACTAAGATCACCACACGTTCCCCCTTGGCCCAACTCGCTTGTGCGGCAAGCGTGTTGAGTAAAACGGTTCTTTCCCCGGCGCACTGGGGGTTATGCGCACCGGGGGGCGGCGCCGTTCCGGCTCGGTGACGGCCGGTGGTGTCAGATCGTCTGGGGTTCGAAATCCCAGTACGGGCGGTTGCGGGAACGCGCCGACACGGTGTGCGTGTGGGTGCTGCCCAGCGTCGCGTCGAGGTCGGACAGGGCTTCCTGTTCCACTTTCTCCGCCTGCAGCCGGTCCCGTAGCCCTCGCAGGTCGGCCGCGTGCGCCACCCGCGCCGACAGGGTGAGCGGATGGGTGCGTCCGAGCCACTCGCCCGCCCGGGTCACCGTGTCCCCGCTGAGTTGCGCCGCGCCCTCGACGTCGCCGACCAGATTGCGCAGCGCGGAGGTGTTCAGTGCGCAGCCGAGGGTCCAGGGGTGGGTCTCGCCCACCGCCCGGGCCATCTCCGCCAGCGCCTGCTCCGTGAGGACGTGGCTGTACTCCCGCTCGCCGACGTTGCGCAGGATGAGCGCCTGGTTGGCACGGGCCCCCGCGATGAAGGGGTGCCCTTCGGCGAGCATCACCTCATAGCGGGCCACCACGGCTTCGCTCAGTTGCCGGGCCTGGTCGATGTCACCGTGTTCGCGGGCGTAGCAGCTCTGGGCCGTCGCGAACATCAGCGTCCAGGGGTGGGTCTCCCCCAGCACCCGCTCGCCGCGTTCCAGGACGCTCGCGAGCAGCGAGCCGGGCTCCTGCAGGCCGTCGCCGCGGTCCCTGCTGCGGTCCCGGTCACCCATGCGGTACCGGCACATGGCGAGGTTGTACTCGGCCCGCAGGGTGGAGGGGTTGTCGGGGCCCATGGCCCGGACCACCTCGTGGACGTTCTTCCGCTGGATCGACTCGGCCTCGGCGTAGTGACCCAGCATCCGCAGGTCGGTGGCGTAGGAGTGCTCGGAACTGAGCGTCCACGGATGGCGGGCGCGCAGCAGTTGGCGGCGCGCCTCCATGGTCTCCTTGTCGACGTCGAGCGCCTCCTTGTACCAGCCGAGCAACCGCAGCGACACCGCCAGGTTGTTCTGCGCGTTCAGCGTCCGAGAGTCCTGATCGCCGAGCAGCTCGCGGTAGGCGGCCAGTACCCACTGGGACATTTCCAGTGCCTCGTCGTACCGGGCCAGGCCGCGCAGGTCGGCGGCGAGGCCGGCGGCGGCGCGCAGGTGCTCCAGGTCCTGCGGACCGCGTTCCTCGCGCAGCCGGTCGACGGCGGAGCGGCCGAGTGCCTCGCTGCGGACGTAGTCGCCGTCGGCCCGCAGCAGGTTGGTGTAGTGGTAGGTCAGTTCCCAGATCCGCGCGTGGGACTCGCCCAGCAGGGTGCACCAGGCGGCCAGGGCGCGTTCGCCGAGTTTGATCCCGGCCCGGTACTCCCCGGAGAAGTACATGTACCGCAGGCAGTTGAAGACCAGGCGCTGGACCTGCGGGTCCTTGCTCTGCAGGACGTCCGCGTGCTTCAGGTGCGGGGTGAGCTCGGCGTAGCCGGGCCAGAGGTCGGGGTCGGTGGCCCGGCGCGGGTCCGCCGCCGCGAGGGCTGCCCGTACGACGTCCATGAACTCGCGCCGGTCGCGCTCCGGCATGTCCTTGCGGACGATCTGGTGGACCATGCGGTGCAGGTAGAGCGACTCGCCCGAGGTGACGGACTCCTCGGAGACCTCGTGGGACTCCAGGCGCACCACGGAGTACGTACGGAGCTGGTTGATCGCCTTGTTCCACAGCAGCGGGTCGTTGAGGAGGCGGGCGAGCTGTTCGGGCAGTTCGTCGCCCGGCATCTCCCGCAGCAGCCGTACCGGGATGAAGCCGGGGGCGAAGAAGGTGCACAGCCGCAGCAGGTCGACGGATTCCGGGACGGTCTCGCGGAGTTTGTTCAGCAGTATCGACCAGGCGGTCTGGAAGGCCATCGGGAAGTCGGCCGACACCTTCACCACATCGCTGTCGACCCCGCTGTCCAGCAGGCCGATGTACTCCTCCACCGACATGGCGGAGTCGTTCAGCCAGCCGGCCGTCTGGTCCAGCAGCAGGGGCAGGTCCTCCAGCGCGTGCGCCAGCCGGTCCGCCTCCGCCTCGGTCAGCCGGGGCGCGCGGCGGCGGATGAAGGCCACCGACTCGTCCCGGGAGTAGACCTTGACCTCCAGGAGCCGGCTGTTGTGCTCGTTCCACTCCGGGTTGCGGGAGGTGATGATCACGTGGCCGGGGCCGGTGGGCACCAGGTCCCAGATCTGGTCCGGCTCGTCCGCGCCGTCGAGGATGAGCAGCCAGCGCGAGTACGGTTCGCCGCGGCGCAGCGAGTCGCGGACCGTGCGGAGCCGTTCGCCGTACTCCTGGCCGGTCTTGAGGCCGAGTTTGGGGGCGAGTTCGGCGAGCTGGCGGCGGTAGGTGACCCGTTTCTCGGCGTTCACCCACCACACCACGTCGTACTCGGAGCCGAACCGGTGCGCGTACTCCGCCGCCAGTTGGGTCTTGCCGACTCCGGACATGCCGTGGAACGTCACCACGCCGGCCCCGGACTCGGCGTTGGACAGGAGGTGGTACGCGTCGTTGAAGAGGTCCTCGCGCCCGGTGAAGCGGGTGTTGCGGCGCGGGACGGCGCCCCACACGTCGGGCATCGAGGCCGGGAAGCGCGGGCCGCGGCGGGCGGCGGCCACGGTCTCGCGCAGCGGCTCGGACGGCAGGTCCAGGCGGTCCAGGAGCCGTCGTTCGGCCTCTTCCGCGCCCATGTTGGTCAGGGAGACCGGGCCCAGCACCGCGGCGGCCGACGGGACGGTGGCGGTGGTGACCGAGACGGCGGCGAAGCGGGACGGGTCGGGGCCGACGACTTCGCGCAGCGCCTCGTTCCACTCCTCGTGGGTGCGCGGGCCGAGCTGGAAGTACCACTCGCTGACCACGATGAGGATGCGGCCCTCGGCCAGTTTGAGGTCTTGCAGCAGATCGGCCAGCGGGACGTCGACCGGTGACTCGAACCGCAGGTACACGACCCGCTGCCCGCGCCGCTCCAGCCGGTCCCCGATCCAGGCCGCCCAGGCCCGGTTGAAGCCCGCGAAGTGGATCGTGACGGTCTGCCGCGTGGCCCCCCTCTCGGTCGGCCCGGTCGGCCCGACCGGTGTGCGAGCTCCAGACATGCGGTGGCCTCCAGCGCGTAGTACCACAAAATCCTAGGACCTCGGCGCGTCACACGTAAGTCCGCCGACCCACAGGGACACACCTCGGCCCGACGATCTTTCCGCACCGGGGCCCGGCGCGCAGGCATCCTCACTCATTCGGCCGAGGGAGGGCGGGGGCGTGCCGTCGCGTCCACAGTGTGCGGGCCGAGGTGACGTACGCCCGGGCGCGGGCCGTGTGGTCCCGGGGTGCCGGGTGGTCGGCCATGCGTTCATAGGTGGCGGCCATCTCGTCGACGAAGCGGCGGCCTCGTGCGGTGAGGTCGGGCGAGCCGAGGAGGGCGGGCAGGGCGGCGCCGACCTGGGCGCGGTAGCGCGCGTGCTGGGACCACGCCCACTGGCGTTCGCCGGACCCGGTGACCAGGGCACGGCGCTGGTGGAAGTCGGCCATCGCGAGGTGGGAGTAGGTGCCCTGGAGCAGTCCGTCGTACGGCCTGGGGTCCGCCCGCCAGGGGGCGAAGTAGCGGGCCTCGGGTCCGGCCCGGTGCAGGGTCAGCAGGTCGGACAGGGCGGCGAGTTTGGCGTGCTGCAGTTCGTGGACGAGGGTCGCGGCGAAGGTGACGGGGTCGGGCGGGGTGCTGCTGAGCAGGGCGCCGAACGCCTCGCGCCGGGTGGCGCTGCAACTGCCCCGGCCGGTGCCGATCTCGGGCGGCATGTGCAGCGGGACCAGGCAGCGCAGCAGTGCCGCCGCCTCGCCGAGCCGGTGCGCTCCGCCCGAACGCAGCGCGACGGCCGTGCCGGACCAGGTCTGGAGCCACCGCTTGCGCTCCGCGTCGTCGAGGGTGGCCGCACCGCTCAGGCTGCCGCGGTGGGTCTCGTAGGGCGGTTCGCGGTACGGGTCGAGGTCGTCCAGCGGCAGGGGCGGCGCCGAGGGCAGCAGACCGGGCAGCGCGTACGCCGGGGTCCAGGCGGGTGCGCCGGACCAGGCGCCGGGGCCGTTCTCCAGGTGGACGCGCACGTCGGGGGCGTCCGGACGGCGCAGGGTCAGGACTCCGTCCCGGTGCGCGACGTCGACGGTCACGTCTCCGGAGGCCGCCGTGTGCAGGGAGCCGAGGGAGGGCAGGGTGAGGACTCCGGCGCGGGCGGTGAGCCGGGTGGAGAAGGCGAGACCGGCCCCGGCCGCGGCGACGGCGGCGAGGGCGCTGAAGTGGGCGAGGTCCCGGCGCAGCCGCCGCGCCCGTTCGCCGGTGGTGGCGGGTGGGGCGTGCGTGGCGGGTGGGGCGTACGTGGCGAGTGGGGCGTGGGTGGCGGACAGTGCGGGGGCGACGGGTGGGTCGTCGGTGGCAGGTGCGGGGCCTCCGTCGAGGCCGTGCAGGCAGGAACGGGCCCAGGGGCCGGTGAAGGGGTGGAGGAGGAGGGCTCGGGCGGGGGTGCGGGGGGTTGTCGGCGTTGGGGGGTGCGGGGAGTGTCGAGGGTGTGGGGGGTATGAGGGGTATGGGGGGTATGGGGGGTCCGAGCGCCTCGCGGGGGTCGTGGGCGTCGGCGCCGCCCGGTCCGCCTGGGTCAGCAGGGCCCAGTCCTCCCGCAGCCGCGCCTTGCGCCCGGTGTCGCACACCCTCGGGTCCGCCGCCTCGGCCGCGTCGAGCACGGCGCGCAGGACGAGGAGCCGCCGGGTGTCCTGGTCGCGCGCGAGCAGGGCCAGCGCGTCGGGGCCGCCCTCGGTGCGGGCGAGTTCGAGGAGGATCCGGTCGTCGACCGCCGGAAACATCACGGAGCGCCTCCTTCGCGCGGGGACGGGTCGGGCGCCGCGGCGCCGGCGAGCCGGTCGGCGACGTGCCGGATGAAGCGCTGCAGGTCGGCGCAGTACACGGACGGGTTGCGGAAGCCGTGGCCCGCGCGGTAGCGATGCGCGTAGTGTCCGCCGCCGCAGACCCGCAGCAGCGGGCAGGCCCGGCACTGCCCGGCGAGGGCGGCCGCGCCCTCCTGCCGGGCGGCCACACCGGGGTGACCGAGTGCTTCGTCGAAGGTGTGGCGGAACACGTCGAGGCCGGTCGAGGCGGCGCCCGGGTAGGCCGACTTGAGCGAGTCGACCTGCTCGATCGACCCGTCGGTCTCCACGACGACCGCGTCGAAGGGCGCGAGTCCCAGCGCCTCGGTCGCCGCCGGCAGCCCCAGCAGCAGGGCCACGCACTCCTCGAAGAGCCGTACCCGCGTCTCCCGCCGGCCCGCCGCCCACCAGCGGTCGAAGGCGGCGCACAGCCAGTCGCCGTAGCGGGTCCCGGTCCGGCCCGGTGGCGGCGTGGTCCAGTTCCCGTGCGGCAGCAGCAGGTGCAGCGCGGGCGGGCGCAGCGCGAGGAGCGACTCGTACGTCTGCACCGGGTCCAGCGCCGGGTCGACGACGGTCAGGAGGCCCGCGTACGACGCCGGGAAGCGCGCGGCGACCAGTCGGGCCCCGCGTGCGGCGGCGGGCCAGGAGGGGCGTCCGGCGTGGTCGACGCGGCGCCGGTTGTGCGCGGCCGTACCCCCGTCCAGGCTGATACCGACCCGGACACCGGCGTCGGCCAGCACGGTGAGGCGGTCCTCGGTGAGCAGGGTGCCGTTGGTCTGCACGACGGCGTGCACGGCGCATCCGGAGGGGACGCGCTCGCGCACCTCGGTGGTGAAGCGGGCCAGCGTGGCGGCGCCCGCGAGGAGGGGTTCGCCGCCGTGCAGGACCAGGGAGAGACGTTCCAGGGCGTGCGCGCGGGCGTGTTCGGCGATACGGGCGGCGGTACGGCCGAGGACCTCGGCGGACGCCGCGGCGGGACGGGAGCGCCAGCCGCTGTCGGGGCCCTCGTACAGGTAGCAGTAAGTACAGGCGAGGTTGCAGCGGCCGTGCGCCTTGACGATGAACTGGCGGAAGGGGAACCGGATGCCGGGGCCGGCCCGCCGGACGCCTTTCCCGGCCCGCCGGTCCGGGGCGGGGAACCCGGCGGGTGCCGGACCCGTGACGGCCTCTGCGGACACTGCGGTACCCCCTGGCCTACGCCCCCCGTGCTCCGGCGAGCCCTCGCCGCAGTGAGCCGCATTCCCGGTGCGCCGGACGGCCGAAACCCGGGCCGATTGAAGTTGTCCTATTCACGCACCTGCGCGATCTCGGATGTCGGCAAATGGGCGTCGAATGGGCGAATTTGACAGCTCCAAGTCCCCAAACCCCCAAGCGCCGAAGCCCCGAAGCCCCCGAAGCCCTCAGGCCCTCAGGCCCTCAAGTCACCGGACCGTTCAGAAGGAGTTGTCGAACCCCCAGAGCATGTCGCTCGGCTCCGCGGCCCGTGCCCGCAACTCCTGGACCACCTCCCGCAGCACCGGATGCTCGATGGTCCCCAGCTCCTCCAGATCCATCGACAGCAGAGCCGGCAGACTCGATGGATTCGCCAGATCGAGATCCAGACCCAGGCCCGGACTCGGATCCGCCGGGGGCTCCCCCGCGGCGGAAAGCCCCGGCCGCGTCCCCGGCTCGTTCGGTGTGTCCATGACCCCGTACCTCTCCCTCGGCTCCTTCGACGCTTTCGGCTCCGTCGGCTCCCTCGGCGTCTCAGTCCAGTTCGGACAGCCGTTGGGCCGTCTGCGCGGCGGTCGGCTCGCCGGTGCTCAGGCGGTCCTCCGGCAGCCGTACCCACTGCTCGCGGGCGGCCCGGTACGCCTCCCGGGCAGCCCGGGGGCGGGCCGCCGCCTCATAGGACATACCCCGCCAGTGGTGCGCCTGCGCGGCCAGCTCCACCGCCTCGTGCCGGCGGCGTTCCGTTTCGGCCTTCTCCTCCGCCCGCCCGGCCGAGGCCGCGGCGGCCCGGAAGGCGTCGACCGCGACGTCCAGCCGCGTGGCCCGGCCCAGGTTCTGGTACGCCTCGAACTGCGCCTGCCCCAGTTCCAGCTTGCAGCGCGCCGCCAGCAGCGGATCGCCCGCCTCCGCCGCGGCGAGCCCCAGCAGGTGCTCGGCCTCCCGCAGGTCCACCCGGTCGCCGCGGAGCTGGTAGCGGTGCATCAGCGCGCGCCCGAGGAGGAGCAGCCGGCGGGCCAGGTGCCGGCTGCCCGCCGCGGTCTCCATCCGGCAGTCGCGCAGTACCCGGATCGCCCGGGAGAGCCGCCGCTGCGAGCGCTCACCGGTCTCCAGACCGGCCTGGAGCAGCAGTACCTCGCCCCACTCCGCGAGGACGTCGGCGTGCGCGGGCGCGTCCCGGGGCATGCGCTGCGCGGCCCGGTCGAAGCGGTCGGCGGCCCGGAGCAGTTCGGCCGGCTCGCCCGACTCGGTCCAGCGGGCCACCGCGATCCGTCCGGAACGCACCAGCAGCGCCGCGCGCTGCCCCTGCTCGCGGACGACGCCGAGCGCCTCGTCGGTACGGGCCTGCGCCACGTCGAGCCGGCCGCCCGCGCGCAGCAGCGCGTCCACGAGGTCGGTCAGCACCCGGACCCGGGCCCGGACGGACTCGGCGGTCTCCGCCGGTGTGCCGGGCAGCGCTTGGGCCAGGGAGTGCGCCGCCTGCTCCGCGTAGAGGCGGCTCTGCTGCGGGTCGGCGGTGACCTCGGAGAGCCGTAGCAGGACCCGGCCGTGGGCGAGCGGAAGTCCGGCGGGCCGGCTCTCCCGGTCGGGCCAGGCGTCGGCGAACGCCTCCAGCATGCCGACGGCGGCCTGCAGCAGGGCGCTGTCGCCGCCGAGGCGCCACTGGGTCTGCAGGGCGCCGACGCGCTCCAGGGTGAGCCGCAGCGCCTCCTCCTCGTCCAGCCCGGGGGCGGCGCCGGCCACCGCGTACTCGCGGTCCGCGCGGCGCAGCAGCTCCAGTGCGCCGGACCGGTCGCCGCGCCTCCTGCGGTCGGTGGCGGCGGCGTGCAGCACGTGCGCGAGGACGGCGCGCTCGCGCACCGCGTGCGGGTGGGCGGCGGCCCGTTCGGCGGCCTGCCCGGCCTCGTCCAGCAGCGCCGGGCCGCCCTGCACCTCCCACAGCCGCAGCGTGCAACGGGCGTACTCCGCCCACAGCTCGGGGTCGCCGCCGGACGGCCGCTCGTGCTCGGTGGCGCCGCGCAGCAACTGCACCGCGTCGATGAGGTCCTGCACCATGCCCTCGTCGTCGAAGCGGGCGAGCAGGCCGCGGGCCCGGGTGACCGCCCGGTGCGGCGGCCGGTCCGCGTCGGGCCGCCGAGCGGCGGCCGCGATGCCGTACGTGGCGAACTGCCCCGGCATCGGCATGAACCGCTCCAGTACCCGCGCGGCGATCTCCGCGAAGGGCTGCGGTACGGGGGCGGCCTCACCGCCGCCGTTCTCCCCGGAGCCGTCGGGGCCGGCCGCGAAGGGACGGCCCTGGCCGCCCCCGTCACCGATCCCGCCGGCACCCCCACCACTGCCACCACTGCCGCCACTGCCGCCACTGCCACTACTGCCCCCGCCGCCGCCGCCGTCGCCGAGCTGTGCCAGGGCGAGGGCCGGGAAGTTGGGGCCGCCCTTGCCGAAGCGCTGCTCGATGTACTCCGAGCAGTGCTTGAGCACCAGTACCGCCTCGTCGCGGCCGAGCTGGGCCAGCAGGGCGTCGCGCACCTCCGGTTCCATCTCGTACCACTGGGTGCCGTCCAGGCCGGGGTCAGCGCCGGCCCTGGTGACCAGGCCGCCGACCAGGACCTCGGCGAGGTCGGACGGGCCGGAGCCGGGGAGCATGGTCCGCTGCACGAGCTGCATCACCGGCAGGCAGAGCGGAGCCGCCGCGAGGTACACGGCGAGGCGTCCGGCGGCCGGGGAGACGGCGGAACTGAAGCGGCTGACCCGCTCGTTGGGGGTGCGCCGCCGGTCCGCGCGCGCCGCCGGGGCGGGCGGCTGGTCGGCGCGCACCCAGCCCACGGCACCCGGCACCGGGCCGGCTCCGGCCCCGGACAGCAGCCGCGCCCAGGAGCCGAGGGCCACCGGGTCGGGCGGCAGCACGGGGACGGGCAGCGCCCCCCGGCGGGACCCGGCCGGCCTGCCCTCCGCCAGCCGCACCCGCAGGGCGACGGCGCCCAGAGTGTCGCCGCGCGACAGCTCACCGAAGGTGACGGGCAGCCGGGTGCGGTTCCACAGACGCTGCGGCAGCGGCTGGAGCACGGCGACCGGCCCCTGCCGGGCGAGGCGGTGCAGCAGCCGGTGGGCGTGGCCGGAGTGCCAGAGCGGGCCCGCGCAGTCGCTGACCAGGAGGACGATCCGGCGGCCGGTCGGATCGCTGAGCCGGTCGGCGGAGTGCAGCGGCGCGGCCTGCGGGTCGGGACAGCGGCTGACGGCGGCGCCGCCGTCGGGGCCGGGATGCAGATGGCTGACCTCGATGTCCGAGAAGGCCCCCAACTGACCGAACACCTGTTCCAGTTCGAGGAAGAGCCGGTCCCAGACGCGCATCGAGGAGGAGGCGTCCAGCACCAGGTGGAGCCGGGCGTCGCGCCGGGTGATGTGGCGGTGGACGGGCAGGATCAGCCCGCCCGCCCGGGCGCTGACCTCGGCGGTCGCCACCTCGTCCAGTTCGGTGCGCCGGGGCGGGGCCGGGCTGCGGTAGCCCTGTAAGGGGCGCAGCGCGCGCTGGAGGACGAGCGGGGCGGGCAGTGCGGCGGCGGCCGGGACGCCGACCGGCAGCGCGCGGACGCCGCCCGTCCGGCGCGGCTGCCCGCCGCGCGGCACGGCGTACAGGGCCACGCGCCGGTCCGGCGTCGCGCCGGGCGCCGGTTCCTCGCGCGCGGGCGGGCGGGTGCCGTCCGCGGGCGGGCCGGGGGGCCGCAGGGGCGGCGGGGACACCGGCGGCACCACGCGTGCGCCCGGCACGGACTCGGCCGGCGGGTCCTCGGGCCGCGGGGTGAAGCGGGCCAGCCAGAGGGCGTCGCAGAGCTGCTCGGCGTCCGGGTCGAGGCCACCCCGGCGCAGCCGCAGGACGAGTTCGGCCAGGGGGTCGGGTCCCGCCGGTCTGGTGGTCCCTGCGGGGCCGGTGGTCACCTCCGGGGCGCCGGGGTCCGGGGTCCCGGGGGTGCCGGGGTCCGGGGTGCCGGGCCCGTGGCGCGCCGCTGCGTCGGGCATCAGCGCGTCACCTCGGGCGGTCGAGCCGTTGGACGAGCAGGTCGGCGAGCCGGTCACGGCTGGGCGGGGCCGCGGCGTCGGTGAGGTAGATCGCGTTCAGCAACTGGTCGGCGGCGAGCAGTTCGCTGCGGGACCGCTCCAGGAACCGGGTGATCAGGTCGTCGCCGGAGCGTGCCGCCTCGTCGCCCAGGTGGGCCCGTACGAAGGTGGCGAGCCGGTTGTGGTCGGGGCGGCCCAGCTCCAGGTGGATGCAGCGGCGCATCAGGGGCGGCGGGAAGTCCCGTTCGCCGTTGCTGGTGAGGACCACGAAGGGGAAGGCGCGGCAGCGCACCCGGCCGTCGCGCACCCGCACCTTGACGCCGTCCGCGGTGAGCACCTCGGCCTCGCCGTCGGGGAGCCGGTCGGCGACGCGCTCCAGCTCCGGGATGGCGAACTCGCCCTCCTCCAGGACGTTCAGCAGGTCGTTGGGCAGGTCGATGTCGCTCTTGTCCAGCTCGTCGATGAGCAGCACGCGCGGGGTCTCCGACGGCAGCAGCGCGGTGCCGAGCGGACCGAGCCGGATGTAGCTGCCGATGCCCTCGACCGCGCCCGGCGTCCCCGCCCCGGCGCCGTACCCGCCCTGCGCGGCGATCTGCACGTCCTGGAGACGGGCGATGGCGTCGTAGTGGTACAGCCCGTCCTGGAGGGCGGAACGGCTGACGATGGACCAGCGCAGCACGGTCCCCAGGCCGAGTTCGTACGCCAGTGAGTGCGCGAGCGTGCTCTTGCCCGCGCCGGGGGAACCGGTGACGAGCAGCGGGCGGCGCAGGTACAGCGCCGCGTTGATCATCTCCAGCTCCTCGGCGCCCGGCCGGTGCAGCTCCGCCAGGTGGCGGTGGGCGCCCAGCCGGCGGTCCTCGGACCCGTCGCTCCCCTCGGCCGGGTCGGGCCGGCCGGAGAAGTCCCGCCACGGGGGCGGGGCGGGCAGCCGGTCGATGCCGTCGTGCGGTTCGCCGGCGCCCCGGTAGATGAGCCACTCACTGGATTCGGTCATGATCCGGTCCTCGTCGTCACTCGTCCACCGGGTCCCGCCGCGCTCCCGCCGTCCACCCGGAGCGCGGGCGGACGGACGCGCGCGTGCCGGTTGCCAGGCGCGGTCGTCCGAACGTCCCTCACCGTATCGATCCTCGCCAGACCTGGTAAGTGGCCGTCGTCCACAGGGGCGTGCGGGGTCACGGAGCCTCCAGCAGGTCACCCGAGCCGGGCAGGGGCTGGTGCGGGTCGTCGTACAGCAGGGCGATGCCGTCGGCCCAGAACGCCTCCTGTCGTCCCGCGCGCAGGTTGGCGCGCAGCGCGTGCACGGCTTCGGGCAGCCGGTGCGCGCTCGGCGGATCGGCGATCTCGTCGAGCGTGCCGCGGTGGAACTCCCCGCAGACCGCGTCCGGCGCGCCGCCCCGGCGGCGCCAGAGCGCGACGCCGAAGCCGCCGCGCACTATCCGGGCGAGCGCCACCGCGTCGCTCTCGTAGCGGTGCTCGCCGAAGCGGCACAGCACGGGCACGGCGCCGTGCGACAGGCCGCGCAACTGCTCCAGGGAGGGCACCGGTTTGCGCAGGCCCTCGTCGCAGTCGAGGACCTCGGCCTTGGCGCGGTGAGCGTGCAGCCAGCGCCAGCGGGCCCTGCGCTCCTCCTCCAGGTCGAAGGGGTCGGCGTCGAACAGTTCCGTCTCGTCGTCCTCCGGGATCTGGTCGCGGTCCAGGCAGCGCAGTACGACCGGGCGCTCCACACCCAGCGGCTGCTCACGCGGGCCCAGTTGCCAGTCCTCGGCCTCCAGTTCGAGCAGCGGGTGCGGCAGGGCCACCTGGAGGACGGCGGGCCGGCCCGGTTCGTCGCAGCGCCGGAACGCCTCCGCGAGCGGGGCCGCGAGGTGCGTGGCCAGTTCGGCCACGGGGGTCCGGTCGCCCTCCTCCAGGCGGATCGCCTCACCGCCGGGCGGCAGCACGGAGACCGACCAGTCGCAGCGCTCCCGCTCCCAGCCGCGCTGCACCAGTTCGACCAGGACGGAGGGCTGCGGCGCGGACCGGGGTGAGGACTGGGGCGCGGACTGGGGTGAGGGCTGTAGCGCGCCCGCGCCCGCGCCTGCTTGCGCGCCTGCTTGCGCGCCCGTCGGCGCGCTGGTCCGCCGCTGCCGCAGGCCGTCCGCGCGCTGACCGGCGAGGGCGCTGCGGCGGCGGTAACCGAGCCGCTGGGCGGCCTGCCACACCCAGTCCCACAGCGCCTGCTCGGCGGCCGTGGTGCCGGGGGTGGTGAACGGACGCTCGGCGCACAGGACGCGCACCGCGTAGTTCAGGACGAGGTCGAGCGCCCCGTCGTCGCGCGCGCTCTCGTACAGGGCGCCGAGCCCGTCGCGCCAGCCGCGCGGCGCGGCCTGCGGCAGCGGCGCCTGGAACTCGGCGAGGGAGTCGAGGATGTCGAGCAGCGAGTGGGTGCTGGCCGGCGGCGGGAGGTCGGCGAGCCGGCCGAGGAGCTGGACGCGCTCGTCCGGGCTGAGGGTGCGGCCGGGGCGGGCGCCGAGCTGGCTCTGCACGTCGACCCAGGTGTGGCGGCGCGCCTCCGGATGGCGCTGCCGGTCACGGTGGTAGCGGTCGTGGGCCTGGGTGACCGAGTGGTAGAGGTCGTCGTGCTCGGCCGTCAGGGCCTCGGTGGGCACCGGCAGCGTGCGCAGTTGTTCCAGGCCGGTGGAGGTGCCGCCGCGTGTGTGGTCCGAACGGGACTTCAGTACGCCGATGACCTCGCCGCGCAGCGGATCGATCACGGGTCCGCCCGAGACGCCGTACGGCAGGTCGTTCTCGCCGAGGCGCATCTGGACGTCCGAGGACCAGCCGCCGATGGTGCCCTGCACGGTGAGGGTGCCGTCCAGGAACCGGAGTCGCCCGTCCACCACGGTCCAGCCCGCGTAGAGGACCTTGCCCTCGCCGAAGTAGGCCGCGGGGCGCTCGGAGACGTACCCGCACTCGTGGTCGACGGGTTCGTCGAGCTGCACGAGCGCGAGGTCGGGGGCCGGCCAGTTGCCGGGCGCCGTCGCGCCGGCGCCGTCGGGCAGCGCCGCCCGCACGGTGCCGGTCACCGCGGACATGCCCCGGCCCGGCGCGGGTTCATACACCACGGCGACCTCTCCCCCCTCTCCGCCACCCACCACGTGCGCGCAGGTCAGAACCCAGTTGGGGGCGACGAAGAAGCCGCTCCCGAGGAACGTGCCGGGTTCGTCCAGGGCATACCCGGTCGCCGGCCGATGAATGCGCACGGTGGCCGCCATGACGAGTCCCCGAAGAGCACGGCGGGCGGCATCCGAGGCGCTCGATGCGCCCGGGGCGTACCCCTCCGTCATGCCCAGCCCCCGGTGCCGGCGTCCGGGGCGCCCCCGTGCTCCGGAGCGCCGGTGAACGCATCCGTACGCCCCGGTCGGGAGGTGTGGGCACCCGTCGCGAGGTGCTGCGGTGCGGCGGGGGCCGGACCGGGGTGGCTTGCGGCGCCGGGGGCCGGGGCCCGGGCGGCGCGGGTGGTGTCCGGGTTCCGTGGCGCGCCCGGGTCCGGTGGCCCGCCGTTCCAGGTGAGGGTGACCGTGAGGCCGGCCTTGGCCTCGCCGTCGGCGAGCAGGCCGACGACCTTTCCCGCCTTGGCGGTCAGCTCGATGCCGAACTGGACGCTCACCTCGTCGGGCCGCACCGCGCGCAGCGGCTCCGCGAGCGAGCGCGCCACGCCCGTCACCAGCGTGTGCAGGCTCTCCACGCTCGCCTCGACCCGCTCGGCGAAACCGGTGTCGCTGTACGACAGCTCCCCCGGCCCGCCGGGCAGCTCGGCCGCGCCCGAGATCCGGGCCCACACCGGTGTGCCGTCCGGTAAGGCGATACGCGCCACCCGCGTCACTTCGTGTTCCATGGACGTCCCCCGTTCCCCGCGTCCCCCTGATGCCGCTCACCCCGTCCGAGGCGAGACGGCTGGGTTCCGCCGGCGCGAGAGCCTCGGCGCCCCGCGGGCGCACCGGCCCTTGCGCCTATCCTTTTCGGTGGCCTCTTCCGCACCCGGTTGCGCACCGGGCGGACGGACCACACCTCTTTTTCCCGCAGGAACAGGGTCCTTCCCGCACAGGCGGCTCCCTACCCCTGCACCGACCGACGGAGCACCATCCATGTACTTCACCGACCGCGGCATCGAGGAGCTGGAGAAGCGGCGCGGCGAGCAGGAGGTCACCTTCGAGTGGCTCGCCGAGCAGTTGCGGACCTTCGTCGACCTGAACCCGGACTTCGAGGTTCCGGTGGAGCGACTGGCCACCTGGCTGGCGCGACTGGACGACGAGGACGACGACGACGAGGAGTAGCGAAGAGAGGAGCGGAGCAGGCAGGGGCAGAACGCCCGCCCACCTCCAGTTCCTCGGACAGGTACCTCCCCACGGCCGCCGGACACCGCGAGTGTCCGGCGGCCGAGTGTTGCCAGCGGACCGACCACGATATATCGTGAATTCACGAGGACGCGATATGGCGCGTCGGTAGGAGGTCTGCACCATGACCAAGTGGTCCGTCACGGAGCCGAGGCGACTCACCTTCGACGACCCCGTGCGCGAGCTCCATGTGCGCATCGTCGACGGCGCGGTCAACGTCGTCGGCACCGACGAGGGTCCCGCCCGCCTGGAGATCTCCTCGATCGAGGGGCCGCCGCTGATCGTGAGCCAGGTGGGCGGCGCTCTCACGGTGGCCTACGAGGATCTGCCCTGGAAGGGGTTCCTCCAGTGGCTGGACGGCAAGAGCCGGCGCCGCGCCGCGGTCGTCTCCCTGACCGTTCCGGCAGGCACGCGCGTCGAGGTGGGCACGATCGGCGCCACGGCCGTGATCTCCGGCGTCGACGGCCGCACGGAGGTCAGGGGCGTCTCCGGGGACACCACCCTGGTCGGCCTCACCGGCCCGGCACGCACCGACACGGTCACCGGCAATGTGGAAGCCCAGAACGTGAGCGGCGACCTGCGCTTCCACTCCGTCTCCGGCGACCTTACGGTCGTCGCGGCGGGCTCCTCCGTGCGGGCCGACTCGGTGAGCGGCTCGATGATCGTCGATGTCGACCCGGCGGGCGGCTCCACCGACATCGGCCTGAACAGCGTCTCGGGCGAGATCGCCATCCGGCTGCCCCACCCCGCCGACGCCCAGGTGGAGGCCAACACGGCGAGCGGCACGGTCTCCAACGCCTTCGAGGACCTCAAGGTCGGCGGCCAGTGGGGCGCCAAGCGGATCACCGGGCGGCTGGGCGCGGGCAACGGCCGCCTGAAGGCGACGACGGTCTCCGGCTCGATCGCCCTGCTGCGCCGCCCGCCGGCGGAGGACGAACGCGGCGACACCGCCCCGTCGACCGGCCCGCGCAACACCAGCACGCCCAGCGGCCCGCGGAACACCAGCACGGCCGACACCAGCACGGCCGGCGGCCCGCGCAACACCAGCACGGCCGACACCAGCGCGGCCGGCGGCCCGCGGAACATCTCGGGGGACAATTCCACCGCCGACCGGGACGACGACGCCACGGACGACCCGACCGACGGCCCGACCGACAAGAAGGTGCTCTGACATGGCCCCCGTCTTCGCCCATGGCCGCCTCCGCCTCTACCTCCTGAAGCTGCTCGCCGAGGCCCCGCGCCACGGTTACGAGGTGATCCGCCTCCTGGAGGAGCGTTTCCAGGGGTTGTACGCGCCCTCGGCCGGCACGGTGTACCCGCGCCTGGCCAAGCTGGAGGCCGAAGGGCTGGTCACCCACACCAGCGAGGGCGGACGCAAGGTCTACTCGATCACCGACGCCGGCCGCGCCGAACTGGCCGACCGCAGCGGGGAACTGGCCGACCTGGAGCTGGAGATCCGTGAGTCCGTCGCCGAACTGGCCGCGGAGATCCGCGCCGATGTGCAGGGCGCGGCGGGTGATCTGCGCCGGGAGATGCGGGCGGCTGCCTCCGAGGCCCGCCGAGGCGGCGGTACCGGACAGCCGGGCGGGCAGCGCGCCGGGTACGGCGACTTCTTCGGCGGCGGTGACCTGGGCGACAAGGACGCCTGGCGTGCCGCCAAGGAGGAGATGCGCCGCGTCAAGCAGGAGTGGAAGGAGCAGGCGCGGCGGGCCAAGGACGAGAGCCGCCGGGCCCGCGAGGAGGCTCAGCGGGCGCGCACCCAGGCCCAGGAGATGCAGGACCGGGCCAGAGACCAGGCCAAGGAGGCGCAGGAGGAGGTCCAGCGCATCGCCCGCCGGGTACAGGAGCAGGTGCAGGACCACTTCACCCGCGGCGACTGGCCCACGGGCCTGCGTGAGGGTCTGTCGGAGCTGGCCAAGGAGATGGGCGAGTTCGGCAAGGACTTCGGCTTCGGCCGCCCCGGGCCCGCGGCGCCCCACCCGGAGTACTCGGCCACCCCCGAGGACTTCCCCGCCGACTACGAACCGTCCTGGGCCCATGAGACGGCGGACTCCACCGGCGACCCGGCCCGCGACCTGGACCGCCTGCTGGACCGTTTCCGGGACGACGTCCGCGACGCGGCCCGGGACCACGGCGTCACCCCCGGTCAACTGCGCGAAGCCCGCCACCACCTGTCCACGGCGGCGGCACACCTCGGCGCACTCCTGCGCGCCCCGCGTCCCTGACCCTGCCCCTGCCCCTCCCCCCGAAGGAAGCGGCGGGCCACCCGGGCCCGCCGCCGCCGCTCACCTCACCACCGCACGCCCCTCAGGAGGCACTCAGGAGGCACTCAGGAGGCACACAGCACGATCTTCCCGAACTGCTCCCCGGACTCCATCCGGGCGAAGCCCTCCCGCGCCCGGTCCAGCGGCAGCACCTCGTCGAGGACGGGACGCACCCCCGTGGCCGCGCAGAACGAGAGGAGGTCCTCCAGTTCGTCCTTGGTGCCCATCGTGGACCCCACGACCTTCAGCTCCAGGAAGAAGATCCGGGTCAGTTCGGCGTGCGAGGGCCGGTCACCGCTGGTGGCCCCGGAGATGACCAGCGTCCCGCCGGGCCGCAGCGACTTCACCGAGTGCGACCAGGTGGCGGCGCCGACCGTCTCGATGACCGCGTCGACCCGCTGCGGCAGCCGCGCCCCCGGCTCCACGGCCTCCACGGCCCCCAGCTCCCGCGCGCGCTTGCGCTTCGCCTCGTCCCGGCTGGTGGCGAAGACGCGGAGCCCGGCCGCCTTGCCGAGCACGATGGCGGCCGTGGCGACCCCGCCTCCGGCACCCTGCACCAGCACCGAGTCACCGGGACGGACCCCGGCGTTGGTGAACAGCATCCGGTAGGCCGTCAGCCAGGCGGTCGGCAGACAGGCGGCCTCCTCGAAGGAGAGTTCCGCGGGCTTGGGCAGGATGTTCCAGGTCGGCACGGCGACCCGCTCGGCGAACGTCCCCTGGTAGCGCTCGGTGAGGATGGACCGGGGCTCCTTCGGGCCGACCCCATACCCGCTCTGGCCGATGACGGAGTGCAGGACGACCTCGTTGCCGTCCTCGTCGACACCGGCGGCGTCACAGCCCAGGATCATCGGCAGCCGGTCCTCCGGCAGACCGACCCCGCGCAGGGACCACAGGTCGTGATGGTTGAGGGAAGCGGCCCTGACATCGACGACGCTCCAGCCGGGACGGGCCTCGGGAGCCGGACGCTCTCCCAGTTCGAGGCCGGAGAGCGGCTGGTCGCGGTCGATTCGGGCGGCGTAGACAGCGAACATGGCCCCGACGATAGGTTCCGCGCCCGCCGACCGGAACCACAAGCCCCTGTGACACATGCCCTCTTGCCACCACGGCCGGCGGCGAGAAAGCCCACGGAAGTCCACCGAAGTCCACCCGTACCCGGGCCGCACACCGGAGAGCCCGCACACAGCGAACGGCCCCGCCACCAAGGACGGGACCGTTCCCCACACAACTCACACATCACACGTCACACGGCACCTGGCTGGCACCCGGGGCACCTGGCACACGGCACCCGGCACCCGGCACCCGGGACGCTCACCGACGCGCGACGCCCTCCGCCCGTGCGGCCGCCGCGACCGCGGCCGTGACCGCCGGCGCGACCCGCTCGTCGAACGGGGACGGGATGACGTAGTCGGCCGCGAGGTCGTCGCCGACCACGGCGGCCAGCGCCTCGGCCGCCGCGAGCTTCATGCCCTCGGTGATCCGCGACGCCCGCACCTGGAGCGCGCCCGCGAAGATCCCGGGGAACGCCAGCACGTTGTTGATCTGGTTCGGGAAGTCGGACCGCCCGGTGGCGACGACCGCCGCGTACTTGTGCGCGACCTCCGGGTGCACCTCCGGGTTCGGGTTGGCCATCGCGAAGACGAACGCCCCCTCGGCCATCGAGGCGACCGCGGCCTCCGGGACCGTACCGCCGGAGACGCCGATGAAGACGTCGGCGCCCGCCAGGGCCGTCTCCAGCGAGCCGGCCAGCCCGGCCTTGTTGGTGAACTCGGACAGTTCGCGCTTGACCGGCGTCAGGTCGTCCCGGTCCTTCGACACGACTCCCTTGCGGTCGGCCACCGCGACGTCCCCGATACCGGCCTCGACCAGCATCCTGGCGATGGCGACCCCGGCCGCGCCCGCGCCCGAGATCACCGCCCGCAGCTCGCCCAGCGCCCGCCCGCTCAGCCGCGCCGCGTTGCGCAGCGCCGCCAGCGTCACGACCGCCGTGCCGTGCTGGTCGTCGTGGAAGATCGGGATGTCCAGCCGCTCCTGGAGCTTGCGCTCGATCTCGAAGCACCGCGGCGCCGAGATGTCCTCCAGGTTGACGCCGCCGAACGAAGGCGCGAGCCGCACCACCGTTTCGACGATCTCGTCGGCGTCCGTGCAGTCGAGCGCGATCGGAACCGCGTCCACACCGCCGAACTGCTTGAACAGGATCGCCTTCCCCTCCATCACGGGAAGGGAGGCTTCTGGACCGATGTCACCGAGCCCGAGCACGGCCGTGCCGTCCGTCACGACCGCCACGACCGAGGACTTCCAGGTGTAGTCGTGGACCAGTTCCGGTTGCTCGGCGATCGCGCTGCACACCTTCGCGACGCCGGGCGTGTACGCCAGGGACAGGTCGTCCCTGTCGCGGATCGGCACGGTGGCCCGCACGGCCATCTTGCCGCCGCGGTGCAACGCGAACGCGGGATCAAAGGTGTCGAGGGGCTCCGCCCCCGGCTCCTCCCGCTCCGCCCTGAAACCACTGTCGCTGTCGCTGTCGCTGCGAGGATTGACGATCTCCGCTGCCACTTCGTTTTACCCCTTAAGTATTCACGGTTTGAGGGTTTGTCCACTCCTGGTGAGGGGTGGGCGGGACCGCGCAAGGCCCAGGGGAGGTGATGCGTACGGGCCTGTGCGCGATGGGTGCGCCGCACACGCACCCTGAGCCCCGGATGAGGGGTGTAAAGAACCTTCTTACCGGACGCACGCCCTTCGCGACGAGCCCCATAGGCGCAAGCTCACATACCGGAGGACGCGGCTTCACCGGACGAACGCCGCCTGCCAGATGTCGGTGACATGACTCATAGTCCGTCTTCCGGACAAGCTCCCGCGTGCCTCTTGACAACAGCGAAACGTCACTTTCGCACCGCGGGCCACAGCGGCGCGCCCTGTCCGCATGGCGGAGTCCGCCGGAAATCTTCCGGCCGGAAGCATCGATTCCCGCAAAGGTTCGGTCGGGATGTACCGACCTGGTCGGGTTAGGGGGTTCACCCGTTATCCGATTTTGACATGCCGGTCCCCCTGAACCGCGTCGTCCGAATGGCAAGATGCCGTAATCAGACGAGGTAGCGACACCCGAAGATGCGTGCCATGCCGACACCCGTGTGCCGCCGCCGACAGCCGCCGCGCGCACCCGTCGACCCCCAGCGCCTGCCGGACCCCTCGACAGGCGCCCGCACCATCGGCTACTCCACCCATCCGCCGGAGGAACCCACCATGACCGCAAGCTCCACCCGTCGTACGACCGCCGCGTACTCCCGCACTGCCGCGGTCGGTGCGATCGCGGTCGCCGGCGCGCTGCTGCTCACCGGATGCGGCGACCAGACCAAGGACGACGAGTCCAGCGAGAGCCAGTCCGCGAACTCGGCTCCCCTCGCCGACAAGCTGCCCCAGGCGATCCGCGACAAGGGCGTCATCAAGGTCGGTTCGGACATCGCCTACGCGCCGGTCGAATTCAAGGACGACTCCGGCAAGACGGCCGGAATCGACCCCGACCTCGCCGACGCCATGGGCAAGCAGCTCGGCGTGAAGTTCGAGTTCCAGAACGCCACCTTCGACACGCTCATCGGCGGCCTCGCCTCCAAGCGGTACGACATCGCCATGTCGGCCATGACGGACACCAAGGACCGGCAGGAGGGCGTCGACGCCGACACCGGGAAGAAGGTCGGCTCGGGCGTCGACTTCGTCGACTACTTCACCGCCGGCGTGTCGCTGTACACCAACAAGGGCGACGACCAGGGGATCAAGACCTGGGACGACCTCTGCGGCAAGACCATGGCCGTGCAGCGCAACACCTTCTCCCACGACCTCGCCAAGGACCAGGCGAAGAAGTGTACGGAGGCCGGTGAGCAGACGCTGAAGATCGAGGACTTCTCGACCAACCCCGAGGCCGAGACCCGGATGCGCTCCAAGGGCGCGGACGTCGTCTCCGCCGACTTCCCGATCGCCGCGTACTCGGTGCGGAACTCCGGCGCCGGCAAGTACTTCGAGATCGTCGGCGACCAGGTCGAGGCCGGCCCCTACGGGATCGCGGTCGCCAAGGACAACACCCAGTTGCGCGACGCGCTCCAGGCGGCCGTCCAGGCGATCATCGACAGCGGCGACTACAAGAAGATCATCGACAAGTGGGGTGTCGCGGACGGCGCGGTCACCGAGGCCAAGATCAACGGCGGCTCCTGACCCGGCCCCGTGCGACCCGGCTTCCGAAAGGCTCCACCCGTGACTGCTGACGTCAACAAGGCGGACGGTCCCTCCCCGGCCCCCTCCGCCGGCCCCGAGGCCATCAAGGCCATCCCGGTCCGGCACCCGGGGCGGTACCTCTCCGCGCTCGTCGCGCTCGCCCTGCTGGGGGCGGTCGTCTACGCCTTCGCGCAGGGAAAGATCAACTGGGGCGCGATCCCGGACTACTTCTTCGACCACCGCATTCTGGACGGTGTCTGGAACACCCTCCTCCTCACCGTGCTGTCGATGCTGATCGGCATCGTCGGCGGCATCCTGCTCGCCGTGATGCGGCTCTCCACCAACCCGGTGACCTCGTCCATCGCCTGGTTCTACATCTGGTTCTTCCGCGGTACGCCGGTCCTGGTCCAGCTCTTCGTCTGGTTCAACCTCGGCCTGGTGTTCGAGTACATCAACCTGGGGCCGATCTACAAGGACTACTGGTCGTCCTTCATGACGCCGCTGCTGACGGCGCTGCTCGGCCTGGGCCTCAACGAGGCCGCCTACATGGCCGAGATCTGCCGCGCCGGCCTGCTCTCGGTCGACGAGGGACAGACCGAGGCCTCGCACGCCCTGGGGATGAGCCACAGCAAGACGCTGCGGCGGATCGTCATCCCGCAGGCGATGCGGGTGATCGTGCCGCCGACCGGCAACGAGGTCATCAACATGCTGAAGACGACCTCGCTCGTCTCGGCGGTGCAGTACTACGACCTCTTCAAGGAGGCTCAGGACATCGGCCAGAACGCGGGCTCCACCGTGGAGATGTACCTCCTCGCCGCCGCCTGGTACCTGATCATGACCTCGATCCTGAGCGTCGGCCAGTACTACGTCGAGCGGTACTACGCCCGCGGCTCGACCCGTGCCCTGCCGCCGACTCCGCTCCAACGTCTCCGGGCCGCCGTGCTGCCCGCCCGCCGCCCGAAGGGAGCAACGGCATGACGCCGCCCGCCACGCCCGCGGCCTCCCACCCCATGGTGAAGGCCGAGGGCGTCCACAAGTCCTTCGGCGCCGTCGAGGTCCTCAAGGGCATCGACCTCCAGGTGGACGCCGGCGAGGTCTTCTGCCTCATCGGCCCCTCCGGCTCCGGCAAGTCCACCTTCCTGAGGTGTATCAACCACCTCGAGAAGGTCAACGCCGGACGTCTCTACGTCGACGGCGAACTGGTCGGTTACCGGCAGAAGGGCGACAAGCTCTACGAGCTGAAGGACAGCGAGGTCGCCCTCAAGCGCCGGGACATCGGCATGGTCTTCCAGCGCTTCAACCTGTTCCCGCACCTGACCGCCGTGGAGAACGTCATGGAGGCACCGGTCCAGGTCAAGGGCGTGAGCAGGCCCCAGGCCCGGGAGCGTGCGGCGCAGCTCCTGGACCGGGTGGGCCTGGCCGACAAGGCCGCCAGCTACCCCTCGCAGCTCTCCGGCGGCCAGCAGCAGCGCGTGGCGATCGCCCGCGCGCTGGCGATGGACCCGAAGCTGATGCTGTTCGACGAGCCGACCTCGGCACTCGACCCCGAGCTGGTCGGCGACGTCCTGGACGTCATGCGCGACCTCGCCGAGTCCGGCATGACCATGGTCGTCGTCACCCATGAGATGGGTTTCGCCCGCGAGGTCGGCGACAGCCTGGTCTTCATGGACGGCGGCGTGGTGGTCGAGTCCGGCAACCCGCGCGAGGTCCTGACCGACCCGCAGCACGAGCGGACGAAGGCGTTCCTGTCCAAGGTGCTCTGACCGGAGCCACCGGTGAAGGGGCGGTACGGAATTCCCGTACCGCCCCTTCCCACGCGCCCGGTCACCCGCGCCCCCGGTCACCGGCGCAAGCCCGCCCCCCGCCCCCCGGTCCCCGGCCTCCGGCCTCCGGTCACTTCACCGCGAGCAGCAGCGTGTCCGACGGGGAGCACCACACCGGCCGGGCCTCGCCGAACCCCTGCTCGCGCAGCACGCGCGCGTGCCAGGCGGCGGACGGCATGTCGCCCTCCGCGTGCTCGCCGTAGATCTCGAACCGCCGTGCGGTGGGCTCGGCGAGGACCGGGTCCTGGGCGGCGAGCTGCCACCACTCGGCCCAGTCGAGAGCGCCTTGCGCCTTGGCCCGCTCCATCTGCGCGTGGCGCTGCGCGCGTTCGGCCGCGTTGATCCGCGGTGTCGACTCGTCGATCATGTGGTCCGCGTTCAGGAAGACACCGCCGTCGCGGACCAGCTCCGCGAGCCGGCCGTAGAGGACCGCGAGGGGTTCGGCGTGCAGCCAGTGCAGGGCGGTGGCGGTCAGGACCGCGTCGTACGAGTCGTACGGCAGCCTCGCCGGCCAGTCGGGGTCCTTGAGGTCGGCGGTGACGAAGGTGACGCGGCCGTCGTCCGCGAAGGTGCCCTCGGCGATGGCGAGGAGGGCGGGGTCGAGGTCGACGCCGGTGCTGGTGGCCTCGGGGAGGCGGGCGAGCAGCCGGGCGGTGATGCTGCCGGTGCCGCAGGCCAGGTCGAGCACGCGCGGGGCCGGTCCGGCCAGCGCCTCCACCATGTCGAGCATGATCCGGAAGCGGTCCTCACGGTCCGGCATGTACCACTCCTGCTGCCGGTCCCAGCTCTCCTGCCAGGCATGCCAGTCGGTACCGGCCGTGGTGGTGTCCGCGTCCGTCATAGAGCCCCTCCTCGGGTGCCAACACGTAATACCCTGGAACGACGATCAGCCATTACCTGATCACAGGCACGACCCTAGAGCCCCGTCGTAAGGACTACAAGTGGAACTGGCCTATTACTCGGATTACGCCGTACGGCTCGTCAACACCGAGGAGCCGGCCCGGGGCAAGGACGCGCTGACCTCGATCGAGGCGGTCCGCGAGCTGTTCGGGGTCAATCAGTCGGCCGCCCGGCGCGCCGCCGAGGCCGACGTGACCCGCTTCCGCTCGGTCCGGGCACGGCTCCGGTCGGTCTTCGAGGCCGCCGACGCGGGCGACGAGACGCTCGCCGTGGACCTGCTGAACTCCCTGCTCCTGGAGTTCCCGGTGAGCCCGCAGATCTCCGGCCACGACGTCCGCGACGACGACGGCCGCCCCCTGTGGCACATGCACCTGGCGCACCACCCCTCGAACGCGACCGCCGGTTACGCCGCCATCGCCGCGATGGGTCTGGCCTTCCACCTCACCGAGTACGGCGTGGACCGCCTGGGCCTGTGCGAGGCGGCCCCCTGCCGCAACGCCTACCTGGACACCTCCACCAACCGTTCCCGCAGGTACTGCTCCGACCGCTGCGCCACCCGCGCCAACGTGGCGGCCTACCGCGCCCGCAAACGTCTGGAGGCGGACCGTTCGGTCAGCACCGGCCGGAGCGCCGACAGCGCCCAGCCGGCCAGCGCCAGCGGCGAGCGCTGAGCGGGCTTGCGCGGCCGGTAGCGGGCGCGGACCCGGCCGAGGACGAACTCCTCGGGCACGGCCCCGTAGTCGGTGCTGTCGCCGCCGGCGTAGGCGTTGTCCCCGAGCACCCACCAGCCGGCCTCGCGGCGCTCCACGGCCCGCTTGACCACGAGCAGGTCCTGCTGGAACGGGTGGCGCAGGACGACCACGTCACCGGGCCTGATCCGGGCGCCCCAGTGCACCAGGAGCTGGTCCCCGTGGTACAGCGTGGGCACCATCGACGGCCCGGTCACCTCGGCCGGTCCGAAGGGCAGCGCCCCTCTCGCGCGTTCGGTCTCCTGCGACAGTTCCGGCATCTCCCGGCACCTCCCCGGTCATTCCTCCACCAGTCTCAGTCTCACCCCGGACTTTTGTCCTAAGCCCACGGGGGCACCCGCGAAATCACGTCCTCCACGGAGTAATGTCCACGGTGAGAAGACGATCACGAGGAAGGATGCTCCATGCTTTCCCGCCTGTTTGCCCCCAAGGTCAAGGTCAGTGCCCACTGCGACCTGCCCTGCGGCGTGTACGACCCGGCCCAGGCCCGTATCGAGGCGGAGTCGGTCAAGGCCGTCCAGGAGAAGATGGCCGGCAACGACGACCCGCACTTCCAGGCCCGCGCCACCGTCATCAAGGAGCAGCGCGCGGAGCTGGCCAAGCACCACGTGTCGGTCCTGTGGAGCGACTACTTCAAGCCCCCGCACTTCGAGAAGTACCCGGAGCTGCACCAGCTCGTCAACGACACCCTGAAGGCCCTCTCGGCCGCCAAGGCGTCCACGGACCCGGCCACCGGCCAGAAGGCCCTGGACTCCATCGCCCAGATCGACAAGATCTTCTGGGAGACCAAGAAGGCCTGATCTTCGATCATGCCGTTTGACCTGCGCTTCCCTTGGCCGCTAGGTCTTCCGGTCCGCACCCGGTCCACAGTCCGCCGAGCACGGCGTCGGTGACGGACCGGGTGCGGTCTTTTTTTCTTCCGCCGAGGCCGCCGTCGGACACGTCCACCACGTCCTCGCCCGGTTCCGCCGCGAGAAGCTCCGGCGGTGGCCGATGCCGGTGAGCGGCGAACCCAGATCCTCGCCGATCAGGACAACGACCGCGAGGCGACCTGGCGCGAACGCCCGCTGAACGCCGAGGGCGCCCTCAAGGCCGCCCGCTCCGACCTCCAGCGCGAGGGGAGCGACATGGCTGAGGGGCTGGTGTTCCACCACGGGCAAGGGCTGACCGTCGGCGGGCCCGCTACCGCTGGAGGCAGGTGTCCCGGTAGCGGAGTTCGGCGACGCCCGGGCGCTCGTCGAGACGGCGACGGATGCCGAACTGTTCCTCCACTCCGGCGACAGGCACCTGCTCACCGACAGCAGCCTGCCGTCGCACGCCGAACACCCCGCAGCTCAGGCCACCGATCGAGTGCTGGACTTCCTCGACCGCATCGAACAGCCCGGCATGCCGGCGAGAGCCACCGAGGCCAAAGGCAGCTCGCTCCAGCCTCCGCTTTCCCCGCTCTCAGACGAGCCTGATCGATACCGTCCGGTATCGGTACTTGACGTTACCGGAACCCGTCAGTACCGTTTTATGAGCGAGTTCCGCCGCGTCGAAGCTCGGAGCGTTGAGCGGGTGGTGCGGCCTCTGCCGCCGGACGCTGGGATGCGGAGCCGTCCTGAAGAACGGGTGATCACATGCAGTACCGCACTCTCGGGGACACGGGCCTGAGCGTCAGCTCGCTGTGCCTGGGCACGATGATGTTCGGGTCCTGGGGCAACAAGGACCACGACGACTCGATCCGTACGATCCACCACGCGCTCGATGCCGGCATCAACTTCGTCGACACCGCCGACCTCTATGCCCGCGGGGAGGCCGAGGAGATCGTCGGCAAGGCGCTGGCCGGGGGACGCCGCGACTCGGTGGTCCTGGCGAGCAAGTTCCACAACCCGATGAGCGACGACGTCAACGACCGCGGCAACTCGCGCCGGTGGATCATGCGGGCGGTGGAGGACAGCCTGAAGCGGCTCGGCACCGACCACCTCGACCTCTACCAGGTGCACCGCCCCGATCCGGCGACCGGGATCGAGGAGACGCTGGGGGCGCTGACCGATCTGCAGCGGGCCGGGAAGATCCGGTACTTCGGCACGTCGACGTTCCCGGCCCACCAGCTCGTCGAGGCGCAGTGGGCGGCCGAACGCCGGGGACTGAGCCGGTTCGTGACCGAGCAGCCCCCGTACTCGATCCTCGCCCGCGGGATCGAGGCCGACGTCCTGCCCGCCGCCGAGTCACACCGCATCGGCGTGCTCACCTGGAGCCCGCTCGGCGGCGGCTGGCTCTCCGGCACGTTCCGCAAAGGTGCCACCGGCCAGGTGAGCAGCCGCACCGAGCTCATGCCCGGCATCTTCGACATCGAGGCCCCGCGCAACGCCGGCAAGCTCGACGCCGTCGAGGCCCTCGCCCAGCTCGCCGAGGAGTCCGGTCTGTCCCTGATCCACCTCGCCCTCGGCTTCGTGCTCTCCCACCGCGCGGTGACCGCACCGATCATCGGCCCGATGGACGTGGAACAGCTCGACAGCCAGCTCGGCGCCGCCGACCTCGTCCTCGACCAGGACGTCCTCGACCGCATCGACCAGATCGTGCCTCCGGGCCGCAACATGACCGCCGGGGACGCCGGCTACTTCCCGCCCGCGCTCACCGACTCACGTCAGCGCCGGCGCTGACGACCCCCACCCCCGAGCCATGAACGGACGGAATCTCTCCATGTCCATATCCGCCATCCCGCACATCAACTTCGCGAACGGCCAGGCGCGCCCGGCGCTCGAGTTCTACAAGAGCGTTTTCGACGGCGACCTGCTGTTCCACACCTACCAGGACTTCGGCATGCCCGCCGATGCGCCGGACGCCGACCGGGTCGTCTTCGGCCAGGTCACCACCGCTGACGGCTTCGTCCTGATGGGCTATGACATCCCGGGCGTCCAGGAGCCGGACTTCGGGAAGCCGGGGTCCACCCGTCGGGCGAACGGCACGACCCTCACCGAGCAGCCGATGTTCGTCAGCCTGCGCATCGGAAGCCTGGAAGAGGCGACAACGCTCTTCGAGCGCCTCACCGCGTCCGGGACCGTCGTCGAAGACCTCGCCTCGTCGAACTGGTCGCCCGGCTTCGGCATCGTCACCGACCGGTTCGGGGTGACCTGGCTGATCAACGTCCACGAGGAGTGACCACCGCGGGGGGCGACGCCCGGAAACCACTTGGGCGTCGCCCCCCGACCGGTGCCCGCGGTCCGAGGCCCACACCCGCGCATCACCTTTTCCCCGTCGCTCAGCCAGACATTGGGAGTGTCGTTCACCCATGCCCGCAGATCTCACCACCCCACGCGCGAGGAACCTCGCGCTCGCCTTGCTGGCGTTGACCCAGTTCGTCGTCGTGATCGACGCGTCGATCGTCAACGTGGCACTGCCCTCGGTCGGCACCGCACTCGGCATCTCCCAGGACCACCTTTCCTGGGTGGTCAACGCCTACGTCCTGGCCTTCGGCGGGTTCCTGCTGCTCGGCGGGCGCCTGGCCGACTTCCTCGGCCGGCGGCGCATGTTCGTGGCCGGTATCGCACTGTTCACGATCGCCTCGCTGCTCGGCGGTCTCGCCCAGAACGAGACCTGGCTGATCGCGGCGCGGGCGCTGCAGGGCCTGGGCGCGGCGATCGCCTCGCCCGCGGCCCTGTCCATCGTGACGACCACCTTCCAGGAAGGCAGTGAGCGCAACCGGGCCCTGGCCATCTGGGGTGCTGTCGCCGGCGCCGGAGGCGCCGCCGGTGTGCTGCTCGGCGGCGTTCTCACCGAGTACCTCGGCTGGGAATGGGTGCTGTTCGTCAACGTCCCGATCGGGGCGGTCATCATCTGGCAGGCACCGAAGCGTCTCGTCGAGTCGACCAGCGGTACGCGGGAGCGCGCCTTCGACGTGCCCGGTGCGGTCACCGTGTCCGCCGGGCTGGCCCTGCTCGTCTACACGCTCGTGGACGCGGACAAGGCGGGATGGACCTCCACGGCCACCCTGCTGCGCGGGCCGGCCGCGCTGGTGCTGCTCGCCGCGTTCGTCGTCATCGAGTGGCGCTCGCGCGGGCCGCTGCTGCCGCTGTCGACGTTCTCCCTGCGCACGCTGCGCGGTGCCAACGTCGTGGGTCTTCTGGTCGGCATGGCCCTGGTCTCGATGTTCTTCCTGATCACCCTGTACCTGCAGCAGGTGCTCGGGTTCAGCGCGCTGGCCGCGGGCTTCGCCTATCTGCCCCTGTCGGTGTCCATCATCGTCGCGGCGACCGCCGCTTCGACCCTGGTCACCCGGCTGGGGTTCAAGCCGGTGCTGATGGCGGGCCTGGCGTTCGTCGCCCTGGGACTCGCCTGGTTCTCCCAGGTACGCCCGGACGGCTCGTTCGCCGTGGACGTGCTCGGCCCTTCGGTGCTCGCCGGCATCGGTCTCGGCCTCTCGTTCGTACCCATGACGATCGCCGCGGTGACCGGTACCACCGCGGAGCAGGCCGGCCTCGCCTCCGGCATGATCAACACCAGCCAGCAGATCGGTGGCGCACTCGGCCTGGCGATCCTCGCCTCCATCGCCAACTCGGCGACCACCGACGCGCTCACCTCCGGTGTACGGGACCCGAAGGTCGCCCTCACCGACGGGTTCCAGGACGCGTTCCTCGTCGGCGCCTGCTTCGCCCTCGCCGGCGTCGTGCTCGCCGCCGTGCTGATCTCCACCCGTGACAGCCGCGAACACTCACAGGCCGCCAGGCGCGGCGAGGTCACCGCACCCGTTGTCTGACCGGGCATCGAACCTCGGCGGCACGACAATGGACTCGGCACACAGCAGGACATGCTTCCGGCAGCGAGGAGATCACCGTGATGACGCAGGACGCCCCCACCGCGGGTGACGCCGTCCCGGACGGCGACGGTGGCCGAACTGTCCACCGCCGCCCGGGCCGCAAGCCCGACCCTGGACGCGACGCCGAGATCCTGGACGCCGCGCTGCAGGTTCTGGCGGAGGTCGGCTACGCGGGTATGACGATGAACGCGGTGGCGGCACGGGCGAAGGCCGGCAAAGGCACCTTCTACCGTCGCTGGCCCTCGAAGGCCGAACTGGTCCTCGACGCCGTCGCACACATGAAACGCAGCCAGGCGGACCTGAACCGGCTGCCCGACACCGGCACCCTGCGCGGCGACATCCTCGCGCTCTTCAAGCCGGCGTCCGTCGAAGAAGGCGAGTACCAGCTCACGATCATGGCCGGGCTGGCGTCGATGCTCAGCCAGGACCGCGGGCTCGCCGAAGCGGCGAACGACGCGATCGTCGAGCCGTGGGCCGCCGCGAACCGCGTACTGCTCGGCCGGGCGATCAGCCGCGGCGAGATCGACACCTCCGCCGACATCGAGACCCTCTCGCAGATCATCCCGTCCATAGCCGCCTACCGCGCGCTCATCCAGCGCAAGCCGTTCGACCGCGACTTCCTCATCTCCATCATCGACGGCGTCCTTCTGCCGGCGGTCCGCCCATGACCTGTCTGAGGCGCAGCTCATGCTCGTGCGTGCTCGCCGGCGGGTGCCCCCTGTTGCGGCTCGCGTCGCCGGTGTCGTCGGCGGACCACAGCAGGTGGCGCTTGCGGGTGGTTGGCCACGGGCCGAAGCCGGCGGGCATCTGAGGCCACTGGGAGCCGGTGCCCGGTCAGTGGATGATTCCGTTGATCACCTGCCGGTGGTCCCTTCATCCGCCGCAGCGGCCGTTGCTTGTGGAGAGCAGCGGCTCCAGCCCCCCTGCGTGCGGTGCTCGACGGCGGCGACGACCAGGGCCGCCTTGTCGCGGTAGCGGCGGTAGATCGTCGTCTTCGCCGCCCCGGAACGGCCGGCGACCGCCTCCATGGACAGATGCTCGTAACCCACCTCAGTGAGCAGCGACAGCGTCGCTTCAAGAATGGCCGGCCCACGGCTGGTGTCACGCGGCCGCCCCACGACCGACGGCCCCTGCGCGCCCACGGCCCGCGAGTCACTCGATGCGCTTGCCACTCCATCTCCCACTTTCGATACGCTACGGTCGCGTATCGAAAGTGAACCGCGATGAGGTGGTAGGCAACCTGAGCCCACCCGGCGACCGAATCGCTTCGATCGCCGGCCCGCGATCGATTCACCATCACGGGCCCACAGCTACTCGAAAGGGCCCGTCCGGGCCCCTTCGGTATACCGGGTGAGTTCAGGGTTTCTCGGTGACCTTCTCCCGTGCTGTTCGGGCGGGTCCGGCGTTCGCCGGGCGGGCCGACGGGCCGGGCGGCTCCAGGCTGGTCTCCGTCGTGGCCGGGCAGGTCGGGTCGTGGCACGGACCCGGCACCCATACGGGGACCCACGCGCCCAGCGTCTTGTGGCGTCGGACGACCGTCTCCACTGTCTGTCCGCAGGCGGGACAGACGTTCTTGTCGCTGTCCATACCTCCAGCCTAGGGCGGCGCGGGCCGCGGCGCCCGCTGTGCCGGGGGCGGGCGGCGCGGGGCGGGGTCCGCCCCCGGCACAGCGGGCGCCGCGGCGGTGGGGCCGTACGGTGTCAGGAGTCGTACGGTCCGGTGCGGGCTCCGGGTCCGTGCCGGTGAGGGCGTCAGGTGTTGCGCCGGGTCACGAACTCGGCCAGTGCGAGCAGGCCGCCGGCCGCCTCGGGGCTGGGCACGGCCCGGGACAGTTGCTGCATCGCGCGGGCCATGTGGTCGGCCGCCTGGGCCTGCGCCCAGTCCCGGCCGCCCGCCCGCTCCACCGCCAGCGCGGTCTGCTCCAGATCCTCGGTGCCCTCCTCGTACGGTCTCGTGTACAGCTCCGCCAGCTCACGGGCGGCCGGGGTGCCCGAGGTGAGCGCGGCGACCACGGGCAGGGACTTCTTGCGGGCCGCCAGGTCCGCGCCGGCCGGCTTGCCGGTACGGCGCGGGTCGCCCCATATGCCGATGACGTCGTCGATGAGCTGGAACGCCAGCCCGGCCTCGCGGCCGAACGCGTCCAGCGCCTCCACGTCCTCGTCGGCGGCGCCCGCGAACAGCCCGCCCAGCGCGGCGGCACACCCGAGCAGCGCACCGGTCTTGGCCTCGGCCATGGCGAGCGTCTCCTCAAGGGTGACCTCGTGCGGATCGCGCCGCTCCATCGCCGTGTCCACCTGCTGTCCCGCGCACAGCTCCACCACGCAGTCGGCGAGCCGGGCGACCGCCGCCGCGGCCGCCGGGTGCGGGTCCGTGGCGAGCAGCCGCAGGGCCAGTGCCTGGACGGCGTCACCGACGAGGATCGCGTCGGCGACACCGAACACGGTCCACGCGGTGGGCCGGTGCCGGCGGGTGGTGTCCCGGTCCATCACGTCGTCGTGCAACAGCGTGAAGTTGTGGACCAGTTCGACCGCGGCCGCCGCCCGCACGGCCGCCGCCCGGGCCGCCGGACCCCCGAGTGCCCCGGCCGAGGCGAGGACGAGCGCCGGCCGGATCGCCTTGCCCGCGTTGTCCGTCGCCGGTGTCCCGTCCGCGTGCTGCCAGCCGAAGTGGTACTGCGCGACCCTGCCCAGCATGCCGGGGAGGGAGGCGAGCGCGGCGCGCAGCTCGGGGTCGACCGACGCGCGGGCGCGCCGCAGCAGCGCCGCCGCCTCCTCCGGCCCGTCGGAGTCCCCCGTCCCCCGTTCCCCGGGGTCGGGCGACGCACTGTCCCGCTGCGTCCCGACGGGGCTGTGCCGCTCCAGGGTGCCGGTGGGCCGCGATGCCTCGGCGGCGCGGTCCCGGGCCTCCGTCATGGGCTCACCTCACCCGCGGGGCGCCCCGGCGGGCGGGCGCACCGCGCTCGGGAGCGGGAGGTCACTGCCAGCGGCCGATCTCGACGTTCTCCAGGACGCCGAGCGCGTCCGGGACGAGCACCGCCGCCGAGTAGTAGGCGGTCACCAGGTACTTGATGATCGCCTGTTCGTTGATGCCCATGAAGCGCACCGACAGGGCCGGCTCGATCTCGTCCGGGATACCGGTGGCCCGCAGGCCGATGACGCCTTGGTCGGCCTCGCCGGTACGCATGGCGATGATCGAGGTGGTGCGGGCCTCGGTCACCGGGATCTTGTTGCACGGGTAGATCGGCACGCCCCGCCAGGTGGGGATGCGGTTCCCGGCGATGTCGATCGTCTCGGGGACGAGGCCGCGCCTGTTCAGTTCGCGGCCGATGGCGGCGATCGCGCGCGGGTGGGCGAGGAGCAGCTTGGTGCCGCGCCGGCGGCTGAGCAGTTCGTCCAGGTCGTCCGGGCCGGGCACGCCCTCGTGCGGCTGGATGCGCTGCTCGTACTCGCAGTTGTGGAGCAGGCCGAACTCGCGGTTGTTGACCAGTTCGTGCTCCTGGCGCTCCTTCAGCGCCTCGACCGTCAGCCGGATCTGCTGTTCGGTCTGGTTCATCGGCTGGTTGTAGAGGTCGGCCACGCGGGAGTGGATGCGCAGCACGGTCTGGGCGACGCTGAGTTCGTATTCGCGGGGGCGGGCGTCGTAGTCGACGAAGGTGTGCGGGATGTCCGGTTCGCCGCTGTGGCCGGCGGCGAGGTCGATCGCCTTCTCGCCGTGCTTGTTGGTGCGCTGCTCCGGGACGGAGCGCTGCCGCTGGATGTGCTCGCGCAGGGACTCGCTGCGCTCCGAGACCTGCTCCACCTCCTGGCGGGGCAGCGCCAGGATGGTGCACGCGGTGACCGCGCGGACGGTGTACTCCCAGATGGCGTCGCCGTCGAGCAGTGCCTGGTCGCCGAAGTAGGCGCCGTCGGCGAGGACACCGAGGACCGCGTCGTCACCGTAGGGGCCGGTGCCGACCTTCTCGACCTTGCCGTGCGCCAGCAGGAAGACCTGGTCGGCCGGGCTGCCGAACGAGGCGATGACGTCACCGGGTTCGAACTCGCGCTGCTCGCAGCGCCGGGCCAGTTCGGAGAGCCCCTCCTCGTCCTCGTACGAGCGCAGGGCCGGCAGCTCGCCCAGTTCCGCGGGGATGACCTCGACACGGTCGCCGGTCTTCACGAAGGTCACCCGGCCGTCACCGACCGCGAAGGTCAGGCGCCGGTTCACGCGGTACGTACCGCCCTGGATGTCCACCCAGGGCAGGGTGCGCAGCAGCCAGCGCGAGCTGATCTCCTGCATCTGCGGCACGGACTTGGTGGTGGTGGCCAGGTTCCGCGCCGCCGCCGTGCCGAGACTCTGCTGCGGCTTGGTCTGCTCGCTGCGGACCTCTTCGCCTACCGACATAAGGTATTGCCCTCCCCGGTACTGCCCGGCGCGTTCGCGTCCGGCATCGATGTGCACGGCCCACCCTTCCTCACCGAGCGTGCCAGTGCTATTACACGAAAGAGCGGGAATGGATCACGGGAGATCGGGGCAGACTTGGGCCTTCCGTCCGGGGCCCGGCCGGGCGGGTGGCCGAGATTGTCCGGATCCACTCGCACACGGGCCGAACGAGTAGTAGACAACCCCCCTTCCAGGTACAAGCACCGGTACGAGGCGGTCGCGCCGGGCGATCGCACGAGGACGAAGGAGCCGGTGATGGCCTCACCGATGTCCGCGAGCAGTCTGCTGAAGGCGTTGAAGGCGGAGGGAGTCACCGTCGTCGAGGTCGGCGACTGGCGTGAGCACAACCGCAACCACAAGGGCGCCTGGGGGCCCGTGCACGGCGTGATGATCCACCACACGGTCACCGAGGGCAGCGCGCACACCGTGGATCTCTGCCGCAACGGGTACGAGAGCCTGCCGGGACCGCTGTGCCACGGCGTCATCACCAAGGACGGCAGAGTCCACCTCGTCGGCCACGGACGGGCCAACCACGCGGGCCTCGGCGACGACGAGGTGCTGCGCGCGGTGATCGCGGAGAAGGCGCTGCCCCCCGACAACGAGGCGAACACGGACGGCAACGCCCGCTTCTACGGCTTCGAGTGCGAGAACCTCGGCGACGGGAAGGACCCCTGGCCCGCCGCGCAGTTGGAGGCGATCGAGCGGGCGGCCGCCGCGATCTGCCGCTACCACGGCTGGAACGAGCGGTCCGTCATCGGGCACCTGGAGTGGCAGCCGGGGAAGGTGGACCCGCGCGGGTTCACGATGGCGTCGATGCGCGAGCGCGTCCGGGACCGGCTGAAGTGACCCGGGCGCGCACGGCACGCGCGGAGTGACAATGGCTCCGTGACCAGCACCGAACCCCCTGCCCTCGCCGCCCTGCGGCCCCGGTTGCCCTCGCCGTTGACCGAGGCCCGGGACGAGCGGTTCGAGCGGCGGGGAGTGCGGCTGCTGCTGAAACGGGACGACCTGGTCCATCCCGCGCTGGTCGGCAACAAGTGGCGCAAGCTCGCCCCCAACCTGGCGGCGGCCGGCGGCCGTACGGTCCTCACCTTCGGCGGCGCCTACTCCAACCACCTGCGCGCCACGGCCGCCGCCGGCCGGCTGCTCGGGCTGGCCACCGTCGGCGTGGTGCGCGGCCAGGAACTGGCCGGCCGGCCGCTCAACGCGTCGCTGGCCCGGTGCGCGGCCGACGGCATGCGGCTGCACTTCGTCGACCGTTCGACGTACCGCCGCAAGACCGAACCGGACACCCTGGCGGCCGTGCTGCGGCAGGCGCACGCGCGGGACGCGTTCGTCGTGCCCGAGGGCGGCAGCAACGCGGCGGCCGTGCGCGGCTGCCGCGCGCTCGGCGCGGAGCTGGCGGGCCGGGCCGACGTGGTCGCCGTGGCGTGCGGCACCGGCGGCACGCTCGCCGGGCTGGCCGCCGGGCTCTCCCCCGGACAGCGGGGGCTCGGCGTCCCCGTGCTCAAGGGCGGCTTCCTCGGCGCCGAGACACGGCGGCTCCAGCAGGAGGCGTTCGGCGGCCCCCGCGGCACCTGGACCCTGGACGACCGCTTCCACTTCGGCGGCTACGCCCGGACGACCGCGGAGCTGGACACCTTCGCCGCGGACTTCGAACAGCGCCACGGGCTGCCCGTGGAACGCCTCTACGTCGCCAAGGCGCTGTACGCCCTGCTCGCCCTCACGCGTGAGGACGCGTTCGCGCGCGGGACGACGGTCGCGGCGGTCGTCACGGGCGCGCCGTTCCAGGGGAGCGGCTGATCCGCCGGGGACGTCAGGTCGTCTCGCGGTAGGCCGCCGCCTCCTCCAGGTCCAGTCGGCGCAGCAGGGTGCGGAGCATCTCGTCGTCGATGTAGCGGCCGTTCCGCAGCCGGACGAAGACGTCCCGTTCCGCGCCGATCATCTCCCGGGAGAGCCGCCGGTAGGTGTCGTCGACGTTCTCGCCGGTGACGGTGTTGACCTGGCCGAGCCGCTCCCAGACGGCGTTGCGGCGGCGTTCCAGGACCGTGCGCAGGCGCTCGGCGAGCGGTCCGGGCAGGGCGTTGCGCTCGTCGGCGAGCAACTCGTCCAGGCGCTGCTCGGCGCCCCGGGACGCCTGGGCCTGGGCGTTCGCCTCGGCCAGCGTCTCGGCCCGGACGTCATGGTCGGGGAACTTCAGCAGGCGGATCAGCGGCGGCAGGGTCACGCCCTGGACGACCAGGGTGCCGATGACCGTGGTGAAGGTGAGGAAGAGGATGAGGTTGCGTTCGGGAAAGGGCTCGCCGCCGTGCACGGTGAGCGGGATCGAGAAGGCGATGGCCAGGGAGACCACGCCCCGCATCCCGGCCCAGCCGATGACGAACGGCTGCTTCCAGGTCGGGTTCTCCTCCCGGGCCCGGATGCGCGCCGACAGGATCCGGGGCAGGAAGGTCGCCGGGTACGCCCAGGCGAACCGGGCCGCGGCCACCACCAGGAAGACGGCGATCGCGTACCAGGCGGCCTCGGCGCCCTCGTACGCGCCCAGGCCCTTGAGGACGACCGGCAACTGGAGTCCGATCAGGGCGAACACGGCCGACTCCAGGACGAAGGCGACCATCTTCCACACCGCGTCCTCCTGGAGGCGGGTGGCGAAGTCGACCTCCCACGCGCGGTGGCCGAGGTAGAGGGCGACGACGACGACCGCGAGCACCCCGGAGGCGTGCACCTGCTCGGCGACCGCGTACGCGGCGAACGGGATCAGCAGGGAGAGGGTGTTCTTCAGCAGCGCTTCCCGGACGCGGGTGCGCAGCCAGTGCAGCGGGACCATCAGGATCAGACCGACGCCGACGCCGCCGACGGCCGCGAGCAGGAACTCGCCGATCCCGCCGGCCCAGGTGGCGCCCTCGCCGACCGCCGCGGCGAGCGCCACCTTGTAGGCGGTGATCGCGGTGGCGTCGTTCACCAGGGACTCGCCCTGGAGGATCGTGGTGATCCGGGACGGCAGCCCCACCCGGCGCGCGACCGCCGTGGCCGCCACGGCGTCCGGCGGCGCCACCACCGCGCCGAGCACCAGGGCGGCGGTCAGCGGCAGCCCCGGGACGATCAGGTAGGCGGCCCAGCCGACGACGAAGGTCGCGAAGAGCACGTAACCCACGGACAGCAGGGCCACCGGCCGCATCTGCGCCCGCAGGTCCAGGTAGGAGCTGTCGGTGGCCGCGGTGTAGAGCAGCGGGGGCAGCAGCAGCGGCAGCACGATGTGCGGGTCGAGGGTGTAGTCGGGCACGCCCGGGACATAGCTGACCGCCAGTCCCGCGGCGACCAGCAGCAGCGGCGCCGGCACCGGAGTGCGCCGACCCGCCACGGCGATCGCCGCACTGCCCGCCACCAGCAACAGCAGCGGCATCACGTTCATGGTCCTGTCCACCCTCGTCCTGCGCGCGGTGATCCGCGCACCCGTCGTAACCTGGCAATCATGAAACAGTGCACGCATCTCGACGCGCTGCCGCACCCGGCCCCCCAGCCGCAGAGCGAGACCTGCCCCGAGTGCCTGGCCGAGGGGACGGACCCGGTGCAGTTGCGGCTCTGCCTCACCTGCGGTCACGTCGGCTGCTGCGACTCCTCCCCGAGGAGACACGCCACGGCCCACCACGAGGCGACCGGCCACCCGGTGATGCGCACCTTCGAACCCGGTGAGGACTGGCGCTGGTGCTTCGTCGATCACGTACTCGTGTGAGCCTGCCACGGGACGGTTCGACCCTCTGACGCCTGGGTACGTCAACCCGGCGCGCGCTCTTCCGATTTGGATCCGCCGAACCCCTAGCCACTGTGCGTGTCCGCGTGTTTACTATGAGTGACAGCAAGGGGTTGGGGTCTCGGGGACAGGAAACTTCGGAGCGCGGTACCGTCACCGCTGAACCACGTATCGCGCCACCGCGTTACCCGAGGGGTGACCCTCGGCCCTGAAACGCTTGTACCACCTTGGAGGTGAGGGTGTCCCAGATCGCAGGCGAGCCCGCGACCCATGACTTCGTGGAAGTCCGGCTGCCGGCCGCGGGGGCCTATCTGTCGGTGCTGCGTACGGCGACCGCCGGTCTCGCGGCCCGTTTGGACTTCACCCTCGACGAGATCGAGGACCTGCGCATCGCCGTGGACGAGGCCTGCGCGATCCTGCTCCAGCAGGCCGTGCCGGGCTCCGTGCTCAGTTGCGTGTTCCGCCTCGTCGACGATTCGCTGGAGGTCACCGTCTCGGCGCCGACCACGGACGGCCACGCGCCTTCGCGGGACACCTTCGCCTGGACCGTCCTGTCCGCTCTGGCGGGCAAGGTCTCCTCCGCCGTGGACGAGGACAGAACCGTTTCGATCAGCCTCTACAAACAGCGCGGCGCGGGACCCGGGCCGGCGTGAGGAGCGGGGACGGGCCGGTGCGGGACGAAGAGCGCGGCACACGGGAGCCGCCGGCCGAGGCCACACGTGCGCAGGACGTGGCCCGGTGCACGGCGGACGGCATCGACGGCATCCCCGATCAGGCCCGCCCGCATCCCGAGGACGCCGCCGAGGCAGGCTCCCCGGGGGGCGATCAGGGGGGCCGGGGCGGTGCGGTGCGGAGCGCGCCCGCGGACGGGCGGAGCGGGGACGTCCCGGTCCCTCCCGGCCGAGCGGAGGCGACGGCTCCGGAAAGGGCTACGGGCGGGACGATGAGCGAGCACGAGCGACAGTCCGAGGACGACGCGCCGAGCGCGCGCAACGCGTCGGGAAGCCGGCACGACCCACACGACCGGAGCGGGGCGCGCGCCCTCTTCGCCGAGCTGCGCGGACTGGAGAAGGAGAGCGCGCAGTACGCGGAGCTGCGCAACCGGCTGGTCCGCATGCATCTGCCGCTCGTCGAGCACCTCGCGCGCCGCTTCCGCAACCGCGGCGAACCGCTGGACGACCTCACGCAGGTCGCCACCATCGGTCTGATCAAGTCCGTCGACCGCTTCGATCCGGAGCGCGGCGTGGAGTTCTCCACCTACGCGACCCCGACGGTCGTCGGCGAGATCAAGCGGCACTTCCGGGACAAGGGCTGGGCGGTGCGGGTCCCGCGCCGGCTCCAGGAGCTGCGGCTGGCCCTGACCACGGCGACGGCGGAGCTCTCCCAGTTGCACGGCCGCTCCCCCACCGTGCACGAGCTGGCCGAGAAGCTGGCGATCTCGGAGGAGGAGGTCCTGGAGGGTCTGGAGTCCGCCAACGCGTACTCCACGCTCTCCCTGGACGTCCCGGACACGGACGACGAGTCCCCGGCGGTCGCGGACACCCTCGGTTCCGAGGACGAGGCGCTGGAGGGCGTCGAGTACCGCGAGTCCCTCAAGCCGCTCCTGGAGGACCTGCCGCCGCGGGAGAAGCGGATCCTGCTGCTGCGCTTCTTCGCCAACATGACCCAGTCGCAGATCGCGCAGGAGGTCGGCATCTCACAGATGCACGTCTCGCGGCTGCTGGCCCGCACCCTGGCCCAGCTCCGGGAGAAGCTGCTCGTCGAGGAGTGATCCGGCGCGCGGCGGGCTACGTCCGCGCGCCGCCGGGGCGGACTACTTCCGCGCGCCGCCGGGCCCCCGGATGCCGAGGGCCCGGGTGGTCTCGGGGTTGACGATCAGGACGAGCGCGGCCACGGCCGCGGCGGCGAGCACGATCCCCGCCGGGATGGCCACGCTGTCGGCCTGGAGCAGGTTGTAGGCCACCGGCAGCGCCATGATCTGCGTGATCACGGCGGGGCCCCGGCTCCAGCCTCGCCGGGCGAGCAGGCCGCGGGCGGCGAGCAGCGGCAGCAGGGCGAGGACGATCAGGGTGACGCCTCCGGTGACGGCCTGGGTCCGGTCGTCGGGGTGTCCGGTCAGTCCGCGCACGAGCATCCAGAGCCCGCCGGCGACGAGCGCGAGGCCCTCCAGCCCGGCGAGCGCCGCCGCGGCGGTCAGCCGCACGGGACGGGGACCCGCCGCGTCGGCGGGGTCGGCTGCATCGGTGCTGGGGCTCGGCTCACTGCTCACCCCTGAAGGGTAGCCCGCACGCCCGAGGGCGCCCGTGTCGAGGCTCACCCCGTCCCCGGCCTGGCGAATCCCCTCTCGGCCTGGGCCCGGTACCGCCCAGTAGGTACCCTGCAGACCATGCGTGCACTTCTCGTGGTCAATCCGGCGGCAACCACCACGAGCGCGCGCACGCGCGACGTACTGATCCACGCGCTGGCCAGCGAGATGAAGCTGGAGGCGGTCACCACCGAGTACCGCGGCCACGCGCGCGACCTGGGCCGGCAGGCCGCGCAGAGCGACGACATCGAGCTGGTGGTGGCCCTCGGCGGCGACGGCACGGTCAACGAGGTGGTCAACGGTCTGCTGCACGCCGGCCCGGACCCCGACCACCTGCCCCGGCTCGCGGTCGTCCCGGGCGGTTCCACCAACGTCTTCGCCCGCGCCCTGGGGCTGCCCAACCACGCGGTGGAGGCCACCGGCGCCCTGCTGGACGCGCTGCGCGAGGGCAGCGAGCGGACCGTGGGGCTGGGGCTGGCCTCCGGCACGCCGGACTCACCGGACGCGGAGGTGCCGGCCCGCTGGTTCACCTTCAACGCCGGGCTCGGCTTCGACGCCGGGGTGGTCGGCAGGGTCGAACAGCACCGCGAACGCGGCCGGAAGTCCACGCACGCGCTCTATGTCCGCCAGGTCGTACGCCAGTTGCTCGGAGAACCGCACCGGCGCAACGGAATCATCACCCTGGAACAACCGGGTGAGGAACCACTGACCGATCTGGTCCTCTCCATAGTCTCGAACACGTGCCCGTGGACTTTTCTTGGTAATCGCCCGATCTACGCGTCACCTAAAGCCTCGTTCGATACCGCGCTCGACATCTTCGGTCTCCGCAGCCTGTCCACCGCGGCGGTTGCCCGGTATGGCACCCAGTTGCTCACTTCGTCCCCCGACCGCGGCCCCCGGGGCAAGCAGGCCGTCTCCCTGCACGATATGACGGAGTTCACCTTGCATTCGAAGGTGCCGCTCCCCCTCCAGATGGACGGTGACCACCTGGGGCTGCGCACCAGCGTGACGTTCACAGGCGTACGCCGTGCACTGCGTGTGATTGTGTGAGCAGAAGCGGCGAAAGTCCTTTCACTCGAACGTTTAGGCCAGGGTCCACCCCATGGAAGTACGGCTGTGACCTAGTCGACACCGAAGAATCAAAAAAAACTTTCCGGAAGGGGTTGTATCCGCCGCCGAGGTTTGCGAGTCTCTATCTGGCGATCGGGACGGCCCGCAACACCGGCCTCAATAGATCACCGGAACCCCTCTTCAACACACAGGACCACGCCAGGGAACCTGGCAGTCGGCCCTTCACTTGTTGAGGGATTCGTGAAAGCGTTCACATTCACAAGCAACGTGCATGTAATACCAAGGAGAGGTAGCAGCCATGGACTGGCGTCACCGCGCCGTTTGCCGCGAGGAAGACCCCGAGCTCTTCTTCCCCATCGGCAACACCGGTCCTGCGCTGCTGCAGATCGAGGAAGCCAAGGCCGTCTGCCGTCGCTGCCCGGTAATGGAGCAGTGTCTGCAGTGGGCGCTCGAGTCCGGTCAGGACTCCGGCGTCTGGGGTGGTCTCAGCGAGGACGAGCGTCGCGCCATGAAGCGCCGCGCCGCCCGCAACCGGGCCCGTCAGGCTTCCGCCTGACACACCCGCCCCACGACAGCCTGAGCTTGGCGGCGCGTACAGCGAGTACGCATCTCCCGCCCCCGAGCCGCAGCGCGCAGTACCCCGATGTCCTCTGTTCTTCGGAGCAGGGGTACCCGCAAGGGCAGCAGCGAGCACTGGCCCCGGATCACTGGCGATCCGGGGCTTTTTGCTGCGCCCGCGCCCGTCGCCCGTCCGCCCGTCGCCCGTCCGCCGCCGCGCCCGCCGCTACTTCTGTGAGTCGACCGGGATGTCGAAGATCACGCGGGTGCCGCCGCCGGGCGCCGGGACCATGTCGAAGCTGCCGCTCAGCTCCCCCTCCACCAGGGTGCGCACGATCTGCAGGCCCAGGTTGCCGGAGCGGTGCGGGTCGAAGCCCTCGGGCAGGCCGACGCCGTCGTCCTGGACGGTGACCAGGAGACGGGACTCCTTCGAGGTGCCGCCGCGGACGGCAGAGACCTCGACCGCGCCGGTGTCGCCCTCCCGGAAACCGTGCTCCAGCGCGTTCTGCAGCACCTCGGTCAGCACCATCGACAGGGGGGTGGCGACCTCGGCGTCCAGGACACCGAAGTGACCGGTGCGCCGGCCGGTGACCTTGCCCGGCGAGATCTCGGCGACCATCGCCAGCACCCGGTCGGCGATCTCGTCGAACTCCACCCGCTCGTCCAGGTTCTGAGACAGCGTCTCATGCACGATGGCGATCGAGCCGACCCGGCGCACCGCCTCCTCCAGCGCCTCGCGTCCGCGTTCCGAGCCGATACGCCGCGCCTGGAGGCGGAGCAGGGCGGCCACCGTCTGGAGGTTGTTCTTCACCCGGTGGTGGATCTCCCGGATGGTGGCGTCCTTGGTGATCAACTCACGTTCGCGGCGGCGCAGTTCCGTGACGTCCCGGAGCAGGACCAGGGCGCCGACGCGGGTGCCCTTGGGCTTGAGCGGGATGGCGCGGAACTGGATCACGCCGTCGTTGGCCTCGATCTCGAACTCGCGCGGCGCCCAGCCGCTGGCCACCTTGGCGAGCGCCTCGTCCACCGGCCCCCGGGTCGGGGCGAGTTCGGCGGTGGTCCGGCCCAGGTGCTGGCCGACCAGGTCGGCGGCGAGGCCCATGTGGTGGTAGGCGGAGAGGGCGTTCGGGGAGGCGTACTGGACGATGCCGTCGACGTCGACCCTGATCAGGCCGTCGCCGACGCGCGGCGAGGCGTCCATGTCGACCTGCTGGTTCTCGAACGGGAAGGAGCCGGCCGCGATCATCTGGGCGAGGTCCGAGGCGCTCTGCAGGTAGGTGAGTTCCAGGCGGCTGGGGGTGCGCACGGTCAGCAGGTTGGTGTTGCGGGCGATCACACCGAGTACGCGTCCCTGACGCCGTACCGGGATCGACTCGACGCGGACCGGGACCTCCTCGCGCCACTCCGGGTCGCCCTCGCGCACGATCCGGCCCTCGTCCAGGGCGATGTCCAGCATGGGCCGCCGGCCGCGCGGGACGAGATGGCCGACCATGTCGTCCTGGTAGGAGGTGGGTCCGGTGTTGGGCCGCATCTGGGCGACCGAGACGTACCGGGTGCCGTCGCGGGTGGGGACCCACAGGACGAGGTCGGCGAAGGAGAGGTCCGAGAGGAGCTGCCACTCCGAGACCAGCAGGTGGAGCCACTCGAGGTCGGAGTCGTCCAGGGCGGTGTGCTGGCGTACCAGTTCGTTCATGGAGGGCACATGAGGAGCGTACCCGGCGGGTCGGCGGGGGTTCGGAATCAGCCATGTTCCGGCCGCGCACCGGGGCCCGGGAACACCCGCGGGCCGCGGCGCCTGAGAGGGACCCTCAGCCCTCCCGGCACCGCAGCCCGGAGCAACAACGGCCGCGGGGTGTGCGGTCCCGGTCGGCCGAAGGATGAGGAGCCGGGGCAGTCAGGGCAGAGAGCTCCGGTTCCTCGGTCCGCCCTCCTGTGCGGGGAGAGCGGAGACCTGGCGTCCACCGTGCGGGAGGCGGCTCGGCGACGGCCCCGCGGCGGCTTCCGTGGTGTCTCGGTGGTGTCTCGCGTGGTGCTGAGTGACCATTGTGGACTAGACCACTATCGGTGTCCATGCGGTGGAACGTGTTTGTCCTTGTCACTTTCCGCCGACTACTCGGACGTCCGAGCACTCCGCAGCAGCCTAACCCCGCCGGGTCGCGCGCGGGGCCGGAGCGGCACGGCAATTTCCGCGAGTGTCTCCGGCGCGGGGCGAGGCACCGCCCGGCGCGGTGCCGCTCTGTTAGATTGGTCTAAACCACATAGCTCCTCTTCGGTCTCTCCCAGGCCCCTCCTCGGTCCCTCTTCAGAACGGCAGGCCAGCGTGGAAGTTGTCATCGTCGCGGACGCCAGGGCGGGCGGCGAGCTGATCGCCGGGGCCATGGCGCAACTGCTCGCCCGTAAGCCCGACGCCGTGCTCGGGGTGGCCACCGGCTCGACGCCGCTGCCCGTCTACGAGGCGCTGGCGGCACGGGTGCGAGCCGGCGCCGCGGACACCTCGCGGGTGCGGATCGCCCAGCTCGACGAGTACGTGGGGCTCCCCGCCGAGCACCCGGAGTCGTACCGGTCGGTGCTCCGGCGCGAGGTGCTGGAACCGCTCGGGGTCGGCCTCGACGCCTTCCTCGGGCCGGACGGCACCGCCGCGGACGTGCAGGCGGCCTGCGAGGCGTACGACCGGGCGCTGGCCGAGGCCGGCGGGGTCGACCTCCAGTTGCTGGGGATCGGGACCGACGGGCACATCGGGTTCAACGAGCCGTGCTCCTCGCTGGCCTCCCGGACCCGGATCAAGACGCTGACCGAACAGACCCGGGTGGACAACGCGCGCTTCTTCGACGGTGACATCGCGCAGGTTCCGCACCACGTGATCACACAGGGCATCGGCACCATCCTGGAGGCCCGGCACCTGGTGCTGCTCGCCACCGGTGCGGGCAAGGCGGAGGCGGTCGCGGCGACGGTGGAGGGGCCGGTCGCGGCCGTGTGCCCCGCCTCGGCGCTCCAGCTCCACCCGCACGCCACCGTCGTCGTCGACGAGGCCGCCGCGTCCGAGCTGAAGCTCGCCGACTACTTCCGCCACACCTACGCCGCCAAACCCCAGTGGCAGGGGATCTGACCCGGACACGTCCACGCGGAAGGCGCCGGCCCCCGGAAGAAGGGGGCCGGCGCCTTCCGCGTGCGGCGGGACTACCTGCCGGTGAGGGCCTCCGCCGCCGCCCGGCCGCAGACCCGGGCGGCGCCGTGGGTGGCCAGGTGCAGCGCGCCGCGCGGGGCCGCCTCCGGCACGCCCATCTCGACCACCACCGTGTCGGGGCGGGCCGCCAGCACGGTGTCCAGGGCGGTCGCCATCCAGGAATGCCGGTGCTCGTCGCGGACGACGGCGACGACCCGGCGCGAGCCGGCCGCCCGCAGTACCTCGGCGCCGGCGTCGGGGCCGGAGAAGCTGCCCGTCGCGGTGCCGGGAAGCAGCCGGAGCAGTTCGGCGGCGACGCCCCAGGGGGTCTCGTCGCCGACCGCGATGTTCGGGGCGGGGGCGAGCGAGGCGACGAAGGGCGGTTCGGTGAGAGGGGTGAAGTGTGCGGCGCCGGTGACCCGCAGGGCCCGGCGGGCCGCGCGCAGGCCGACCTCCTCGTCGGCGCCGGCCGCCGGGTCGGCGAGGGCTGCGGCCGACGTCCACCGGGCCAGGGCGCGCACGCGCTCCGCCGCGTCCGCGAGCCGCTCCTCGGGCAGTTCGCCCGCGCGGACGGCCCGGACCAGGGCGTCCCGCAGCCGCCGTACCGTCTCCTCGTCGGAGAGGCCGCCGCCCACGCAGATCGCGTCGGCGCCGGCGGCGATCGCGAGGACGCAGCCGCGTTCCAGGCCGTAGGTGCCGGCGATGGCCCGCATCTCCATGCCGTCGGTGACGATCAGGCCGTCGTAGCCCAGTTCGCCGCGCAGGAGGTCGGTCAGGATCCGCCGGGAGAGGGTGCCGGGGAGGTCCGGGTCCAGGGCCGGGGCGAGGATGTGCGCGCTCATCACCGCGCGGCTGCCGGCGGCGATGGCGGCGCGGAAGGGGACCAGGTCGCGCTCGGTGAGCACGGACAGGTCGGCGTCGATGCGCGGCACCGCGTGGTGGGAGTCGACGGCGGTGTCGCCGTGGCCGGGGAAGTGCTTGGTACAGGCCGCCACGCCCGCCGACTGCAGGCCGGTGACGTAGGCGGCGGTGTGCCGGGCGACCAGCGCGGGGTCGGCGCCGAAGGAGCGCACGCCGATCACCGGGTTGTCGGGGTTGGCGTTGACGTCGGCCGAGGGGGCCCAGTCGAAGTTGACGCCGCAGGCCGCGAGCCGGCGGCCCAGTTCGGCGGCGACCGCCCGGGTCAGCCCGGTGTCGTCGACCGCGCCGAGGGCGTTGTTGCCGGGGAAGGACGAGCCGGTGCGCACCTCCAGGCGGGTGACGTCGCCGCCCTCCTCGTCGATCGCGACCAGTACGTCGTCGCGTTCGGCGCGGACCTGGGCGGTGAGGGCGGCCACCTGCTCGGCGGTGGCGATGTTGCGGCCGAACAGGGCCACCGAGGCCAGGCCCTCGCCGAGCCGGCGCAGCAGCCAGTCGGGGGCGGTGGTGCCGGTGAAGCCGGGCTGGAGGACGGCGAGGGCGTCCCGGGTCAGGGTGTCGGTGCCGTGCGCGAGTGTCGTCATCGGGTGGCGTTATCCCTTCACGGCGCCGGCGGTCAGACCGCTGACGGCCTTGCGCTGGAGGAAGACGAAAAGGATGAGGATCGGAACGGCGAAGAGGGAGGAGGCGGCCATGGTGGCGCCCCAGTCGTTGCCGAAGACGCTCTGGAAGCTGGTCAGCCACAGCGGCAGGGTCTGCGCCTCGGCCTCCTTGTTCAGCACCAGGACCAGCGGCAGCTCGTTCCAGGCGGTGATGAAGCCGAACATCGAGGTGGCCATCAGGCCTGGGGCGAGCAGCGGCAGGATGACCCGGCGGAACGCCTGGACGCGGGTGCAGCCGTCCACCATCGCCGCCTCCTCCAGTTCCCTGGGCACGGCGGCGACGAAGCCGCGCAGGGTCAGGATGGTGAAGGGCATGATCATCATCATGTAGAAGAGCGTCAGCGGCACGAGGCTGTTCAGCATCGACGCGTCGCGCACGATCATGTACATCGCGATGATCATGACTTCCCAGGGTGCCATCTGGGCGACCATGAAGCCGAGGACGAAGCCGCGCCGCCCCCGGAAGCGCATCCGGGCCAGGGCGAACGAGCCGGCCAGCGCGATGACCAGGGAGAAGACCACGGCGAGGACCGTGACGGTCAGGGAGTTGGTGACGAACGTCCAGAAGTGGTCGGCGCCGATCGCGGTCCTGAAGTGCTGGAGGGTGACGTCCGTCGGGAACCAGACCGGGTCCTCGGAGAGGATGTCGCCGGTGGGCTTGAAGGCCGTGGCGAACATCCAGTACACGGGGAAGACGAAGCCGATGAACAACACGACGGCCGTGACGTTGGGCCACAGGCGGCCGAAGAGCGAGCGCTTCACAGCTCGTCCTCCTCTTGCTTGAGCACGATCCGCAGGTAGTAGGCGGTGAGGCCGAGCAGGATCAGGATGGTCAGCACGGCGATCGCGGCGCCCATGCCGTAGTGCTGGTTGCCGACGCCCTCGACGTAGGCGTAGACGGGCAGGATCTCGGTGAGGCGGTCCGGGCCGCCGCCGTTGATAGTGAAGACCTGCACGAACGCCTTGAAGACCCAGATGATCTCCAGGAACGTCGTCGCGTAGAGGAACGGCCGCAGGAACGGCATGGTGACCGTGGTGAAGCTGCGCCAGGCGCCGGCGCCGTCGAGGGCCGCGGCCTCGTACAGCTCGCCGGGGATGGTGGTGGTCGCCGCGTAGAGGTTGATCGCGACGAACGGGATCGACATCCAGACGACCAGCAGGGTGACGACGAAGAAGGTCGACATCTGGCTGCTGGTCCAACTGTAGTCGGCCATCGAGTGCCAGCCGAGCTTGTCCAGCACCCAGTTGACGACGCCGAAGCGCTGGGCGAAGAGCCACTGGTAGACGGTGGACGCGGCGACCACGGGCATGGCCCAGGCCAGTACCAGGCCGAACAGCAGCAGCACCCGCATCCGCCTGCCGAGGCGGGCGAGGAGCAGGCCGACCAGCGTGCCCAGGACCATGATCAGGACGACGTTGGCCGCCGTGAAGAGGATCGAGCGCAGGGTGACGCGCCAGAAGTCCGCACCGGTGAGGACCGTCCGGTAGTTCTCGAAGCCGTTCCACTCGGTGACGTGCTGGATGAGCTGCGACATGTTGAGGTTCTGGAAGGACAGCAGTACGTCCTTCACCAGCGGCCAGCCGAGCAGCAGCACGGTGGCCGCGGCGGCGGGCAGCAGCAACAGGTACGGGATGAGCGCGCCGGCCCGGGACGCGGCGCGCGGTCTCGGGCCGTCGGATGCCCCGCCGTCCGTCTTGCTGACGTCCACCGGGCCGGAGGGCGGCCGTTCGGTCTGCACGGTCATGCTCGCGATCTCTCTTCTCGGCCTACTCGACGCCGGGGCGGGGGCCGGTGCGTGACCGGCCCCCGCTCCCGCTGGAGCGTCGCGCTCCTACTGCTGCTGCGCCAGGCGCTTGTTGAACTCGCCCTCGACCTGCTTGGCCGCCTCGGCCGGCGACTTACCGCCCAGCACGGCGGTCATGTAGGTCTTGATCGGGTTGGGCGCGTTCTCGACCGCCGCCCACTGGGCGATCAGCGGCGTGGTGCCACCGCCGGCCGCGGCGGGCGCGGCGGCCTCGGCGGCGGCGTTGCCCTTCAGGCTGGTCTGCAGCGACTCCTTGTTCGGGATGACGCCGTTGAGCTTGGCGAGCCGGCCCTCGAACTTGTCGGAGAGGGCGAGCTTCAGGAACTCCTTGGCCAGGTCCTGCTTCTGGCTGCCCGCGGCGACGGCGAGGTTGGAGCCGCCGAGGAAGACGCCCTCGGGCTTGTCGGCCGCGGCGCCGGGGATCGTGAAGTAGCCGATCTCCTTCTCGATCTCCGGGTTGGCCTCGATGGCGATGCCGGCTTCCCAGCCCATGCCGATGAAGGCGCCGACGTCGCCCTTGGCGAAGACCTCGCCCTGCTGCGGGGTGGCCTCGTCCTTGTCCTTGGGCGCCTTGGAGAGGGCCTGGAACTTCTTGTACGTCTCCATGGCGGCGGCGACCTTGGGGTCGTCCAGGTTGGAGACGTACGTGTCGCCGTCCTTCTTGACCAGTTCGCCGCCCTCGCCGACCACCAGGCCGACGAAGTGGTACCAGTTCTGGCCGGGCAGGTAGATCGGTTCGGCGTCGGTCTTCTCGCCGATCGTCTTCAGGACGTCGTAGAACTCGTCCCGGGTCTTCGGGGTGCCCTTGATGCCCGCGTCGGCCCAGATCTTCTTGTTGTAGAGGACCACGCGGTTGGCGAAGTACCAGGGCGCCGCGTACTGCTTGCCCTCGAAGACGGACGAGTTGTTCAGGGACTCGGTCCACTCGCCGCCGATCTCGGACTTGAGGTCGGCGAGGTCGGCGAGGCCGCCGGTCTTGGCGTAGGCCGGCGTCTGGGTGTTGCCGATCTCGAAGACGTCCGGCGGGTTCTCCTCGGAGAGCGAGGTGGTCAGCTTCTGCTGGATGCCGTTCCACTGCTGGACCTCGAACTTGACCTTCGCCTGGGTCTTCTTCTCGAAGGCGGCGGTCAGCTCCTTCTGCCACGGGTCCGGCGAGGAGCCGTCCATCACCCAGACCGTGAGCGTCTCGCCCTTGTAGCCGTCCGCCCCGGCCTTGCCCCCGTCGTCACCGCTGTCGCCCCCGCACGCCGCGATGGAGACCATCATGCCCGCGATACCGATCGCGGCTGTCAGCTTGCGCTTCACGCCACCCTCCTCAGGGATGCCACAAACCCCCCTGCCTCCCCGCGGTAACTCGGTTACGCGTGACCGCCCTTGGGGCCGGGACCTGGACCAATGGTGTAGACCAGTACCGGGAGCTTGGCCCAGACCAATAGGGCTGTCAAGGGTGTTCCACCACCCTCCCGACCTCCGTGATGGGACCGAGATATGCAGGGTTCCTGCATTCCGCGGGCGGCGGCCGGGAGCCTCCCCGGGAGGTGTACCACCGGCCCGCGCGGGGCCTCGCCCTCCGGTGCCGACCTCGCGTACCAAAGGACTCGCGTGGCGCGGTGGACTAGACCAACGGGGGTCTCGGAGGTATACAAAGGGGATCACGGACCGCGCGGGATCCTCCCGTACGACAGCCGTGCCACGATGTGAGCCGTGGCCGATAGCGGATGTCGGCCGCTTCGGCACCCGGAGCCGGGAAGGCAGAACATGAGCACCGACGTCAGCAGTGCGGAGAACGAGGGTGGGGCGACCGTCCGTACCGCGCGCGTGCCCAAGTACTACCGCCTGAAGAAGCATCTCCTCGACATCACGCGCACCCAGGCGCCGGGCACGCCGGTGCCGCCGGAGCGCACGCTGGCGGCCGAGTTCGACACCTCGCGCACCACCGTGCGCCAGGCGCTGCAGGAACTGGTGGTCGAGGGCCGGCTGGAGCGCATCCAGGGCAAGGGCACCTTCGTCGCCAAGCCCAAGGTCTCGCAGGCGCTGCAACTCACCTCGTACACCGAGGACATGCGGGCGCAGGGCCTGGAGCCCACCTCGCAGCTCCTCGACGTCGGGTACATCACCGCCGACGAGCGGCTGGCCGGGCTGCTGGACATCACCGCCGGCGGCCGGGTGCTGCGCGTCGAGCGGCTGCGCATGGCCAACGGCGAGCCGATGGCCATCGAGACCACGCACCTGAGCGCCAAGCGGTTCCCGGCGCTGCGCCGCTCCCTGGTGAAGTACACCTCCCTCTACACGGCGCTCGCCGAGGTCTACGACGTCCGGCCGGCCGAGGCCGAGGAGACCATCGAGACCTCGCTGGCCACCCCGCGCGAGGCCGGGCTGCTCGGCACCGACGTGGGCCTGCCGATGCTCATGCTCTCCCGGCACTCGCTGGACCGGGACGGGCAGCCGGTGGAGTGGGTGCGCTCGGTGTACCGGGGCGACCGGTACAAGTTCGTGGCCCGGCTGAAGCGGCCGCAGGACTGAAGGGAGCGTCCGCCCGCGAGGTTGCGGTTGCGGACCGATATGCGGACGAGGGCTTCCGCTGTCCTGAAGCCGTCACCTACATTGCCTGCGCATCGCACCGGGTGATCAGTGAGGGACGGAGCCGCCGCATGTCACAAGCCCCACCAACCAGCAGCGGGCCGGTGGTGACGCCGACGCGCGTCGTCATCGGCCTCTGCCTCGTCGCGCCCTTCGTGGCCATGCTGTGGGTCGGTTCGTACGCGAGGACGGACCCCGCGTTCATCGGCATCCCGTTCTTCTACTGGTACCAGATGGCCTGGGTGCTGATCTCCACGGTGCTCACGATGACCGCGTATCAGCTCTGGCGGCGTGACCAGCGCGCCCGGCGCGCCCCGCACCCCCCGCGCGCCCCGCACTCGCCCGAGGGAGGTGCGGGCCGGTGAACGACGGCGTGAACGGCGTGGCGCTCGCCGTCTTCATCCTCTTCTTCGCGCTCGTCACCGCGATGGGCTTCCTGGCCGCGCGCTGGCGCCGGGCCGAGAACGAACAGAGCCTGGACGAATGGGGGCTGGGCGGCCGGTCGTTCGGCACCTGGGTGACCTGGTTCCTGCTCGGCGGCGACCTGTACACGGCGTACACCTTCGTCGCGGTCCCCGCGGTGATCTACGCGGCGGGCGCCTCCGGCTTCTTCGCGGTGCCGTACACGATCCTGGTCTACCCGCTGATCTTCACCTTCCTGCCGCGGCTGTGGTCGGTCTCCCACAAGCACGGCTATGTGACGACCTCGGACTTCGTGCGGGGCCGGTTCGGCTCCAAGGGGCTCTCGCTGGCGGTGGCCGTCACCGGCATCCTGGCGACGATGCCGTACATCGCGCTCCAACTGGTCGGCATCCAGGCGGTCCTCGACGTGATGGGCGTCGGCGGCGGCGAGGACACCAACTGGTTCCTCAAGGACCTGCCGCTGCTGATCGCCTTCGGGGTGCTGGCCGCGTACACCTATTCGTCGGGGCTGCGGGCGCCCGCGCTGATCGCGTTCGTGAAGGACACGCTGATCTACCTGGTGATCGCGGTGGCCATCATCTACATTCCGATCAAGCTGGGCGGGTTCGACGACATCTTCGCCAAGGCGGGCGAGAAGTTCACCTCGTCGGGCAGCGGCGCGCTGGTGCCGCCCGAGGCGGGCCAGTGGACGTACGCCACCCTGGCGCTGGGCTCGGCGCTCGCGCTGTTCATGTACCCGCACTCGATCACCGCGACGCTCTCCTCGCGCAGCCGTGAGGTGATCCGCCGCAACACCACGATCCTGCCGCTGTACTCGCTGATGCTGGGCCTGCTCGCGCTGCTCGGCTTCATGGCCATCGCGGCCGGGATCAAGGTCGACAACGGCCAGCTCGCGATCCCGCAGCTCTTCGAGGACATGTTCCCGGACTGGTTCGCGGGCGTGGCCTTCGCGGCGATCGGCATCGGCGCGCTGGTACCCGCCGCCATCATGTCGATCGCGGCGGCCAACCTCTTCACCCGCAACATCTACAAGGACTTCATCAAGCCCGACGCGACCCCCGCGCAGGAGACCCGCGTCTCCAAGCTGGTGTCGCTGCTGGTGAAGGTGGGCGCCCTGGCCTTCGTCCTCACCATGGACAAGACGGTCGCGATCAACTTCCAGCTCCTCGGCGGCATCTGGATCCTGCAGACCTTCCCCGCGCTGGTCGGCGGCCTGTTCACCCGGTGGTTCCACCGCTGGGCGCTGCTGGCCGGCTGGGCGGTCGGCATGGTGTACGGCACGCTCGCCGCGTACGGGGTGGCCTCGCCGACGCAGGACCACTTCGGCGGCTCCAACAAGGAGATCCCCGGCATCGGCGAGATCGGTTACATCGGCCTCACGGCCATCGTGCTGAACGCCGCGGTCACGGTGGTCCTGACCTTCGTCCTGAGGGCGTTCAAGGCGCCCGACGGCATCGACGAGACCCGCCCCGAGGACTACACGGCGGACGCCGGCGACCCGGGGGTGAAGGTGGAACTGCCGCCGGCGACCTCCGGCTCCGCGCACTGAGGCGGTCCGACCACCGCCCACGACGGGCCGCCGGGAGCCGTCCGGCGGCCCGTCGGCATGCCGCCCCACCGCTTCCCCCTCGTCCTCGTCACTCCGCTTCCCCCACCCCCTCGTCACTCCGCTCCGGAGCCCGCGGACACTACATCTGGGGGTGTCATCAGAACGCGACACAAGATGTATGCTCATGCTCGCTGTCGACCGCAGGGGAATCCGGTGCGAATCCGGAACTGTCCCGCAACGGTGTACACGCGTGTTCGCGCACGCCTGTCCAGTCCGAGTACCTGCCGACGGTGCGCCCGGCCGTCCGGCCCGGGCGCCTGACGTCCGGGCCTCGCGGAATGGGCCGGTGGACGCGACGCCGTGGGCGTTCGTGAGCTGCCCGCTGCCCTCCGCCAGGCCCCGTGCCTAGCGAGGGAGTGCCCCACGTGACCATCGCGCCAGCCGACCCGGCCGCGGCGACCCCGGTGCCCGAGGTGTCCGAGGCGCCCGACGGCCCCGGTGCCGCGCTGCTGCGGACCCTGACCGAACTGACCGCCGATCTCCCCGACGCCGACCCCGGCCGGGTCGCCGCCGCCGCGCTGCGCGGCCGGTCCGCCCGGGGAACCGCCGCCGAGGTGCTCGCGGAACTGTGCGAGCTGGCCACCGAGGCCGCGGCCGGCCTGATCTCCGAGGACCCGGCGTACTCCCGGCTCGCCGCCCGGCTGCTCACCCGCACCCTGCGCGCCGAGGCCGCCTCGCAGGGCGTCACCACCTTCACCGGGTCGGTCGCCGCCGGCCACCGCGAGGGCCTGATCGCCGACCGCACGGCAGCGTTCGTCCGCCTGCACGCGGCGCGCCTGGACGCGCTGGTCGACGGGTCCGCGGACGACCGCTTCGGCTACTTCGGCCTGCGCACCCTGCACAGCCGCTACCTGCTGCGGCACCCGCTCACCCGCAAGGTCGTCGAGACGCCCCAGCACTTCCTGCTGCGCGTGGCCGCAGGGCTGGCCGAGGACGACACCGCCCGCTCGGTGGACGAGGTCGCCGCCCTCTACCGGCTGATGAGCCGCCTGGACTACCTGCCCTCCTCCCCCACCCTGTTCAACTCGGGCACCCGGCACCCCCAGATGTCCTCCTGCTACCTCCTGGACTCCCCCCGGGACGAGCTGGACTCGATCTACGAGCGCTACCTCCAGGTGGCCCGGCTCTCCAAGCACGCCGGCGGCATCGGTATCGCCTACTCCCGCATCCGCTCCCGCGGCGCGCTGATCCGCGGCACCAACGGCCACTCCAACGGCATCGTGCCGTTCCTGAAGACGCTCGACGCCTCCGTCGCCGCCGTCAACCAGGGCGGCCGGCGCAAGGGTGCCGCCGCGGTCTACCTGGAGACCTGGCACGCGGACATCGAGGAGTTCCTGGAGCTGCGGGACAACACCGGCGAGGACGCCCGCCGCACCCACCATCTGAACCTGGCGCACTGGATCCCGGACGAGTTCATGCGCCGCGTCGACGCCGACGGCCCGTGGTCGCTGTTCTCGCCCTCGGACGTGCCGGAGCTGGTCGACCTGTGGGGCGCGGAGTTCGACGCCGCGTACCGGGACGCCGAGCGCAAGGGCCTGGCGCGCAGGACCCTCCCGGCCCGTGAGCTGTACGGCCGCATGATGCGTACCCTCGCGCAGACCGGCAACGGCTGGCTGACCTTCAAGGACACCGCCAACCGCACCGCCAACCAGACCGCCGAGCCCGGCCACGTCGTGCACTCCTCCAACCTCTGCACGGAGATCCTGGAGGTCACCGACGACGGCGAGACGGCGGTCTGCAACCTGGGGTCGGTGAACCTCGCCGCGTTCGTCGACCCGGCCCGCGGCGCTCTCGACTGGGAGCGCCTGGACGCCACCGTCCGCACCGCCGTGACCTTCCTGGACCGGGTCGTCGACATCAACTTCTACCCGACCGAGCAGGCCGGCCGCTCCAACTCCCGCTGGCGGCCGGTCGGCCTCGGCGTGATGGGCCTCCAGGACGTCTTCTTCCGGCTCCGGCTGGACTTCGACTCCCCCGCGGCGAAGGTTCTGTCGACGCGGATCGCCGAGCGGATCATGCTCGCCGCCTACGAGACCTCGGCCGGCCTCGCCGAGCGCCACGGCCCGCTGCCGGCCTGGGAGCTGACCCGTACCGCGCGGGGCGTGCTCCACCCCGACCACTACGGCGTCGAGCGGCACTGGCCGGAGCGCTGGGCCGCGCTGCGCGAGCGCCTCGCCACCACCGGTCTGCGCAACGCCCTGCTCCTCGCGATCGCGCCCACCGCCACCATCGCCTCCCTCGCCGGTGTCTACGAGTGCGTCGAGCCGCAGGTCTCCAACCTGTTCAAGCGCGAGACGCTGTCGGGCGAGTTCCTCCAGGTCAACTCGTATCTGGTGGACGACCTCAAGCGGCTCGGGAGCTGGGACGCCGGTACCCGCGAGGCGCTGCGCGAGGCGAACGGCTCGGTCCAGGGCTTCGCCTGGCTCCCGGAAGAGGTGCGGCGGCTGTACCGCACGGCCTGGGAGATCCCGCAGCGCGGCCTGATCGACCTGGCCGCCGCCCGCACCCCGTACCTCGACCAGGCCCAGTCGCTGAACCTGTTCCTGGAGACGCCGACCATCGGCAAGCTCTCCTCGATGTACGCCTACGCCTGGAAACAGGGCCTGAAGACCACGTACTACCTGCGCTCGCGCCCGGCGACCCGCATCGCCCGCGCCGCCGCGCGCGCCACCGTCCCCCTGCGGCGGCCGGCCCCCGACGAGGCCGTCGCCTGCTCCCTGGAGAACCCCGAGTCCTGCGAGGCATGCCAGTGACCACCGCCCCGAAACTGCTCGACCCCGGCTTCGAACTGACGCTGCGCCCCATGCGCTACCCGCACTTCTACGAGCGCTACCGGGACGCCATCAAGAACACCTGGACCGTGGAGGAGGTCGACCTCCACTCCGACGTCGCCGACCTGGCCCGGCTCTCCCCCGAGGAGCAGCACCTGATCGGCCGCCTGGTCGCGTTCTTCGCCACCGGTGACTCGATCGTGGCGAACAACCTGGTGCTGACCCTCTACAGGTTCATCAACTCGCCCGAGGCCCGCCTCTACCTGTCCCGCCAGCTCTTCGAGGAGGCCGTGCACGTCCAGTTCTATCTGACGCTGCTGGACACCTACCTCCCCGATCCCGAGGACCGCGCCGCCGCCTTCGCCGCCGTCGAGAACATCCCCTCGATCCGCGAGAAGGCCGGGTTCTGCTTCAAGTGGATGGACTCCGTCGAGTCGGTCGACCGGCTGGAGTCCAGGTCCGACCGCCGCCGCTTCCTGCTCAACCTGATCTGCTTCGCGGCCTGTATCGAGGGCCTGTTCTTCTACGGCGCCTTCGCCTACGTCTACTGGTTCCGCGGCCGGGGCCTGCTGCACGGCCTGGCCACCGGCACCAACTGGGTGTTCCGCGACGAGACGATGCACATGTCCTTCGCCTTCGACGTGGTCGACACCGTCCGCGAGGAGGAGCCGGACCTCTTCGACGACGCGCTGCGGCGGGAGGTCACCGCCATGCTGGACGAGGCCGTCCAGGCCGAGCTGCGGTTCGCGCGCGACCTGTGCGGGGACGGCCTCCCGGGCATGAACACCGACTCGATGCGGCAGTACCTGGAGTGCGTGGCCGACCAGCGCCTCACCCGCCTCGGCTTCGCCCCGGTGTACGGCTCCGAGAACCCCTTCGCCTTCATGGAGTTGCAGGGGGTTCAGGAGCTGACCAACTTCTTCGAGCGGCGCCCCTCGGCGTACCAGGTGGCGGTGGAGGGCACCGTGGACCTGTCCGAGGACTTCTGAGCCCGTGCCTGGGCCTCCCTGACCTGACGGTCCATTCGGCGCTCGTGCGCCAGGCCGAACAGCGAGGGGAGGATCATCAGGACGAGAAGTCCGAAGGTGACGAGCATGCCGACGAGTGCTTCGATCTGGTTTCCGGTCATGACACCACTGTCCTGCCGGAGACTGCTTACCGGCAGTGGCAGGACTGCCGCAGAACCTTGAATTCCTGCCACGGCGAGTCCCGGCGGGTGCACACTGGCAGCATGCTGCGCAACGTCGCCGCCGTCCTGCTGGACGGCGCCCACCCGTTCGAACTCGGCGTCCTGTGCGAGGTCTTCGGCATCGACCGGAGCGACGAGGGGCTGCCGGTCTACGACTTCTCGGTGGTCTCCGCCGAGGGCCCGTCGCTGGGCACCCATGTCGGCGGACTGACGCTCTCCACGCCGTACGGCCTGGACCGGCTGGAGGAGGCGGACCTGATCGCCGTGCCGGCCGGCCGCGAGTACGCCCGCCGGGAGTACCCGCCGGAGCTGCTGGCCGCGCTGCGCCGGGCCGTCGGCCGGGGCACCCGGGTGCTGAGCGTCTGTTCCGGCGTCTTCGTGCTCGGTGCCGCCGGTCTGCTGGACGGGCGGCGCTGCGCGGCGCACTGGCGCCATGCCGGCGAACTGGCCCGGCAGTTCCCCCGGGCGAGCGTCGAGCCGGACGTGCTCTACGTCGACGAGGACCCGGTGATCACGTCGGCCGGCACGGCCGCCGGCATCGACGCCTGCCTGCACCTGGTACGCAAGGAGCAGGGCCCGGAGGTGGCCAACGGCATCGCCCGGCGCATGGTGGTGCCGCCGCACCGGGACGGCGGCCAGGCCCAGTACATCGAGCGTCCCCTGCCGCGTTCCTCCTGCGACACCGTCGGCGAGGTGCTGGCCTGGATGGAGGAGCACCTGGACCAGGAGGTCACGGTGGAGCGGCTCGCGGCCCGCGCGCACATGTCCCCGCGCACCTTCGCCCGCCGCTTCCAGCAGGAGACGGGCACCACGCCCTACCGCTGGCTGCTGCGCCAGCGCGTGCTGCTGGCCCAGCGCCTCCTGGAGGCGACCGACGAGACGATGGACGCGATCGCCTGGCGTACCGGGTTCGGCACGGCGGCGGCCCTGCGGCACCAGTTCGTCCGGACGCTGGACACCACCCCGCACGCCTACCGGCGCACGTTCAGGGGCCCCGAGGCCGCCTGAACGCGCGTGGTACGCCGGGCGCCGTACGCCGCCCGGTCAGCGGGGCAGCGCGCGCAGCTTCAGCCCGCGCGGCCGGAGCGTGATGCCGATCCGGGGCCGGGCGTCCGAGCCGGGCGCCTGCTCGAAACGGTAGGCGGTGGCGATCACCGCGCTGAGCAGCGTCAGCTCCGCCATCGAGAAGTGGTCGCTCGGGCACTTGCGGTTGCCCACGCTGAACGGGCTCATCGCGTACCTGGGCACCGCCTCGGCCCGCCCGGCGAGCCAGCGGTCGGGGTCGAACTCCTCGTGCCGCTCGTAGGACCGCGGATCGCGCTGTATGGCGTACGGGCTGTAGATGACGTCCGCCCCCGCCGGAATGCGGTACCCGCCGAGGTCCGTGTCGGCGACCGTCCGCCGGGTGAGAATCCATACGGCGGGATACAGCCGCATTGTCTCTACGACGACATTCGCGGTGTACGTCAGCTTTCGTACGTCCTCGAATGCGACCGGCCGGTCCCCGACGACCGCTTTCACCTCGTCGCGGATCTTGTCACCCAGTTCCGGGTGCTCGGCGAGAACCAGGAGGAGTGACATGATCGTGGAACCGACCGTTTCGCTGCCCGGGGTGAGAATCGCGATGACCTGATCGTGGATCTCCTGTTCCCCAATGGGCTCGCCATTCTCGTCCTTCGCCTCCAGCAAAGCCGTCAGCAAATCGTCCGGTTTCCGGTCGCCGGCCCGCCGGTCGGCGACGATCTCGTCGACCAGGAGATGCAAATCAGCCAAGGCGCGGTTGAATTCGCGGTTGCTCGGCAGGGGGACGCGATAAAGCGGCCCGAGGGGCACCACCATGCGCTGGTACATGCCGCTGAACAGCGTGGCGAGGTCGGCGCAGATCCGCTCGGCGCGGGCGTCCATGTAGCTGCCGCGCATCAGGCAGCGGGCGGCGACCCGGACGGCCACGCGGAAGGACTCGTCGGTGATGTCGAGGACCTGGCCGGCCCCCCAGCGCTCGACGAGCGCGTACGCCTCCTGGGTCATGATCGGCCCGTAGGCGGGGATCGCGTCGAGCCGGAAGGCGGGCTGGATGGTGCGCCGCTGGCGCCGGTGGAGCGGGCCGTTCGCCGTGGCCACGCCCTCCTTGCCGAGCAGGCTCTCCAGGGACTCCCAGAGCGGGCCGGCGATGATGTAGTCGGGGCTGAGCGCCAGCGAGCCGGTCAGGTCGGGGGTGGTGACGGCGTACACCGTCTTCGGGCCGAGCCGGATGCGGACCACGTCGCCGTGGTCGCGCAGTTGGGACATGAAGGCCAGCGGGTCGCGGACCAGTTTCAGGCCGTGGCCGAGGAGGGGGACGCCACCGCCCGCCACGGGGGGTTCGCGCAGCTCGGCCGCGGCTCCGGTTCGGGGCTCCGGGTGGACGGACTCGACGGTCATTTCTCACCTGCCGCTTCGTTGTCGACGTACGGGGGCGTGGCCCGGTCCTCCCAGTTGTCGACCATGTACCGGCCGGACTCGTGGTGGAACCAGTAGACCGAACTGAACCAGTTCCGCATATTGGTCACACAGGACTGCACGGCAGTCCCGAGTTCCTTTCCGCGTACCGTTCCGTCGGTGAGTTCTTCGGCGAACCACAGTACCTCCTCCTCGGCGATCAGGAATTCGCTGATGCATTCCTCGATACGCCGCCTGAGTTCCGCGATCGCCTGTTCCAGGGTCAGTCCCTCATGGGTGATGAGACTGATTCCGAGATTGTGGACCTCGTCGCCCGCCAGTTCTTTGGGAAGCGAACAGAGGTCGTTGTACCAGGCGGCGAATTCCTGGCTGAGAAGCGCCGCCCGGCGGTAGGCCGGGTGTTTCCGCACGGTGTCCGGCAGTTCACGGCCCGCGCTCGGCTCCAGCAGATCGGTCCAGATCCAGTGCGCGAAGGTGAGCCGCCGCAGCGCGAGGTACTCCTCGACGCCCGGCACGATGCCGCGGGTGCGGTTGTGGAACTCCTGGTCGTACGCGTCGATCACCTCGTGGAAGTGGCGGGCGAACCGCGCGTTCCAGGTGGCCGGCAGGAAGGCGTACAGCCGCAGCACACTGTCGGCGAACCCCGCGACCAGGGCGTCCTCGTGGTGCAGGTGGTGCCGGGGGGACTCCAGCACGGTGTGCAGCAGGCCGCGCAGCCGTCGCCAGGCGCCGGGACGGTGGTGGACGACATCGCGGTCGTGCCGGTCGTCCCAGACGAAGAACCAGGCGCTGAAGTCCGCTATGGCCTGGAGCACCTCCTCGGCGGCACCGAGATAGAACCCGGCCATGAGGTCCGTGTAGCACAGGCCATCGGCATATTCCGCCACCTTGTCCGCGGACATGAGGCGCTTTTCCAGCAGCCAGGTACGGGTCTGCTCCTGGAGCCTCGGCCAATAGGGGTGCAGTTGCCTCGGAAAGGCCGCCTCGATCACCGGAAGGGAGAGTGCGGGTGGGACCGCGATCGCCATCGGTGTCGATGTGGTGCCGGGTGGGAAAGCATGCACGGACAAACCCCTCTCAGCCGCCGGTGACGCACTCCTCCCGCTGGGCTGGGTGTGCGCCGTTGCGTATCCCCGCACTGCCTATTCAGCACCACAACTGACCACTGGGGGAACGGATTTGCTCCATTCGCCACCTCAGGGTGCCGGAATTCTCCTGGTGTGTAACACCTTTCGGGGCAAATTCGCACGAACGGCGCCTGTTGCGGGTGGGGTTCCCGAACAGGCGCCGTACGAGGGGGGTGCGAGGGGCGGCCGGTGTGCCTCAGTCGTTCGCGACCACCGGATAACGCGGTTCGTTCTCGGCCATCTGCCGCAGGGCGTCCTTGCGCTCCCGCTTGGAGAGCCGGTCGATGTAGAGGTAGCCGTACAGGTGGTCGGTCTCGTGCTGCAAACACCGCGCGAAGTACCCGCTGCCGCGCACCTTGATCGGGTTGCCCCGCTCGTCCTGGCCGGTCACCTCGGCGTAGTCGGGGCGGGCGAGGGGGGCGTAGGCGGTCGGTACGGACAGGCAGCCCTCGTTGCTGTCGTCGAGCCGGCGCGACTCGGCGGGCAGTTCGACGATGCGGGGGTTGCAGACCACGCCGGTGTGGCGGACGCCCTCGTCGTCGGGGCAGTCGTAGACGAAGACCTTGAGGTCGACGCCGATCTGGTTGGCGGCCAGGCCCACGCCCTCGGCGGTGCGCTGGCTGGCGAACATGTCCGCGACCAGTTGCTGGAACTCCTCGCCGAAGTCGGTGACGTCCCGGCACTCCTTGTGCAGCACGGGGTTGCCGACCACGGTGATCGGCCGCGAGGTGCCGCGCCCGCGCCAGGCCGCCTCGCGCTCCTCGCACTCCGCCGTGTCGACGACGTACCCCTCGTCGTCCACGGGGAGCACGCCCGCGTGCTGCTGATCGGTGTCCTGCTGCGCCATGACCGACGTACGCCTTCCGTCAAACTGGAGAAATATGCAAGGTACAGCCTAAAGCCGGGCGGAATCCGCTCAGCAGACCTCTTCGAGATCCCGCCAGTCCCGGGACTCCGGCGAGTCCGCCACCCACCCGTCCAGCAGCCCCCGTACCAGCGCGGCCGGCGCCGCCACCCCGCACTCGCGCTCGGGCACCCAGAGCTGCCCGTCGGTGCGGTGGCCGAGCGGACCGGGGTGACCGGGCTCACTGTGGTCGTGCGGGTCGAGGTGCTCGCCGTCGCCCTCGTCGGAGGGCATCCGCGACTCCGAGCACATCCGGCACAGCAGCCGCACCGACGACGACCAGTCCTCGGCGGCGAAGCCCGCGTCCGCGGCGAGCTGCTCCAGCGCGTCCCGGTCGGTCTCGGTGGCGGCCTCCAGCAGGACCACCCAGGTGGGCACCGGCGAGGGCGCCCACAGCTCGATCTCGTCGAAGACCGGGTAGGCGTGCCCGGCGGCGGTGGTCCGCTCGCCGTGCGGTACTCCGTCGTGGAGCACGACCTCGCCCCAGCGCCGCCCGGAGGACGGCAGCGGGATCGACAGCACCTCGATCCGGGCGGGGTCCAGGCGCCGCCCCCACACCACCTCGGCCTCCCCCTCGGGGGAGAGCCGCACCGCCGCGCTGCCCAGCTCCATGCCGAGCGGTTCACCGGCGTCGGTGGCACCGCCCGGCGGCCGCAGCCCGTACGCCTGCCAGGCCCGGCGGGCCAGCGGCCAGTCCTGCAGCGCGGTGGCGGCGATGCCGACGTTCCACCAGTCGGGGGCCCCGGCGTCGCGGTCCAGCAGGGCCACGGCTCGCAGCCCGGCGGTGCGGGCCTGCTCCCAGTCGTGCCGGAACTTGTGCAGCAGCGCGAGGTTGAACCAGGACTCCGACAGCCACGGCTCCAGATCGGCGGCCCGCGTCAGCAGCGCCCCCGCGTCCTCGTACCGTCCGTCGCCGATCAGCGTGAACGCGCGGTCCGTGGCCTGCCGCCAGGAGGCGGAGGGCCGGTGCCGTCCCTTGCCGAAGATCCTCACGATTCCCGCCTGCCAGTTCCGTTCAGTGGGCTGGCCATGCCCCCGGACACCCTCTTCTTCGCATCCAACCATGTACGGCCGGAACGTCGCTCATTACCCATGGGTTACCCCACCGGGGGAGAGGTAAGGCCGCCTCGGGACACCACCCGGGCCAGTGCGGCCACGACTTCGGGAGCGTAGTCGCCCGCGGGGGCCAGGCGCAGCTCCGCCAGGGCGGCCGGGCCGCCGCCGGGTCCGGCGTCCCGCGCCCGCTCCTCGTAGGCGTTGACCGCGCGCACGATCCGGGCCGCGACCGGCTGTTCGCGGTGCGGGTCGGCCTGCCGCTCCACCACCACCGCCACCGCGTCGGCCACGCCGGTCCGGCGGACGACCGCGCCGCCGAGCCGCGCGATCCGGCGCTGTTCGGCGGCGGGCAGCCGCGCGGTGGCCCCGGCCGGCACCGGGTCGACCAGGCTGAGCTGCCCGATGTCGTGCATCAGCGCCGCGTACTCCAGCACGGTCAGCTCGGGTCCGGACAGTCCCAGCTCCCGCCCCACCGCCCCGCTCAGCGCGGCGACGCGGTGGGCGTGCCCGGCCGGTGTGTGTCCGGCGACCTCGGTGGCCCGGGCCAGCGAGGCGATGGTCTGCCGGTAGGTGGCGCGGACCGCGGCGCAGCGCCGGTAGGAGAGCTGGGCGAGCAGCAGCGGCACGGAGAAGACGGGCAGCGCCCACAGCCCGACGACGGCCACCGCGAGCGCCATCACCGCGCCGGTGGCGCAGACCGCGGCGGTGATCCCGACCCGGCCGCGCAGTTCTTCGCGCAGCAGCGGGCCGAAGGGCCGGCCGGTGCGGGCGCGGGCGGTCCCGGCGGCGAGCACGGCGTCGCAGAGCACGGTCAGCGCGAGCAGCGCCAGGAGCAGCAGCGGGTAGGCCGGGCCCTCCCAGCCCTGGAAGGCGCCCCGGTTGTAGAGGGGCTGGAAGCAGACCGCGGCGAAGGCGACGGTGAGCACGCGCCGGGCCGCCTCGTCCGCTCCGGGCTCCGGGCCCAGGGCGAGGTGCGGCACGCTGCCGAGCAGCGAGGCGGCGACCACGACGGTGACGGTCTGGGCGACGCCGTGGTGGGTGGGGTGTCCGGCGACCTCGCCGAGCAGCGCGTAGGCGAGCGCGCCGGCCGCGCCGAGCGGCGCGGCCTCCCGGACCCCGGCGCCGGGGCGGCGGAGCAGCTCGCCGAGGACGACGAGCGCGCCGAAGGCGAGGGCGACGGGGCGTTCGGCCACTCCGTCGCCCAGGACGCGGGCGAGGCAGCCGACGGCGACGAGGACCGCGAGGGCGCGGACCGTCAGGACGGCGGGCGGGGGGCGGGTGGAGGGCGCCGATGTCATGGCGCCTTCCGTGCGGCGCCGTCCCGCGGCTCACCTGGGCCGGGGACCGGCGGGGGCTGTGTGACCGCCGGTCGCCACCCCCAGCGTCCGAGCGCCCGGACCAGGGCCGCGACCATCCGCGGATCGAACTGCGCGCCCGCGCAGCGCCGCAGTTCCGTCAGGGCCGCCGGCACCGGGCGGGCCCTGCGGTAGGAGCGGTTGGAGGTCATCGCGTCGAACGCGTCCGCGACCGCCACCACCCGTGCCGACTCCGGGATCTGGGCCCCGGCCAGCCCGTACGGGTAGCCGCTGCCGTCCAGCCGCTCGTGATGGTGGAGCACGGCGGCGCGGGCCTCGCCGAGGAAGCGGATGCCGCGGACCATCTCGTGGCCGTACTCGGGGTGGAGTTCGATCACGCGCCGCTCCTCGGGGGTCAGCGGCCCGTCCTTGCGGAGCAGCCGGGTGGGGACCCCGAGCTTGCCCACGTCGTGCAGGATCCCGGCGAAGCGGAGCGTCTCCACCCGTTCGTCGTCCATGCCCAGCTCACGGGCGATCATCATCGAGGCGTGCCCGACCCGCTCGCTGTGCCCGCGCGTGTACCCGTCCTTGATGTCGACGGCGTGCACCAGCGCCCGGATGGTCGCCCGGTGGGCGGCGCGCTCCCGGTGGTACTGGGCCAGCGCCCACCACGCCACGTACATCGGCAGCAGCACCAGCAGTGCGGCGACCGGGCCGTAGGGGCTGCGCCAGAGCACGGCCATCATCAGACCGGCGAGGCCGTGCACGGCGAGCGGGGCGAGCGACCCGGCGGACGGGACCAGTGACCCGGCGGACGGCCGGGGCCGGGCGCGGCGCGCGGGCCGCGTGGCCGGGCTCCGCACGCCGAGTGCCGACAGGCCGCCGTCCAGCAGGGTCAGCGCCAGGCAGAAGGCGAGCACGGCGGCCGTGGCCGAACCGAGGGCGTACGGGAAGTCGGGCGCCACCACCGCGTCGCGCCCGCCCAGTCCCCAGTGCACCCGGGCCGCCGCCCAGGTGGCGAGCGAGAGCCGCGCGGCCCGCCACACCCGCCGCAGCGCGCGGGCCCGCCCTTCGACGGGCGAGAGCAGCGCGCCGGCCAGCGGGGCGAGGGCGGCGGCGGGCGGCGCCAGCAGGAAGGCCGCGGCGAGCAGCACCGGGTAGCAGGGGCCGGCCGCGCGGGACCGGGTGAGGCACTCGCAGCCCGTGTACAGCGCGGCCGGCAGTGCCACCGCCCACCAGGGCGTGTGCACCGCCGGCAGCGGACACAGACAGACGAGGGCACCGAGGGCGACACCGGCGACGTACACACGTGCCCGTGCCGGTACCGCCTCCATGAGCCCCTCCCCGGACATGCTCCCGTCAGGCTCCGCAGAGCCTAGGACGGACCGAGGGGGGTGAGCGGGCCGACGGCCCGCGTTAGCACGTTCGAGTGACGCCGGGCGTCGCTCAGGACTCGCGGGGCGTGGCGGGAGCGGCCGTGACGTCGTGGTCGGTTCCGGCCGTGACGTCGTGGTCGGGCACGGCCTCGCCGCTGCGGATCAGCTCGATCCGGCCCATGACCTTGGAGCGCAGGTCACCGGGGACGTCGTCCTGGCCGCAGCAGCGCTTGACCAGCTTCTTGACGGCCTGCTCCAGCCCGTACTTCTCCAGGCAGGGCGAGCACTCCTCGAAGTGCACCTCGAACTTGCTGCACTCCGTGTCCGGCATCTCCCGGTCGAGAAACTCATAGAGATGACCGAGGATTTCGCTGCAATCCGTCTCGTGCGACTCTCCGCAGCTCATGACGCCGAGCCTTTCGCTTCGTTCGACTCTCCAGCGCCGGCCGGGACCAGACCCCGGTCCCGGGCGTAGTCCTCCAGCATGCCGCGCAACTGGCGGCGACCCCGGTGCAACCGCGACATCACGGTCCCGATGGGTGTCCCCATGATGTCCGCGATCTCCTTGTAGGCAAAGCCCTCCACGTCCGCCAAATACACGGCGATCCGGAACTCCTCGGGGATCGCCTGCAGGGCCGACTTCACGTCCGAGTCGGGCAGGTGGTCGAGCGCCTGCGACTCCGCCGAGCGCAGCCCCGTCGACATGTGCGACTCGGCGCGGGCGAGCTGCCAGTCCTCGATCTCCTCGGCCGCGCTGCGCTGCGGTTCGCGCTGCTTCTTGCGGTACGAGTTGATGAAGGTGTTGGTGAGGATCCGGTACAGCCACGCTTTGAGGTTGGTGCCCTCGCGGAACTGGTGGAAGGACGCGTACGCCTTGGCGTACGTCTCCTGCACCAGGTCCTCGGCGTCGGCCGGGTTGCGCGTCATGCGCAGCGCGGCCGAGTACATCTGGTCGAGGAACTCGAGCGCGTCCCGCTCGAAGCGCGCGCTGCGCTCCGCGGTCGACTCCGTGCCCGTGCCGCCCCGGCCCTCGGGCTGCTCCGCCTGGCCGTTGTCGGTCCCTGCGTCGGTACCGGTGACCGGACCCACCTCCTCGAATGCCGTCATGGGGCCGAAACCGGTCCCACTCGAATCGGAGGATAGACGACTTCCCGGTCCGCCCGCCGCCCGGGCAGGGACGGTCGTCGCCGCGTGCAGCACCGACCACTCCAGGTCGGGACGACTGCCACGGGCCGGGCAGAAGGTGGAACCCATGCGGCGGACTTCCTCTCTACGGCATGGCTGCTGGTGGCCCCAGCACGTACATCCCGCACAACAGCCGGGGTACGCCGCTCATTCCCTGGAGTTCACTCCAGTGACCCGGTCCACTTCACGACCGCGTCGGTGAGGTGTGCGAGGGCCTCGTCCTGGGTGAGCGGGGCCCGCTCGGGGACGGCGAAGCCGTGGTCGGCGTAGGGCACCTCGACCAGTTCGTGGGGTCCGTCGGGGAACTCCGCCGGCCTGCCGAAGGGGTCCTTGCCGCCTTGGACGACGAGGGTGGGGACACCGGCGCCCAGCAGCTCACCGGCCCGGGACTTCTCCGGCCGGCCCGGGGGGTGCAGCGGGAAACTGAGGGCGAGGACGGCGCGCGCGCCCAGTTCGGCGGCGGTCCGGCAGGCCACCCGCGCGCCGGCGCTGCGCCCGCCGGAGACGACCGGCCGGCCGGGTGCGGCGAGCGCGGGCCAGATGCCGCGCCAGCCGGTGTCCAGCGTCCTGGGCGCGGGTGCCAGCTTCTTTCCCGCCACCCGCCAGGGCTGCTCCACCAGGGCGACGGTGACGCCGTGGGCGGGCAGGGTGTGCGCCAGCGCCTGGAGGTCGCGGGCCTCGATGCCGCCGCCGGCGCCGTGCGAGACGCCCAGGACGAGCCGCGCGTTCCGGGCCTCGTACCAGGTGACGCGGGCCGGGCCGGCATCCGTGTCGATGTTCTCGGTGTTCTCGGCGTTCCCGGCGTTCCCGGCGTTCCCGGTGTTCCCGGTGTTCTCGGTCCTCACGTCAGAAGAGTGTGCCCGCTTCCGGCGCGGCCAGCTCCTTCAGCAGCTCCGGACCGTTGTTGCGGACGTTGCTGACGGCGGTGGAGACGGGGAAGGCGCGCAGCAGTCCGGCGGGCGGCGGCGCCAGCAGGGGCAGCAGGTCACCGGGGTCGGTACGGGCGGGGTCGAGCCAGTCGTCCCACTGCGGCGGGGTCAGCATCAGCGGCATCCGCGGATGGATGTCGGCCAGTGACCGGGGCCCCTCGGCGGGGGCGGCGGCCAGCGGGGTCCGTTCCGCCTCCGTCGTGATCACCGAGCACGTCACCCACCAGGCCGACGGGTGGTCGTCGGGGAGGGTCCGGTCCCGCCAGAACTCGTAGAGTCCGGCCATCGCGAACACCGAACCGTCGGCCGGTGTCACGAAGTACGGCTGCTTGCGGGGCCGCTTGCGGCGGCCCTCGACCTCCAGTTCGCGCTCCTCGGCGCCGGTGACCCACTCGTAGTAGCCGTCGGCGGGCACGAGGCAGCGCCGGGTGGCGAAGGCGCGGCGGTAGGAGGGCTTCTCGTGCACGGTCTCCGCGCGGGCGTTGATCATCCGGGCGGCGCCCTCGGGTGTCTTGGCCCAGGAGGGGACCAGCCCCCACCTGAGTTTGCGCAGTTGGCGAACCGGCCGCGGGTCGCCGGCGTCCTTCAGGGGACGGTCCAGGACGACGTGGATCTCCTTGGTCGGGGCCACGTTGTAATCGGGCTCAAGGGTCTCTGCGGGCTCCCACTTCTCGATCTCAAAGGCTGCCGCGAGATCCTCGGGCCCACGACTGGCTGCAAACCGTCCGCACATACGTGCCACACTGCCAGACTCCGCGCACACGGGAGGGGCCCGCACCGCACATGAACAGCACCGCCATCGCCTCAGTCACCTCGCTGTGGGACGAGGTCTCCGGCACCCAGCCCGACCCCGACCTGTGGGTGGTGATCGCGACGCTGGTCGCCGCGCTCGCGGTGGTCGTGCCGCACACCCTGTGGCGGATAGCGCGCAACGCCGTCACCATCGCCCACGAGGGCGGCCACGGCCTGGTGGCGCTGCTCACCGGACGGCAGCTCACCGGCATCCGGCTGCACTCGGACACCAGCGGCCTGACGGTGAGCCGCGGCAAGCCGCACGGCCTCGGCATGATCCTCACCGCCGCCGCCGGTTACACCGCTCCCCCGCTGCTCGGCCTCGGCGGCGCCGCCCTGCTCGCCATGGGGCGCATCACACTGCTGCTGTGGCTGGCCACCGGGCTGCTGGTCGCCCTGCTGGTGATGATCCGCAACGCCTACGGGGCGCTGACCGTGGTCCTCGCCGGTTCCACCTTCGTGCTGGTGTCCTGGCTGGCCGGTCCGCAGGTGCAGGCGGCGTTCGCGTACGCGGTGGTGTGGTTCCTGCTGCTCGGCGGGGTGCGTCCGGCCTTCGAACTCCAGGCGAAGCGGGCCCGGGGCGGGGCCGGGGACTCGGACGCCGACCAGTTGGCGCGGCTGACGCACGCCCCGGCCGGCATCTGGTTCTTCCTGTTCCACGCGGTGTCGCTGTGCTCGCTGATCGGCGGGGGCCGCTGGCTGCTGGAGTGGTGAACCGGACCGTCGCAGGCGTCCGGTGCGGGCCGCCGCCAGGGGTGCGGCCGGGGTCCCTGAGAGGGGCGCGGCCGGGAGCGCGACTGGGGGCGCGGTCAGGGGCGCTCGCATAAATGCACGGCACATACCATGCCGCTGTTTCGGTCCGGTTTCAGCGTTTTTTATCAGGATCTCCGTTCGGTCTCAGCCACTAAAGTGGGGCCCATGACGCTGAACCCCGCGCACACCGCCCACTGGCCCGCCCCGCACGCGAGCGGAGCCGTCGACGCGACCGTCCATGTGCCCGGGTCCAAATCGGTCACCAATCGCGCCCTGGTGCTGGCCGCTCTCGCCTCCGAGCCCGGCTGGCTGCGCCGCCCGCTGCGCTCGCGCGACACCCTGCTGATGGCCGGCGCGCTGCGTGAGCTGGGCGTGGGCATCGAGGAGGGCGTCGGCCCGGACGGCAGCGGTGAGTGCTGGCGGGTCATCCCGGCGGCCCTGCACGGTCCCGCCACCATCGACGTGGGCAACGCCGGCACCGTGATGCGCTTCCTGCCGCCGGTCGCCGCGCTGGCCGACGGCCCGGTCCGCTTCGACGGCGACCCGCGTTCCTACGAGCGTCCGCTGCACGGCGTGATCGACGCCCTGCGCGTGCTGGGCGCCCGCATCGACGACGACAGCCGCGGCGCGCTGCCGCTGACCGTGCACGGCGCCGGCGGCATCGACGGCGGCACGGTCCGTGTCGACGCCTCCTCGTCCTCCCAGTTCGTCAGCGCGCTGCTGCTCTCCGGCCCGCGCTACAACCAGGGCGTCGAGGTCCGCCACACCGGCTCGACACTGCCGTCGATGCCGCACATCCGGATGACGGTGGACATGCTCCGCGCGGTCGGCGCCCAGGTCGACACCCCCGAGTCGGGCGGCGAGCCGAACGTCTGGCGGGTGACGGCGGGCGCGCTGCTCGGCCGCGACCTGACCGTCGAGCCGGACCTGTCCAACGCCCAGCCCTTCCTCGCGGCGGCGCTGGTGACCGGCGGCCGGGTCGTGATCCCGGACTGGCCGGCCCGCACCACCCAGCCCGGCGACCGGCTGCGCGAGATCTTCACCGAGATGGGCGGTTCCTGCGAACTGACCGACCGCGGCCTGGTGTTCACCGGTTCGGGCGCGGTGCACGGCATCGACGTGGACCTCGGCGAGGTCGGCGAGCTGACCCCGGGCATCGCGGCCGTCGCCGCCCTCGCGGACTCCCCCTCGACGCTGCGCGGCGTGGCCCACCTGCGCCTGCACGAGACGGACCGCCTGGCGGCCCTCACCAAGGAGATCAACGAACTCGGCGGCGACGTCACCGAGACCGCCGACGGCCTGCACATCCGTCCGCGTCCGCTGCACGGCGGCGTCTTCCACACCTACGAGGACCACCGCATGGCGACGGCCGGCGCGATCATCGGCCTCGCGGTCCAGGACGTGGAGATCGAGAACGTGGCGACGACGGCGAAGACCCTGCCGGACTTCCCCCACCTGTGGGCCGGGATGCTCGGGGCATAGGGGTCACCGCCATGCGCCGCTACGGCAAGAACACCGACGAGGACGACATCCGCACCCGTCCGGGCCGCCGCAACACCCGTCCCCGGACGAACATCCGGCCCAAACACGAGGACGCCGCCGAGGGCATGGTCCTCACCGTCGACCGGGGCCGGCTGACCTGCCTCGTCGACGGCCAGATCGTGATGGCGATGAAGGCCCGCGAACTGGGCCGCAAGGCGGCGATCGTCGGCGACCGGGTGGCGATCGTCGGTGACCTGTCCGGCAAGAAGGACAGCCTGGCACGGATCGTCCGCATCGAGAAGCGCACCTCGGTGCTGCGCCGCACCGCCGACGACGACGACCCCTACGAGCGCGTCGTCGTCGCCAACGCCGACCAGCTCGCCATCGTCACCGCCCTCGCCGACCCCGAACCGCGCCCCCGCCTCATCGACCGCTGCCTGGTCGCGGCGTTCGACGGCGGCCTCACCCCGCTGCTGGTGCTGACCAAGTCGGACCTGGCCCCGCCGGACCAACTCCTGGAGCTCTACGGCGACCTGGACATCCCCTACGTCGTCACCAGCCGCGCGGAGCTGGAGCAGGGCGCCGCCGCCGACCGGGTGCACGAGCATCTGGTCGGCAAGATCACCGCCTTCGTCGGCCACTCCGGTGTCGGCAAGACGACCCTGGTCAACGCGCTGGTGCCGCGGGACCGGCGGCGCAGCACGGGCCAGGTGAACGCGGTGACGGGCCGGGGCCGGCACACCACCACCTCGGCGCTCGCGCTGCCGCTCGCGGACCCGGAGAGCTGGGTCGTCGACACCCCGGGCGTACGGTCGTTCGGGCTGGCCCACATCGACCCGTCGCGGGTGATCCTCGCCTTCCCCGACCTGGTGCCCGGCACGGCGGGCTGCCCCCGCGCGTGCAGCCACGACGAGCCGGACTGCGCGCTGGACGCGTGGGTGGCCGAGGGACACGCCGACCCGGCACGGCTGTACTCGCTGCGCCGGCTGCTGGCGACGCGGGAGGCCACGGAGGGCGACTGACCCGCCGTGGCCGCTCGCGCGGGGGGGCGACCGACCCGCCGTATCCGCTCTCGCGGCGGGCGACCGACCCGCCGTGTCCGCTCTCGCGGCGGGCGGCCCACCTCCCGTACCGGTCGCGCGGCGGGCCCGGCGCCGCTTCGGAAGGAACCCGTCCGACCTCCGCGTTGTTTGCCCCGGCGCGAGATCGGCAAGTGCATAATCGCACCAAGCCGGAACCAAGCCCGAGCAAAGCCAGACGAAAGCGGTCGCCCTCTCGGTGACCCACGGGAGGACGACACATGGCGTGGCTGCTGGTCATAGTGGCCGGGTTGCTGGAGACCGGCTTCGCCGTGTGCCTGAAGCTGTCGCACGGCTTCAGCAGGCTGTGGCCGACCGTCGCCTTCGCCGTGTTCGCGCTCGGCAGCTTCGGTCTGCTGACCCTCTCGCTGCGCAAGCTCGACGTGGGTCCCGCCTACGCGGTGTGGACCGGCATCGGGGCGGCGGGCACCGCGATCTACGGCATGGTCTTCCTCGGCGACCTGGTCTCCGTCCTCAAGCTCGTCTCGATCAGCCTGGTCATCCTCGGCGTGATCGGCCTCCAGATCTCCGGCTCGGCCCACTGACCCCGGGCCGTCACGGCGTCAACCGCCGAGGCAGGCAGGCTTGTACGAGAGCGGCGACGCCTCCCTCGCCGGGCGGCGCGGCGACGCAGGACAGGGCGAGGCGGACGGCGAGTTCGCAGGTGCGGGAGAGTTCGGCGACCTCCGCGCGCGGGGTGCCGGGCCCGGCCAGGGACGCCACGGCCCGGTCCCGGACCAGCGTCACGAAGTCGCCGGGCGAGGGCAGTGGGCCGTCCGCCCGGCGCTGGGCCGGCACCGCGGAGGTGGACGCCACCGCCGCCAGCGCCGGGGCCGGCAGCCGCGCGCTCCAGCAGCCGGTGAGCAGGGCCCGTACCAGCGCGTTGCCGTGCGCCGCCGACGCGGACCACTCGGCGGTCGCGGTGAGCCGCTCGCGGGGCTCGGCCGCCGCGGCGAGGGCGCGTTCGACGCCGGCGAGGTACCCGTCGGCCTCCCGGCGCACCAGCGCCCGCGCGAGCCCCTCCTTACCGCCGAACTCGTTGTACAGCGTCTGCCGGGACACTCCGGCGGCCGCCGCCACGTCCACCATCCGCACCGCCGACCACGGCCGGCGCGTCAGCGCCGCGTAGGCGGCGTCGAGCAGGGAGTCCCGCGCTGCAGGCATCATCGCCTCCCTCAAGGCGAGCGTCTGCGCTCAGATTTGACGCGCCCGGACACCCTGTCAAGGGGTGCCGTCCCCGCCGCCCGCCCGGCGCGGCGCACCGGCCCCGCCGCCCCGTGTGGCCGCGCACCGACCGCGGCGGCTACGGTGGCCGCATGCCGGACTACCTCGACGACCTGCGTCTCGCCCACGTCCTCGCGGACGCCGCCGACGCGGCGACCATGGACCGCTTCAAGGCTCTTGACCTGAAGGTCGAGACCAAGCCGGACATGACCCCGGTGAGCGAGGCGGACAAGACGGCCGAGGAGCGGATCCGCAACCACCTCCAGCGCGCCCGCCCCCGTGACGCGGTCCTCGGCGAGGAGTACGGCGTGGCGGGCACCGGCCCGCGCCGCTGGGTGATCGACCCGATCGACGGCACCAAGAACTACGTCCGGGGCGTGCCCGTCTGGGCCACCCTGATCTCGCTGATGGAGGCGGGCGAGGGCGGGTTCCGGCCGGTCGTCGGCGTGGTCTCCGCGCCGGCCCTCAACCGCCGCTGGTGGGCGGCGGAGGGCAACGGCGCCTTCTCCGGCCGCAGCCTGACCTCCGCCTCCAGGCTGCACGTCTCCCGGGTCTCGCGGCTCGCCGACGCCTCCTTCGCGTACTCCTCGCTCACCGGCTGGGAGGAGCAGGGCCGGCTGAACGGCTTCCTGGACCTGACCCGCTCGGTGTGGCGCACCCGCGCCTACGGTGACTTCTGGCCGTACATGATGGTCGCCGAGGGCACGGTCGACCTGTGCGCCGAACCGGAGCTGTCGCTGTGGGACATGGCGGCCACCTCGATCGTGGTCACCGAGGCCGGGGGCTCCTTCACCGGCCTGGACGGCCGGCCCGGTCCGCACAGCGGCAACGCGGCCGCCTCGAACGGCCTGCTCCACGACGAACTGCTCGACCACGTCGGCGACCGCCGCTGAGGCAGGCCCCCGGGGCCTGCCGGTCGGATCACGACAGTCCCCGGCCGGTCCCGACCGGCCCCTTGTTGACCCGCTCTTTGCCTGCCACTCTGAGAGTCCCCCCACTTGTGCGCTTGTGAATCCATGAACTACCGCATGGATCACTCCAGGAGGTGGCTCCACCCATGCTGGTCCGCGACGCCATGAGCACGGTCGTCCTCACCATCGGCCCCGACCACACCCTGCGGCAGGCCGCCGCCCTGATGGCCGCCCGGCGCGTCGGCGCGGCCGTCGTGCACGATCCCGACGCCGACGGCACCGGAATCCTCACCGAACGCGACATCCTGGTCTCCGTCGGCCTCGGCCAGGACCCGAACGCCGAGCACACCCACGCCCACACCACCAACAACGTCGTGTTCGCGGCGCCCTCGTGGACCCTGGAGCAGGCGGCCCAGGCGATGGCGCACGGCGGGTTCCGCCACCTCATCGTCCTCGACGGCGGCGAACCCGTCGGCATCGTCTCGGTCCGCGACCTCATCCGCTGCTGGGCACCGGCCCGGCAGCCGGCCCCCGCACCCGTCTGACCGCGCGAAACGGGCCGGTCCCCTCGGTGTACGAGGGGACCGGCCCGCCGCCGCGACAAGCGGTCCAGTGCTGTCAGCCGCGCAGGGCCTGGACCGCGGCCTCCAGCCGCTTGCCGAAGTCGCCGTCCGCCTGACGGAAGTTGTTGATCGCGCGCTCTGCGATGTCCTCGCGCGAAACCTGGGAGATGCCGCCGGCCAGGTTGGCGATCAGGCGCTCCTTCTCCTCCTCCGTCATCAGCCGGTAGAGGTTGCCCGCCTGGACGAAGTCGTTGTCCTCGGTGTGCACCGGCGCCTCGGTGTCGCCGGTGACCCCGGTGACCGCGACCGGCTGCCACAGCGCCCGGTCCGTCTGGAACGGACCGCCGAAGCTGTTCGGCTCGTAGTTCTTCGCGCCCTTGTGGCGGCCGTCGTACAGCAGGCCGTCCCGGGAGTGGGTGCGCGCCTCGGTGGCGTGCGGGCGGTTCACCGGCAGGTGGTCGGCGTTGATGCCGACGCGGTAGCGGTGGGCGTCGCCGTAGGCGAAGAGGCGGCCCTGGAGCATCTTGTCCGGGGAGGGGCCGATGCCGGGCACGAAGTGCGCCGGGGAGAAGACCGACTGCTCGACCTCGGCGAAGACGTTCTCCGGGTTGCGGTTCAGCTCCAGCTTGCCGAACTCGATGACCGGGTAGTCCGCGTGCGGCCAGACCTTGGTCAGGTCGAACGGGTTGAAGCGGTACGTCGCCGCCTCGGCCACCGGCATGATCTGCACGCCGACCGTCCAGGACGGGTACTCGCCGCGCTCGATGGCCTCCCGCAGGTCGCGCTGGTGGGAGTCGGGGTCCTTGCCCGCGACGACCTCGGCCTCAGCGGCGGTCAGGTTCTTGATGCCCTGGTCCGTCTTGAAGTGGTACTTCACCCAGAAGGCCTGGCCGGCCTCGTTGTTCCACTGGTAGGTGTGCGAACCGAAGCCGTCCATGTGCCGGTACGAGGCCGGGATGCCCCGGTCGCCGTGCAGCCAGGTCACCTGGTGGGTCGACTCCGGCGACAGGCTCCAGAAGTCCCAGACGTTGTCCGCCTCCTGGCTGCCCGTGTACGGGTCGCGCTTCTGGGTGTGGATGAAGTCGGGGAACTTGATGGCGTCCTTGATGAAGAACACCGGGGTGTTGTTGCCGACGAGGTCGTAGTTGCCCTCTTCGGTGTAGAACTTCAGCGAGAAGCCGCGCGGGTCGCGGACGGCGTCCGGCGAGCCCAGGTTGCCGGCCACGGTGGAGAAGCGGAGGAAGGTCTCCGTCTCCTTGCCGACCTCGGAGAGGAAGGCGGCCCTCGTGTACTCGGTGACGTCGGCGGTGACCGTGAAGGTGCCGTAGGCACCCGCGCCGCGGGCGTGCACGACACGCTCCGGGATGCGCTCGCGGTTGAAATGGGCCAGCTTCTCCAGGAGGAGCTGGTCCTGGACGAGCACCGGGCCGCCGGCCCCCGCGGTCTCGCTGTTCTGATTGTCGGCTACCGGAGCACCGGTCTCCGTCGTGAGCGGTCCCTGAGTCACGTGGGCCTCCTGCGCCATAACTTGCTGTTCCTGTCCCTTGGCCGAAGCCGTAACCGATCCTACAATGGACATTGTCTAAGTCAAGTAAGGCTCCAAAGTCACACTCATTCGGGACTCGTTCCCCTTGCTGTTAGGCTGGTTCGTATGAGCGACCTTCTGGAACGGCTGCGCGAACGCGGATGGCGGATGACCGCGCAGCGACGCGTCGTGGCCGAGGTGCTCGACGGTGAACACGTCCATCTGACCGCCGACGAGGTGCACGCGAGGGCGGTCGGCAAGCTGCCGGAGATCTCCCGGGCCACCGTCTACAACACCCTGGGCGAGATGGTCACGTTGGGCGAGGTGCTTGAGGTGGCGACGGACAAGCGCGCCAAGCGCTACGACCCGAACGCGCACCGTCCGCACCACCACCTGGTCTGCGCCCAGTGCGGCACGATCCGTGACGTGCATCCGGCGGGGAACCCGCTGGCCGACCTCCCGGACTCGGAGCGCTTCGGCTTCGCGGTCTCGGACGTCGAGGTGACGTACCGCGGCGTCTGCCCGAACTGCGCGACGGCCTGACGACCCGCTCCCCCCCCGGCACGTCCCACGTGCCGGGGTTTCTCATGTCCGGGTGCGCACGGCGGCTCCGGTACGCGCGACAGACAGATCGAGGGCCGGAACCCTTTCGGATTCCGGCCCTCGATCTTCAGTAGCGGGGACAGGATTTGAACCTGCGACCTCTGGGTTATGAGCCCAGCGAGCTACCGAGCTGCTCCACCCCGCGGCGATGAACGCAACATTACGTCAAGGACGCGGAGAGAGGCAAATCAGTGGTCATGGCCGGTCAGGCCGACAGTTCCTCGCGCAGCGCGTCCCGCAGCCGGGCCGCCCGCTTGGCCACCTCGGGGGGGCCGAGGGTGACCGCGCGGTCCGCCCAGCGCTTCCCCTCCGCCAGTTCCCCCCGACGCGCGTAGACGAGGGCGAGGCGGAGCGCCGCCCGCCCATGGCCGGCGTCGGCCGCCCGCGTCCACCAGGCGGCCGCCTCCGGCTCGCTGCCCTCGCGGGCCAGCAGCAGGCCGAGGTTGAACGCGCCGTTGCGGGAGCCCGCCTCGGCCGCCGCGCGGTACCAGCGCGCGGCCTCCGCCATGTCGCCCCGCGCCGCGGCCAGCATGCCGACCCGCACCTGGGCCCGGCGGTGCCCCTGGCCGGCCGCCCGCTCGTACCACTCCTCGCACTCGGTCTTCTCGTGCGCCGTCTCCCCCAGTTCGTGCGCGGGCTCCGGCGGGCGGCGCGCGTCGAGCAGCGTGGCGAGCCGGTAGGCGGCCTCGGCGCTGCCGCCCCCCGCCGCGCAGCGCAGGTACCGCTCGGCGTCCCGCTCGTCGCCGTCCCGCAGCCGGGCCATGCCGACCTGGAGCGCCGCCTCGGTGTGCCCGGCGGCGGCGGCCATCTCGTACCAGCGCAGCGCGGGCTCCTCCTCCCCGCGGCCGGCGTGCAGGATGCCGAGGTTGAAGGCGGCGTCGACGCTGCCCGCCTCGGCGGCCTTGGAGAACCACGGCTCGGCGCCGCTGCGGTCGCCGTTCTGGAGCAGCAGGATCGCCAGCGCGTTGGACGCCTCGCGGTGCCCGGCGTAGGCCGCGCGCCGGTACCACTGCTCGGCCCGCGCGGTGCGGCCCTGCTCGGCGCAGAGCAGCCCGAGGTTGTACGCGCCGTTCTCGTCGCCGGCGTCCATGGCCGCCCGGTACCAGCGCTCGGCGGTCTGGGGTTCACCGCGCTCGGCGTGCAGGGCGCCCAGCGCGTTGGCCGCGTTGCCGTCGCCCTGCTGGGCGGCGCGCAGCCACCACACCGCGGCGCTCTCGCTGTCCCCGGCGTCGCGCAGCAGGAAGCCCAGCGCGCAGGCGGCCCGCGTCTCGCCGTCCTTGGCGGACGTCAGGTACCAGCGGCCCGCCTCCTTCAGTTCGCCGCGCCGCTCCAGGATGGTCCCGAGGTGCAGCGCGGCCCGGCGGTGTCCGCGCGCCGCGGCCTGCCGGTACCACTGCTCGGCCTCGTCCGCCGCGCTCCGGTCGTCGTCCCCGGGCCGGGGGGCACGCCGGTCCAGCGCCCGGGCCAGCCGGTACGCGGCCTCCCGGTGCCCGCGTTCGGCGGCCGCCCGCATCCAGCGCCCGGCCGCCGCGTCCCCGCGGTGCTCCAGCAGGTCGGCGAGGGCGTAGGCGCCGAGGGCGTGTCCCTGTTCGGCGGCCTGGCGCAGCCAGTACTCGGCGGCGGGTTCGTCACCGCGCTCACGGAAGTGGCGGCCCAGCGCGTGCGCCGCCGCGGCGGAGCCGGCGACGGCGGCGATCCGCCACCAGCCGGCCGCCTCGTCGGCGTATCCGCGCTGGTGGAGCAGGACGCCCAGGTTGTTGGCCGCGGCCCGGTCGCCGGCCGCGGTCGCGGCGCGCAGATGGGGCTCGGCTCCGTCGAGATCGCCGCGGCGCAGCAGCATGGACCCGAGGACGCTCATCGCCTCGACGTCCCCGGCCCCGGCCCCGGCGGCGAACCGCCGGCGCACCTCCTCGGCAGCCTCGTCGGCCGCTTCTCCGGCCTCGTCCCCGGCCCTCTCGGGACCGGAAGGCTGCACAAACCGCCCCGTCTCGAACAGAGTTGCCATGTCCCCCATAACGTCCATCGTCGCACCACCCGCAACCTGGGTACACCCGGCACACCGCAGTCAGTGAGGTCACTTCAGCGTTTTGTCGACATGCCCACAGAGAGACAAGTCAAACACGGATCGCCCAACTCCCGTGGCCGACAGGGCAGTCCACACCCGTCGGAACATGTGTGCGCACATCACAAAGGCCCGGATCCCTGGGGGATCCGGGCCTTCGCTGTCGCTTGCACGATGTGCATCGACTTCAGTAGCGGGGACAGGATTTGAACCTGCGACCTCTGGGTTATGAGCCCAGCGAGCTACCGAGCTGCTCCACCCCGCGCCGTTGTGTTCACAACCGTATCACGGCGCGGGGTGGGTGCTTCACGCCCTGGTCAGCCGCTGTCCGAGCCGCCGCTGCCGGGGCTGCCGCTCGGAGCGGGGCTCGGGTCGCTCTTGCCGCCCCCGTTCTTGTCGTCGCCGCTCGCCGCCTCGGCCTGGGCGTCCTCGGCCCGGCTCAGCGCGTCCTCCAGGTCCTTCTGCGCCTCGCCGTACGCCGTCCAGTCGTTCTCCTTCAGGGCCTTCTGGCCGGCGTCGAAGGCTTCCTGGGCGTCGTCGAGCGCTTCCTGGACCGTGGGGTCGCTGGACGTCGGTGGCGGATCGCCGGTGTCGTCGCCCTCGTCGGGCGGCTCCGGGGTGGTGGCTCCCTCGTCCCCGAAGACCTTGTTGAGGGCTTCGTCCAGGGTGTCCTCGAAGGCCGTCTGGCCTCCGTAGGTGACCAGCACCTTGCGCAGCAGCGGATACTTCAGTCCGCCGCCGCGCACATAGACCGGCTCCACGTAGAGCAGCCCGCCGTCGAGCGGCACGGTCAGCAGGTTGCCGTACTCCACCTCCGAGTCGCCGCCTCTGAGCAGCCTGATGGACTCGGCGATGTCCTGTTCGGAGTTGAACTGGCTCTGCACCTGTTTGGGACCGTCGACGGTGGTGCTGGTCGGCAGTTTCAGGATTCTGATCTTGCCGTAGCCGTCGGTGCCCGCCTCGGCGTCGACCGCCATGAACGCGCTGAGGTTGTCACGTCCGTTGGGGGTGAGCGTGGTCGTCAGCGAGAACGCCTGCTGCTGCTGGTCGGGCATCTTCATGCTCAGGTAGTACGGCGGCACCGCGTCGCCCGACTTGTTGGTCGGGTCGTCCGGCACCTGCCAGACCTCGCTGCCGCTGAGGAACGTCTCGGCGTCCTTCACGTGGTAGCGGGTGAGCAGCTCGCGCTGGACCTTGAACAGGTCCTGCGGGTAGCGCAGATGCGCCATCAGGTCGCCGGAGATCTTGCTCTTGGACTCCACCGTGCCGGGGAACGCCTTCATCCACGTCTTCAGGACGGGATCCTTGGTGTCCCACTGGTAGAGCTTGACGTCTCCGGTGTACGCGTCGACGGTCGCCTTCACCGAGTTGCGGATGTAGTTGACCTGGTTCTGCTGGGCGACCACCGCGCGGTTGTCGTTGACCGCGGTCAGCGAGTCGGCCGTCGTGTCGCCGAGCGTGGTGCGGGAGGCGTACGGATAGCCGTTGGTGGTGGTGTACGCGTCCACGATCCACTGGATCTGGCCGTCCACCACCGCCGGATAGGCGTCGCCGTCGATGGTCAGCCACGGGGCGACCGCCTCGACGCGGTCCTTGGGAGTGCGATTGTACAGGATGCGCGAACCCTCGCCGATCGCCCCGGAGTACAGGATCTGCGGCTCGTTGAACGCCACCGCGTACGCGGCCCGGTTGACCGGGTTGGAGAGGTTCACCCCGCTGTCGCCCTTGTAGCTGGTGGTCTTCTCCCCGCTGTCGTCGGAGTAGTCGATCTCCTTCTGGGGACCGCCGACGATCGAGTACGTACCGGTCTTCTCGCCGTAGTAGATCCGCTGTTCGTACCGGGGCAGGTCGCCCTCGGACGGCAGGTTGGACTCGGTGAAGACCGGGCGTCCCTCGGCGTCCACCTCGGTGCCCTTGGCCGCGACGACGCCGTAACCGTGGGTGTAGCGGAAGTGGTTGTTGATCCAGTTCTGCTTGTCGACGCCGGCGAGGTTCAGCTCGCGCAGGCCGATGACGGTGTCCTGGTCCGCGCCGTCCTCGGCGGTGTAGCGGTCGACGTCCAGGTTGTTCGGGAAGGCGTAGTACTTACGCATCTGCTGGAGCTGCTGGAACGTCGGCGAGACGATGTTCGGGTCCATGATCCGGACCGAGGCGGCGTCGCCGACGTCGTCCCGCAGCTTGGTCAGGTCCTTGGTGTCGCTCTTGCCGTCGTAGTCGGTGACCTGGGTGCCGTCGATGCCGTAGGCGTCCCGGGTGGCCGCGAGGTTCTTCTCGACGTACGGGGCTTCCTTGGCCTGCTCGTTCGGCTGGACCTGGAACTTCTGCACGATGGCCGGGTAGAGGCCGCCGATCAGGATCGCGGAGAGCACCATCAGGCCGAAGCCGATCAGGGGAAGCTGCCAGGTGCGCCGCCAGATGGTGGCGAAGAACAGCAGCGCGCAGATGACCGCGATGCAGAACAGGATCGTCTTGGCGGGCAGGTAGGCGTTGGCGTCGACGTACCGCAGGCCGGTCCAGTTGTCCGTGGCCTTGAAGTCGCTGGACTTCACCGCCAGTCCGTAGCGGTCCAGCCAGTAGGCGACCGCCTTGAACGCGACGAAGACACCGATCAGCACCGACAGATGGCCGGTGGCCGCGGACGTGGCCCGCGCGCCGGGGCTGGTGACGCGCAGCCCGCCGTACAGGTAGTGGGTGAGCGCGGCGGCGATCACCGAGAGGATCACGGCGGCGAAGCCGAAGCCGAGCAGGAACCGGTACCAGGGCAGGTCGAAGGCGTAGAAGGCGACGTCCAGCTTGAACTGCGGGTCCTTCTGGCCGAAGGACACGCCGTTGACCCACATCAGCCAGGTCCGCCACTGGCCGGACGCCGAGGCGCCGGCGATCAGGCCCACCAGGGCGGTGATGCCGAGCAGCAGCCACTTCTTGTAGGGCGCGATGCCCATCCGGTAGCGGTCGAGGTTCTGCTGCTCCATCGACATCGCGCTCAGCGGCGGCCGCATGCGGTGGGCCAGCCAGATGTTGAACCCGACGGCGAGCGCCATCAGCAGGCCGAAGACGAAGAACAGCCCGATCTTGGTCCACAGGGTTGTCGTGAACACCGACGAGTAGTCGACCGACCGGTACCACAGCCAGTCCGTCCAGAAGCCCGCGAACATGGTGAACGCCATGGCCAGCACGGCCAGCACGCCCAGCGTCATGAGCAGGGTCCGGACACGCCGGGACGGGCGGCCCACTCTGATCCGTGGCCCCGTCGGGCCTCCGCCGCGGTCCGGCATCTGGAAAGCCAAGGTGCGCACCTCGAAGTTCGCTGTTGAATCCGTCTGGCCCTCGGGTCCGTGGGCCTCTCGCGCGGGCCCGTACTCCCGGACCCACACTTATGCAACTTACTCATCGTTTACTCGGTTCCCGATTCCGGCCCCGAACGAGAGAGGATTGTGACCATGTCCAACACCCCCATGGCGGCGAGCCCGCTCACCCGGGCCGTGCTCGAGATCGACGAGTACGTCTCCGGCCTCGGCTGGGACCAGCCCGCCCGCTTCTTCGCTCTCGTAGACACCGCACGACTCCAGTCCGAGCAGCCCTCCCTGGCGCGCAAGCTCGGCCTCGACACGGAGGGCGAGTCCGCCGGGCTCACCCCCATCGAGCAGGACGAGGTTCCCGCGGACCGGCCGCTGGACGAGTTCCTCGCCACGATCGCCTGGCCCGACGCGGTGGCCGGCTGCGCGCTCAGCGTGGAGCGCCTGATGCTGCCCCCGTCGGCCGAGGCCCAGGTCCCCGACGGCCTCGACGAGGCCGGGCTGACGGCGTGGGTGGCCGGGCACCCGGACCGCCAGGAGGTGCGGCTGACGGTCGCGGTGCTGCGGGACGGCACCCGGGACTCGGCGCTGCGGCTGCGGGAGAAGGACTCCGTGACGGAGGTCCTGACCGGCTCCGAGCTGGTGCCGGGGCTGGCTCAGGCGCTGACGGCGACGTTCGAGGAGTAGCCCTCCCAAACGCCGCCCGGGACGGCGGCGCGGGCCGCGGCCCGCGCGGTCACCCGGCGGCGCACGTCGGCAGGTCGGCGGTGTCCCCGGCGCGGATGTCCTTCAGCGCGCCGAGGGCGTCGTCGATCGTGCCCACCTTGACCAGGGTGAGTCCGTCGGGGGTGTCCTCGGCGGCGGCCGCGCAGTTGTCGGCGGGCGTCAGGAAGTACTGGGCGCCCTTGTCACGGGCGCCGACGGTCTTCATCTCGATGCCGCCGATCGGGCCGACCTCGCCGGCGTCGTCGATGGTGCCGGTGCCGGCCACGAAGGCGCCGCCGGTCAGGTCGCCCGGGGTGAGCTTGTCGTAGATGCCGAGCGCGAACATCAGACCGGCGCTCGGCCCGCCGACGTCGGCGAGCTTGATGTCGATGGTGAACGGGAAGGTGTGGTCGGTCCCGGCCGAGATCCCGACGACGGCCCGCTTCTCGCCGGTGTCGGCGGAGGCGGTCGTGGTGATCCTGATGTCCTCGGTGCCGGTCGTCCTCCGGTTCTCCTTCTCGGCGGCGGCCTGCTCCTTGGCGGGCACGACCGTGAAGACGACGTCCTCGCCGGGTTTGTGCTCGGTCACCAGCTTCGCGACGTCGGCGGGCTGCTTGACCGCGGTGCCGTCGACCGCCTTGATCACGTCGCCGGCGTGCAGCGTGCCCTCGGCCGGGGAGTCCTTGACGACGGTGGAGACCACCACCCAGGACTGCACGGGGATGTCCAGCTCCTTCAGGGCGGCGACCTTGGCGCTCTCCTGGGACTGGCTGAACTCCTCGGCGTTCTCCTGGGTGGACTGCTCCTCCGTCTTGCCGTCCGGGTAGAGCGTGTCGTGCGGCACGACCTTGTTGTCGTGGGCCAGCCACCCGTACACGGCCTCGACGAGGTTCATCTTGTAGTCGGCGCTGGTGACGCGGACGGTGGTCATGTTCAGGTGGCCGCCGGCCTCGTACGTCTTGCGCCCGGAGATCTGCAGCACCGGCTCGCCGTCGTGGTCACCGAGTGTGTTCACCGTCGGCCCCGGGGACATCTCCGCGTACGGCACGGGGATGAAGACTCCCGCGCACAGGAGCGCGATCAGCATCAGGGTGGAGGCGAGCATCGTCGCGGTGCGGCGTGGCATGTCACGACAGTACGGGACGGGTCTGTCAGCGCTCCGTCAGGGCGGTGCGAGCACGGCCGGTGCCGGGCACGGGCCGGGCGGGCACGTCGCTCAGGTGCGTGAGGAGGTGCGCGGGGGCTTCTCCATGGCTTCCCGGAACCGGGCGTACCCGTCCAGTTCCGGGCCGTCGCCGCGCGCCCTGCGGGTCCGGTGGGCCCAACTGCCCCACAGACCCGCGGCGATCGCGGCCACCAGCGGAATCAGCAACCAGGCGAGAGCCGCCATGCCGACCTCCCAACCCCATGAGCGTCCGCGACTGACTGATCAGCAGATTAACCATTCACAGTGACAACGCTCGTACCGGGGGTGCGGTTACGCAACCGGGGGAAACGACGCGGGTGCGGGCCCGGGGACGCTCAGCAGGCGCCGACCCACTCCTCGGTCCCGTCGGAGAACGTCTGGTGCTTCCAGATCGGCACCTCGTGCTTGAGGTCGTCGATCAGCATCCGGCACGCCTCGAACGCCTCCCCGCGGTGCGGGCAGGACACGGCCACGACGACGGCGAGGTCGCCGACGCCCAGGTCACCCACCCGGTGCACGGCGGCCAGGGCGCGCACCGGGTACCGGGCGACGACCTTCTCGGCGATCCGCCGCATCTCGGCCTCGGCGCTGGGATGGCAGGAGTACCCGAGCTTGTCGACGTCGGCTCCGCCGTCGTGGTCGCGCACCGTTCCCACGAACAGCGCGGTGCCGCCGGCCGCGGTGTCCCCGACGGCCCGGAAGACCTCGTCCAGGGAGAGCGGCGTGTCGCGGACCGCGACCAGCTTCACGGGGTCCTGCGCAACCTGCTCACCTGGGTGGTCGTTCATGGGTGCCATGCCTCCATCGTGCCCCACGGCCGGCCTGCCGAGGAACAGCGTCGCCGCCCGTGCCTCAGATGCGCCGCCGGGCCTTGCGGGCCCGGCGCACCACCGCGGCCGCGCCCAGCAGCGCCACCGTCGCGCCCGCGGCGCCGGCCGCGGTGGCGTCCTTGCGGCCGAGGCGGCGCCCGGCGACCGTGTGCCGCCCGGAGACCTCGGCCAGCAGTTCGGCGAGCACCTCCTCGTTGGTGTACTTCGGCCGCCACCCGGCGTCGTGCAGGCGGCTCCCGCTCACCACCCAGGGGTACATCGTGTAGGCCAGGTCACCGGCCGGGGACGGGGTGAGCCCGATGCGGTGCAGCCGGGCCGCCGCGCCGAGCGCCACGGCGGACGGCAGCTCCATCCGCCGGATCGAGGTGAGTTCCTCGACCTCCTCCTGCTCCAGCCAGCCGTCGCACCCGACGGCGAGTTCCCCGTCGACCTTCTCCAGCGCGGCGTACTCCAGCGCGCCGCACAGGTCGTGGACGTGGCAGAACTGCCAGGCGGGCCTCGACCCGGCCACCACGAGCAGCCGGGGAGATTCGAAGTACCTGGTCAGCGCGGTGTCGGCGCCGCCACCCACCAGGACGGCGGGGCGGACCACGGTGACGTTCAGCCCCGGGTGGGCGCGCGGGGCCCGCCGGGCCAGCCGCTCGATCTCCAGCAGGTCCCCGACGCCGGTGGCCTCGGCCGTGGCCCGCAGCTCGGCGTCCTCCGACAGCGGCAGCTCGTTGTCCGGCAGCGCGCCGTAGACCATCGCGGAGGTGCACAGCACGACCCGGTGCACGCCGGCCGCCGCGGCGGCGGTCAGGACGGTCTGCGTCCCCCGGACGTTGTACGCCGTCCGGGCGGCCGCGTCGGTCTCCAGGTCGAGGTCGAGCGCCAGGTGGACGACCACGTCGGCGCCGCGCAGCTTCTCGGCGATGGCCGGGTCCCGTACGTCCAGGACATGCCACTGGGCCGCCGCGCACTCCCCGCGCCGCTCGTCGATGGCGACGACCTGTCTGACCTCCGCCGACGCGGCGAGCCGCGCGGTGAGCAGGGCGCCGACGCCGGAGGCGGCGCCGGTCACCGCGACGACGGGCCCGCGCGCCGCGGGGCCGGCGGGGCCGGTTGACTGGTTTCGCGCTGCGCGAACCTGCGGATCTGGGGAACTCACCGGGCGTCTCCAGCGGTTGTCTTCAGTACCGTCGCGAGTGACGCGTACGTACCAGGTGGCATCCATCCTGCCGCAGGCCGTCAGTCGGCGAAGCACCGAGGCCCGATCCGCCCAGGGTGTCTACGCTGGGTGGTGAATGTCGGGCAGCCGTGCCGCCGGAGAGAACCGGCGGCCCTACCAGCCGAGGAACCCCGTGAGTGACACCCCATTCGGATTCGGCCTTCCGCCGGAGGAGCCGGACGACGGCGACGAAGGCAAGAAGAAGGACCAGCAGAGCGGTGGTGGTCAGGGACCGGCCAACCCGTTCGGTCTCGGGCTGCCCGGTGGCCCGGGTGGCGCCGGTGCGGACAATCCGTTCGCCGCCATGTTCGGGTCGCTGAACCCCAACGACCTGGGGGCCGCGTTCCAGCAGCTCGGCCAGATGCTCTCCTACGAGGGCGGCCCGGTGAACTGGGACATGGCCAAGCAGATCGCCCGCCAGACCGTGGCCCAGGGCGCCCCGGACGGCACGAAGGACTCGAGCGTCGGCCTCGCCGAGCGCAGCGCCGTCCAGGAGGCCGTCCGCCTGGCCGACCTGTGGCTGGACGACGCGACCGCCCTGCCCTCCGGCGCGGGTACCGCGCTGGCCTGGAGCCGCGCGGAGTGGGTCGAGGCGACCCTGCCCGCCTGGAAGGAACTGGTCGACCCGGTCGCCGAGCGCGTCGGCGCGGCCATGGGCGACGTCCTGCCCGAGGAGATGCAGGCCATGGCCGGCCCGCTGATCGGCATGATGCGCTCCATGGGCGGCGCCATGTTCGGCACCCAGATCGGCCAGGCCGTCGGAGTGCTCGCCGGTGAGGTGGTCGGCTCCTCCGACGTCGGCCTTCCGCTGGGCCCGGCCGGCAAGGCCGCGCTGCTGCCGGCGAACATCGAGACGTTCGGCAAGGACCTGGGCGTGCCGAAGGACGAGGTGCGGCTGTATCTCGCCCTGCGCGAGGCCGCCCACCAGCGTCTGTTCGCCCATGTGCCGTGGCTGCGCTCGCACCTGTTCGGCGCGGTCGACGGCTACGCCCGCGGCATCAAGGTGGACACGGCCAAGCTGGAGGACGTGGTCGGCCAGTTCGACCCGCAGAACCCGGAGCAGTTGCAGGAAGCTCTCCAGCAGGGCATGTTCCAGCCGGAGGACACCCCGCAGCAGAAGGCCGCGCTGGCCCGTCTGGAGACGGCCCTGGCGCTGGTGGAGGGCTGGGTGGACGCGGTGGTGCACGCCGCCGCCAAGCCGCGGCTGTCCTCCGCCGACGCGCTGCGCGAGACGCTGCGCCGCCGCCGCGCCTCGGGCGGACCGGCCGAGCAGACCTTCGCCACGCTGATCGGCCTGGAGCTGCGCCCGCGCCGGCTGCGGGACGCCTCCCGGCTGTGGGCGTCCCTGACGGACGCGCGCGGTGTCGACGGCCGGGACGGCCTGTGGGCCCACCCGGACATGCTGCCGACCGCCACCGACCTGGACGACCCGGACGGTTTCGTCCACCGCGAGCAGCTCGACTTCTCCGAGCTGGACAAGATGCTCGGCGAGGCCGCCGACAAGCCCGACCTGCGTAAGAAGGGCGAGGCCGAGGGCGACGGCACGGAGTGAGCCTGTACGACGACGCGGTCCTCGTGCTGAAGGGGTACGAGGGCCAGGACGAACTGCGCCAGGTCTACCTGGACCATCTGGCGACCCGTCCGGACGGCATGTGGAAGGCGTGCGGCGACGGCCACCTCACGGCGAGCGCCCTGGTGGTCGACCCGCCGCGCGAGCGGGTCCTGCTGACCTTGCACCGCAAGCTGCGCAAGTGGCTGCAGATGGGCGGCCACTGCGAGCCGGGCGATCCGACGCTGGCGGCGTCCGCCCTGCGCGAGGGCACCGAGGAGTCGGGGATCGCGGGCCTGGCCCTGCTGCCCGGTGGGCCGGTGCGGCTGGACCGGCACCACACGCCCTGCGCCTGGCACCTGGACGTCCAGTACGCGGCCGTGGCCCCGCCGGACGCCGTCGAGGCGATCAGCGACGAGTCCCTCGACCTGCGCTGGTTCGGGTACGGGGAGGTGGCGGACGTGGCGGACGCCTCGGTGGTCCGCCTGCTGGCGGCGACCCGCGCCAGGCTCTGAGTCCCCGGGCCGGGTAAGGGGCGACCGCCACGGCGGTCGCCCCTTACCCGGCCCGTCCGGATTCTCTGTGCCCGGCGGCTGTGCTCAGCTCCAGGCGTTGCCCTGGTTCTGGCCGCGGGCCCCTTGCCGGCCCATGCCGAACTGCGCGGCCGCGCCCGAGCCGATCGCGGCGTTCTGCGGCGGCAGCAGCTCGCTGGGCTGGACGAGGGCGAAGCCGCTGCCCATGAAGCTCAGCTCCCAGCCCTCGCCGGTGCTGCCGCGGCGCCGCCACACCCCGGAGGAGTGCGTCTGGGCCTGCATCTGGACGCGCAGCCCGGTGGACCAGGCGACGATCGCGTCGGCATCGCAGTTGACGTACCTGTCGGGCGTCACCCGCATCAGCAGCGGGGCACCCGAGGTCATCAGCGCGACCCGGCCGCTGCCGGTGATGTTGAGCTGGTACTTCCCCGAACCGGAGATGCCGTACAGGCTGTCGACGGCGATGACCTCGTGGTGCAGGGAGGAGTCCATCGCCAGTACGTAGCTGCTGTCGACGGTGAGGCCCTCGTGGTCGACCTCCATCACATGGATGTGCTGCGCGAGGTTGGCGAAGAAGACGGTGCCCTGTCCGTGGCAGCGCATGAGGTCCAGGCCCTCGCCGGTGCGCGCCCGCGAGCGGCGCTGGTTGCCGCCCTGGAACTCGGCGTCGAACTCGACGAGCCCCTGGTAGGCGACCATCGTGCCCTTGCGGGCGAGGATGTCGTCGTGGCCCTCCAGGGTGACGCGGAGCATCTGCTTGTTCTGCAGGCTCCAGCGCTCCTGGGTCTGCTGGTCGTTGTAGGCGAAAATCGGGCTCTGCATGGTGGCGGTACTCCCCCTCAGCCCCGGACCCGGAGACGGTCGGTGCTGTCCTCGCTGGGCTGGACGACGACGATGCCCTGACCGGAGAAGGCCATCTGGTAGGCCTCGCCGCTGCCGCGGCCGATCAGCGACTGCGCCTTGAAGCTGCGCTTGCCCTTCACCTTCAGGTTCGGGGACCAGGCGACGAGCGCGTCAGGGTCGACGTACGTCTCGTCCTCGCCGCCGCCGCAGTCCACGACGATCGGCTTGCCCCGGGAGGTCAGCGCGACCCAGCCCGGCCCGGAGATCTTGGTGTTCCACAGGCCCTGCCCGGCGAACTTCGCCAGGCCCTTGACCCGCTCCACGCCCCAGGTGAGGTGGGCGTCGAAGGCGAGCAGGTTGGTGGCGTTGACCGAGATGCCGTCCCCGTTGAGGTTGATCACGACCACGTCGGCGCCGTAGTCGGCGAGGTAGAGCAGGCCGTCCCCGGAGCACTTCATCAGGGGGGCGCCCTCGCCGGTCATCCAGTCCTTGGCGATCTGCCGGACCGCGGGCGGGTTGGGCTCGTACTGGACGAACCCCTCGTAGGCGATCATCGACCCCACGCGTGCGAACAGGTCGTGCCCGGTCTGCATGGCGACCTTCAGCATGTGGTTGCCGTGGTTCTCCATGCGGGCGGAGACCGGGGCGGGGGCGTGGTCCGCGAGCGGCTGGTTCATGTCGGGCGCTCCCTCAGATCTCGTACGGCTGAACGACGACGAAGCTGCCGGGAGCGGCTCTGAACTGCAGGTTCACGCTCTCGCCGGTGTCGCCGGGGTAGGAGTTGCGGCGCATCCGCACCTGGCTGGAGACGACGACCTGGGCGGCGGCCGACCAGGCGACGACCGCGTGGCAGTCGGCGAAGGTGGTGGGCGTGACCGGCAGGACCACGGGCATGCCGTGGGTCTTCACCACGATGGTGCCGGTGCCCTGGAACTGCATCGTGAACAGCGCGCCGCCGGGGATGCCGTGTCCCTCGATGCGCCGGACCTCGTACCGCAGGCTCTCGTCGAAGGCGAGGACGTTCTCGGCGGAGACACAGAGGGCGTCCCCCTGGAGCTCGATGGGGTGCAGCATCGTGGACTGCTCGGCGAAGAAGACCTGCCCCTTGCCGGTGCAGCGCATGAGCTGCATCTCCTGGCCGGTGGCGTTGCCCGCGACACGGCCGGCGAAGCCCGCGCCCTTGTAGCCGAAGTCGACCTTGCCCTGGTAGAGCACCATGCTGCCCTGCCGGGCTAGCACCGGCTGGTCGCCGAGACCGAGGTCGACGCGGACGAGCTTGCGGTTCTGCTGCGTCCAGCGCTGTCCGGTGGGCGTCTCCCGGTACTTCTGGAGCGCGGCGGCCACGCCGGCGCCCTGCGGTGCGCCCTGGGGGATGCTCTGCGGGACGCCCTGGGGCGGCGTGCCCTGCGGCGGCACCTGGGGCGCGCCGTAGGGGGCCTGCTGGACCGGGGGCTGACCGTAGCCGGGGGGCGGGGCGGGCGGCCCCGGGGGGTGGGGCGCCTGGGGGGCCTGGGGCTGGCCGTAGCCGGGGGGCGGTG